>NZ_JCAWFG010000021.1:0-206941 GCF_059740505.1 Camelimonas sp. FR25 | reverse complement strand
AGGCCAACACTTGGCCGAGATAGGTTTCGTCGACATAGGCTAATGGTCGCCGCCGGGCGCCGACACTGGGCAATCCGCTGAGCACCGCGGTGATACGAAACAGCGGCGCCTGCAGCGGCGGACGTGATGGCGCAGCCCCTGTAACAGCGTCTGGCCACAGCCGCGTCAGGCACAGCAATCGCCGTTGCGGTTGCAGCGCCCCGACCAGCAGGCCGAAGGGCGCGTCGCCAGCGTCCAGCTGCTGGTTGACGGCGGCGGGCAGCCGGCTGGCCACATACCAGTTCACCGCCCGCGACAGCACCCGCTCGCCACAGGCCAACTCTACGGCGCGACAGGCGATATGCTCATCGCTCCCGACCTGCAGCGCTGACAGCGCCTCCACCGGCGCTGCGACCGCTGGCGCCATGTGCTTGCGCGCCAGCACCGGCTCAGGCCATCCCCGTGAGGCGGCCAGCTGTATTAACACCCGCGTCGCTGCGCCACCCCCGGTGAGCTGGCTGATCAGGCGCTCCAGGCGGTCGGCGTCCGCAGTCACATTCGGTGTCACGCTCAAGCTTTGCATGCCTTTCATGCCGGCTGGCGTCGCCTCGCATCGGCCACGCCCTACCTCAAAGCGCAGCGGCGGCGTGCTGTCCAGTGCTGGCTCACCATCTGGACCACGCGCGCGATAGCCAGCTGGCTACCCAAGCGGAAGCTGAGCTTGAGACCCGTGCCGCCGCCAAACCGTCGTCCTGGTTAATAATGGATGACCGAGCGTCATGCATGCGATAAGTGCGCTGCAATGACGGTTTCCGCATCCCATCGCCCGCAGCCTGCGCGGCGTCGTCCCGGCCGCGTTGCGCTGGCGCGCCTGTTGTGGGTCGCCTCCCTCGCACCGACGCTGGGGCTGGGCCTTGTTGCGCCGCTAGCGGCGCAATCGCCGGGCATTCGCAGCATGAGCGGCTCGGCGTGGCCGGACAATCTCCAGACCGGGCGCAGCGCCCCGGCGCCTACGCCGCCTGCGGCAGAAGCCGCGACTGCGGAAGAGGAGGCGCCTGCCGGGCCAGGCGACGCGCCCTTGCCGCCGCCACGCCCCGCAGATCTTGCGCCCGCAGCCGCCCCATCGCCAGCGATTGCCCCTGCCCCCGCGCCGGCCCAAGACCAGCCCATCGCCAGCCAGCCTGTCGCCTCGGGCGCCGACAGCGTCCCGCCGCCAAATGACCGGCTGGCCCCTGGCCTTTCGCGGATCGCGCCGCTACCGCCGGCACGGCCTGGCGATTTGATCGCCCAGTCGCCAGCTGGCCAGCCTGCGGCGGATGAGGACCAGCACGCCGAAACCGCCCGCCCTCAGGTCCCCAGCCTGTCGCAGCCAGGGCTCACCCCCGGACTTGCTCCTGGCGCCTCGCCCGACGACGGTTCATTCAGCAGCGTTGCGCCGCTGCCGCCAATGCGCCCGGCGTTTCCGCTGGATGTGCAACAGCAACCTGCCCAGGCCGAGACGGCGCCCGTCGCCCCGCCGGTTGCGCAACCTGAGGCCAGGAAGCCGGCATGGTGGCCCTTTGGCAAACGCGATGAGATTGAGGAGCCGCTGCTTGAGAGCCCCAGCGGCCTGCGCACCCCGCACCCCACCCGAACCGACGCCGAGGTCGACGCCTGCGTGGCGCGGCTGCGCAAGGCTGGCGCCGTTGTCGAGCGCATCGGGCCGATCGCCAATGGCAGCTGCGGCATTCGCAATGGCGTCAGGGTCATCGCTTTGCCCGGCGGCCTGCCGCTGTCGAAGCCAGGGACGTTATCCTGCGCCATGGTCGAGGCCACGGCCGAATGGCTGCGCGGCGTCGCCCAGCCGGCGGCGCGCCAACATCTGCGCGCCAATATCACCCAGGTGATCATCGGCCCGACCTATGCCTGCCGCACCATGAACCACCAGCGCGGCGCCAAGATCAGCGAACATGGCTACGCCAACGCCATCGACATCGCCGGCTTCGCCTTCGACAGCCGCCGCGCCTATATGGTCCGCCCCAGCCACCCGACGTCGGGGGAAAATCTGTTCCAGAGCTTCATTCGCAAGAACGCCTGCCGGATTTTCGACACGGTGATCGGCCCCGGCGGCGACCGCTTCCATAACGACCATCTGCACCTCGACCTGCGCAATCGCGGCTCCGGCCGTCAGGTCTGTCGCTAACGATGCAGCGGCGTGACCCCACGGCGAACGGAGCGCGGCGGCGGGATTGAAACGCCGTAGCCCCGCCGCTCGCTTGAGCCGCACCGCAGCAGAGCGGTCGCCGTCATGCCCGTGCTCGTCACGGGCATCCACGTCCTGGCGTTCCGGGATGCGCAGCCGCGCGACGCCTGCCTGCGCGCCGCGCCTGCTAGTGGCGTCAAAGGAAGTCCCACCGGCGTCGGGGCGATGCCGCGGCCAGCTGAAGCAGTGGCGGCAAGACGTGGATGCCCGTGACGAGCACGGGCATGACGGCTGGGGGAATGGTTTGGGGAATACAGCAAAGCCAAGCCGAAGCGCTCACCCCGCGCTACAGCCCCCGCCCCCTTAGAAGGCAACGCCGCAGACAGCTCACTTCGGGCCTGCCCCCTCTCGCCGTCATGCCCGTGCTTGTCACGGGCATCCACGTCGCGGTGCTCCGGGATGCGCAGCCGCGCGACGCAGCCTGGTCGCCGCGCCTGCTAGTGGCGTCAAAAGAAGTCCCACCGGCGCATGGGCGATGCCGCGGCCAGCTGAAGCAGTGGCGGCAAGACGTGGATGCCCGTGACAAGCACGGGCATGACGGCTGGGGGAACGGTTTGGGGAATACAGCAAAGCCAAGCCGAAGGGCTCACCCCGCGCTACAGCCCCCGCCCCCTTTAGAAAGCAACGCTGCAGGCTGGTCACCTCGGGCCCGCCCCCCTCTCGCCGTCATGCCCGTGCTCGTCACGGGCATCCACGTCCTGGCGTTCCGGGATGTACAGCCGCGCGACGCAGCTGCGCGCCGCGCCTGCTAGCGGCGTCAAAGGAAGCCCCACCCGCGTCTGGGCGATGCCGCGGCCAGCTGAAGAAGTGGCGGCAAGACGTGGATGCCCGTGACAAGCACGGGCATGACGTCTGGGGGAATGGTTTGGGGGTACAAGAAACCAGGCCGAAGCGCTCCCCAACGCGCTGCAGCCCCCCGCCCCCTTTAGAAAGCAACGCCGCAGGCTGGTCACCTCGGGCCGCCCCCCTCTCGCCGTCATGCCCGTGCTCGTCACGGGCATCCACGTCCTGGCGTTACGGGATGTGCAGCCGCGCGACGCAGCCTGCGCGCCGCGCCTGCTAGCGGCGTCAAGGGAAGTCCCACCGGAGTCGGGGCAATGCCACGGCCATCTGAAGCAGTGGCGGCAAGACGTGGATGCCCGTGACGAGCACGGGCATGACGGCTGGGGGAATGGTTTGGGGCTACTCAGGCGCAGATCCAACGCCATGCAGACGCCAGCGCGCCGCTGCAAAAATCGTCGCGACGCGGGGACTTCCCAAGGCGGCAAACCTCGCTACAATGCCCGCAAAGTACGGGTCCGTACTACACTCGACCATGCCAGTACCAGGCGCCGACTATCCGCGCACGGGGATCGCGCGCCGGCGGTAAGCGGGCCACAACGCCATGCTCAGCGATGCTGGCAAGCCGGCGCCGGTGGCGGAATGCGCCAGCGTGCTGGCGTTTGAGGGACAGGGACCGGGTCAAGGCGCCGGGGGGCAAATCCCGGACCACCCGCCGGGAGGAAACATGATCTACACCGAACAGCACAAGGAGCTGATGCGCTCCGTCACCAAATTCTGCCAGACCGAGATCAATCCTCATATCGAGGAATGGGAGGCGGCGGGCGTCTTCCCGGCGCATGAACTGTTCAAGAAGATGGGCCAGCAGGGCTTCCTCGGCATCAACAAGCCGGAGAAATTCGGCGGCCTTGGCCTCGACTACACCTATGAGCTGGCGTTCTGCGAGGCCATTGGCTCGATCCGCGGCGGCTCGATCGGCATGGCCATCGGCGTGCAGACCGACATGGCCACCCCGGCCCTCGCCAAGCATGGTTCAGATGAATTGCGCGCTGAGTTCCTCGCCCCGTCGATCTCGGGCGACTATGTCGCCTGCCTCGGCGTCTCCGAGGTAGGCGCCGGGTCCGACGTCGCCTCGCTGAAGACCACCGCGCGCAAGGACGGCGATGACTATGTCATCAACGGCGGCAAGATGTGGACCACCAATGGCACCCAGGCCGACTGGATGTGCTTGCTGGCCAACACCTCTGAAGGCCAGGTGCACCGCAACAAGACGCTGATTTGCGTGCCGATGAAGACCAAGGGCGTCGAGATTGCCCGCAAGCTCGACAAGATGGGCATGCGCGCCTCCGACACGGCGCAGATCTTCTTTGACGATGTGCGCGTGCCGCAGCGTTATCGCATCGGCGAGGAAGGCCGCGGCTTCGTCTACCAGATGGAGCAGTTCCAGATCGAACGGCTGTGGGGCGCGGCTGGCGGCCTCGTCGGTATGGAGACGGCGATCAACGACACCATCGAATACACCCGCAACCGCATGGTGTTCGGCAAGCCGCTGCTCGACAACCAGATCATCCATTTCAAGATGGCCGAGTTGCAGGCCAAGGTCGAGGCGCTGCGCTCCCTGGTCTATCGCGCCGCCCATGGCTACATCAACGGTGAGGAAGTCACCAAGCTCGCCTCCATGGCCAAGCTGATCGGCGGCCGCCTGTCGCGCGAAGTCTCTGACAGCTGCCTGCAATATTGGGGCGGCATGGGCTTCATGAATGAGAGCGACATCACCCGCATGTATCGCGACAGCCGCCTCGGCTCGATTGGCGGCGGCGCCGATGAAGTGATGTTGCAGATCATCTCCAAATATATGGGCATCCTGCCTGGATCGAAGAAAGATCAGTAAAGCTCTTTACACGCCCGGGTCAGTCGCTGCCCCGGGCGTTGTTTTGGCGACATACAACTAACGGAGCAATTGCCGCCTGCAAAGGCTGTGCCGTAGCCTGCCCCGCCATGCATGCGCGGCGACCTGCGGCAGAGGTCAACGTGCGCTGCGACTGTCGCCGCCTCTGACGGCCAATACCTTCAAACTGACGCCGGCCAACGGCGCATTCTTGCAAAAGCTTTCAACGCCAGCCGCCGCCACTGGCGGCCCTGGCCAGCCGCCGCCACTGGCGGCCTTGAGGGGGAAACGCATGCGCGGACTTATGATGGACATGCCGTTGCAGCTGTCCAACTTCATCGAATACGCCGGCCTGCAGCATGGCGACGCCGAAGTGGTCGCCCGCGAGATCGAAGGCGATATCTTCCGTTACAATTACCGCGAGGCGCGCAACCGCATCCGCTGCATGGCGCTGGCGCTGCGTCGCTTGGGCGCAACGGAAGGCACGGTGATCGGCACGCTGGCGTGGAACACCCACCGGCATTTCGAGATGTTCTATGCGGCGCCTGGCCTCGGCGCGGTGCTGCACACCGTCAATCCGCGCCTGTTTCCCGAACAGATCGTCTACATCATCAATCACGCCGAAGATGAATATCTGTTCGTCGACGCCCTGACCTTGCCGCTGGTCGAGCAACTCGCGCCGCAGCTGACCACGGTGAAGGGCTATATTATCATGGCGGCTGAGGGCCGCATGCCCGAGACCACGCTCAGCAATGTCTATTCCTATGAGGAGCTGCTGGCCGCCGAGACCGACGACGGCTTCGCCTGGCCGGAGTTTCCGGAGACCAATGCGGCGACCATCTGCTACACCTCCGGCACCACCGGCAATCCCAAGGGCGTGGTCTACTCGCATCGCGCGCTGGTGCTGCAGACCCTGCTCGGGGCCAATTTCCTCTATATGACCGGCTTTGAGCCGGGCAAACGCCAGGTGATGTTCCCGATGGCGCCGATGTTCCACGGCAACGCCTGGAACATGCCGTTCATGGCGCCCTATACCGGCTCGAAACTGGTGTTCCCTGGCCGCAATTATGAGCCGGACAAGCTCTATGAGCTGTTTGAGAACGAAGGCGTCACCCTGTCGGCGGGCGTGCCCAGCTTCTGGCTGATCCTGCTCGACTGGCTGGGACGTACCGGCAAGAAGTTCTCGACGCTGAAGCGCACGCTGTCGAGCGGCACCGCCCCGGCCCGCGCCATGGTCGAGCTGCTGGAGAAGGAATATGGCGTCGCCTACGTCCAGGCCTGGGGCATGACCGAGGCGCTGATGGCCACCATGCCGATGCAGCAGTTCCGCGACCACGAGCCCAGCTTCGACGAACTCATTGGCGACCGCATGAAGTCCGGTCGACTGGTGGCTGGCGTCAAGGCGCGCATCGTCGATGACGACGGCAATGAGCTGCCGCGTGACGGCCAGGCGGTCGGCCATTTCGGCGTGCGCGCGCCATGGGTGTCGAGCGCCTATCACAAGGGCATCGAGGCCATGGACGCTGACGGTTACCTGATGACCGGCGACATGGCGATGATCGACCCCAATGGTTACGTCACCCTCACCGACCGCTCCAAGGACGTCATTAAATCCGGCGGCGAATGGATCTCGTCGATCCAGATCGAGGACGCGGCGCTCAGCCACCCGGCGGTGCTACAGGCGGCGGTGATCGCCATCAACCACCCGAAATGGCAGGAGCGGCCGCTGCTGCTGGTGGTGCCGCGCCAGGGCGCCGAGGTGACGGCGCAAGACATCCTCGCCCATCTCGAGCCGCGCATCGCCAAATGGTGGATGCCGGACGCGGTGGAGTTCATGGAGAGCTTCCCGATGACCGGCACCGGCAAGGTGCACAAGCTGACCCTGCGCAAGCAGTTCCAGGACTACACGGTGGCCGAACCGGCCTGACCGTCTGCCAAAGGCGCCGTCGCGCCGATTGGCCATGCGCGCCGCCGCGCCAATTGGACATGCGCGTCGCCGCGCCATGTAAGGCGTGGCGGCGCAACAATGATTTCAGACGCATGCCCTGGCGCGGCCCCCGCGGTGCGCACAGGGCGCAAGCCGGCGCGTCGGGCTGGCGCGCCACAGGAGGCGCGCCATGTTCACCCATAGCGACAGGGCCAGCGAACTGATCGCCAGCCTGAGCGATTTCATGCAGCGTCGGGTCTACCCGGCCGAGCACATCTATGACGAGGAAGTGGCCAGCGGCTATCACAACCGCCGCCCGCCAATCATCGACAGCCTCAAACGCGAGGCCAGGGCCGAAGGTCTGTGGAACCTGTTTCTGCCCGGTGATCACGGCGCTGGCCTGAGCAATGTCGATTATGCGCCGCTGGCCGAGATCATGGGGCGGGTGTCGTGGGCGTCGGAAATATTCAACTGCTCGGCGCCCGACACCGGCAATATGGAGGTGCTGGCGCAATATGGCACGCCGGAGCAGCAGCAGCAGTGGCTGCAGCCGCTGCTCGATGGCGAGATCCGCTCGGCGTTCTCGATGACCGAGCCGGAGGTCGCCTCCTCCGACGCCACCAATATCCAGTGCCGCATCGACCGCGACGGCGATCATTACGTCATCAATGGCCGCAAATGGTTCACCTCCGGGGCGATGAGCGAGGATTGCAAGCTGCTGATCGTCATGGGCAAGACCGACCCGGACAATCCCAACCGCCATCTGCAGCAGTCGATGATCCTGGTGCCGCGCGATGCGCCGGGGGTCAAAATTGTGCGTGACATGCGGGTGTTCGGCTTTGACCACGCCCCGGTCGGCCATCCGGAGATCATTTATGACAATGTCCGCGTGCCCGCCGCCAATATCCTGCTCGGCGAGGGGCGCGGTTTTGAGATCGCCCAGGGGCGGCTTGGGCCAGGGCGCATCCACCACTGCATGCGGCTGATTGGCTGCGCCCAAAGGGCGCTGGAGCTGATGTGCCAGCGCGCCGAGCGGCGCATAGCCTTCGGCAAGCCGCTGGGCGAGCAGGGCTCGGTGCGTGAGGACATCGCCAATTCCTGGGTGGAGATCGAGCAGGCCCGGCTGCTGACCCTGCACGCCGCCCGCAAGATGGACCAGGAGGGCAACAAGGCGGCGCGCGATCTGATCGCCGCCGCCAAGATCGCCGTGCCGCGCATGGCGGCGCTGGTCATCGACCGGGCGATTCAGGTGCATGGCGGGGCCGGCGTCTCGCAGGACACGTTCCTGGCCGACGCTTACGCATACGCCCGCTTCATGCGCATCGGCGACGGGCCAGATCAGGTGCATCTGGCGCAATTGGGCCGGGGGCTGCTCAGGCGCTACGGCCAGGGCTGAGGCTGGCCAAACGGGCGGGCGCCTGTTGGGACGGAGCAGCGGTGGTCCCTGGTGAACCAGCACGCCACACGCAACCATGCCTGGCGCGTTGTGCCGCCAGCACGCGATTGCGCCGTCCCGCCTCATCGCCTGCCCGCTCCCAGAGCAATGCTCACTCTGTCTGGATCAGTGAGGGGCGCGCATCGTTCTGACCTGGCCGCAGTGTGACCGGTCAAACCCAGGCCGCGATCGCCAGGCGCCGAACCAACAACGCCCGGACCAATGGTCCGGGCGTCATTCATGCAATGATCATCAGGCGGAGCGCCGGAGCGCTCCCGCGCACTCTTACATGCGCTCGATGATGATGGCCGGAGCCATGCCGCCGGCGGCGCACAGGGTGGCCAGGCCGGTGTTCAGATCGCGGCGCTCCATTTCGTCGAGCAGCGAGCCGATGATGATGGCGCCGGTGGCGCCGATCGGGTGGCCAAGGGCGATGGCGCCGCCGTTGACGTTCACGCGGCTGTCGTCGATGCCCATCTCACGCATGAACTTCAGCGGAACAACGGCGAAGGCCTCGTTGATCTCGATGAGGTCGATGTCCTTGATGGTCATGCCAGCCTTGGCCAGCGCCTTGCGGGCGGCCGGCGCCGGGGCGTTCAGCATCAGCTCCGGCGAATCGCCAGCGGTGGCGACAGCGCGGATTTTGGCGCGCGGCTTCAGGCCGTGGGCGCGGGCGTATTCCGGCGAGGCCAGCAGCACGGCCCCAGCGCCGTCGACGACGCCCGACGAGTTACCGGCGTGGTGGACGTGGTTGACCTTGACGCCCGGATAGGTGCGCTCGACCAGCTGGCGGAAGGTCAGGCCTTCGTCGTTCAGCGGCGCGTCATACATCACCTCGAAGGCGGCCTTCAGCTGGCCGAGGCCTTCCTTGGTGGTCTGCGGACGCGGGAACTCTTCATGGCCGAGGGCCAGCGAGCCGTCGTCCTTGTAGACCGGGATCAGCGACTTGTTGAAATAGCCGTTCTTGATGGCGATGTCGGCGCGACGCTGGCTCTCGAGGGCCAGATTGTCGACGTCGTCACGGGTGAAGCCCTCAAGGGTGGCGATCAGGTCGCCGCAGATGCCCTGGTGTGGCTGCGGGTGGATCGAACGCAGGTGCATGTTGCCCGAGTCGATCACGCCGTCGGTGGCGCGCTGCAGGGTCGAGCCATAGGACATCGACTCAACGCCGCCAGCCATCACCAGGTCCTGGGCGCCGGACATGATGCCCATGGCGGCCAGATTCACGGCGGTCATGCCCGAGCCGCAGAAGCGGTCCAGCGAGAAGCCGGTGGCGGCATTGTCGAAGCCAGCGTCGAGCGCAGCCATACGGGCGATGCAGGAGCCCTGCTTGCCGAACTGGGTGCCGCAACCGGCGATGACGTCGTCGAGCTCAGCGGTGTTGACGCTGTTGCGCTCGGCCAGCGCCTTCAGCACCGTCGAGAGAATGCGCTGCGGGTGCACGTCCGAGAGCGCGCCCTTGCCAAACTTGCCCACGCCGCGCGGCGTGCGGGCGGCGTCAATGATCCATGCCTCAGACATATCGATCCCCTTCGTTCGGGCGCCTTCCGGACAGCCGCACCGGCTGCGCGATCGGAATTCGCTTACACTTGCAGAAAGTTGGAGCATTTACCGATCACGCCGGATCGGTAAATGCTCCAACCTAACGGTCGATTGATTGGTGACCGTCGCAGGCATCTATTGCAAGAACGCGGGCCTGGATCAACTGCCTATGTTTACAACTGAACCAATTGCCGAAGGCGAGCGGTTGCGACCGCCCTCGCCGCCCCGTCCAAACGGGCGACGCGCGTGCGGATTGGATGCGGCCAGCAGCAGAACGGGCTTATACCAGGATGCGGAGATACTGACGCATCCGCATCCTGAAATGCTCAGGCGCCGCACGGGCTTAGCCAGAACCCGATGAGTGAATCTCATCGGGTTCTGGTATTAGCCCCCAGCTGGCGCGGCTTTCGGCGGGACCGCCATGCTCGGCGGGTTGAACACCCCCTGCTCCTGCGCCGCCTTTTCCTGCGACGCCAGGGCGCGGCGGAAGCCGTCGCGCTGCTGCAGGCGCGACCAATAATCACGTACCGGATCTGTGAATAAGTAGTCGAGCTTCAGCCGCTCGGCCAGCATCAGGGCGTAGCCGATGCAGATATCGGCGGCGGTGAAGCGGCCCGCGCACCAGAACTCCTGCTTCTCGGTGACGGAGGTGACGCCGCGCAGCCTTCCGCCGAACCATTTGGCGTAATCTTCGGCCGCCTTCTCCATGCCGGAGTTTGGCTCCTGCAAGGTGTAGCGCAGGAAGATTGTCTGCGGGAAGGTCAGCGTCGCCTCGGAGAAATGCAGGGCGTTGAGGAAGGCGCCGTAGTCGGGCTCATCCACGCCGACATTCAGCGGCGTCGGACCATATTTGCTCACCAGATACTGCGCGATGGCCGAGGATTCGGTCATCTTTGTCTCGCCGTCCTCGAAGAACGGGATGGTGCCGAGCGGGTTAACCCCCAGATACTCCTTCTGGAAGACGCGCGGCGGAAACGGCAGCATCTTCAGCTCATAGGCGAGACCCATCTCTTCCAGCGTCCACAACGGCCGGAACGAGCGCGCGCTCATGCAGTGCCACAATCTGAGGGTCATCGACGTTCCTCCATGTATTGACTGCGCCGCCTTGTGGCGGTCGCCTCAGGCGCCGTGCGCCCGTTGTGCAATCGCAGACGCCACGCCCCATCGGGCGTGGCGCATTGGTTGAGTTTCGCGGCCCGACGCCCCGCGCTGCGCGCTAGCGTCAGGCGAGACCGCTGCGGCCAGGCCTGTCCAGTCAGGCGGCGATCACCGCCGGGGGAAAGCGCTCGGTCACCGCCTTGACCTCGGCGGCGATGTCCGGCGTCACCGGCACCGGGTAATCGAGGATCATCTGGGCATAGGCCTTGGCCTGCGGGTCATTGCGCAGCGAGGCGATGCCGCCGCCGCCCAGCACCTCATCCATCAGGAAGTTCAGCGAATGCGTCCCCGGCAGCTCAAAGCGCTGCACCTTGCCCTTCAGGAAGTGCCCGAAGAAATGCGCCACCGCGTCCTCGGTCAGCGCGGCGCGGATAAAGGGCAGATAGTCCGGCTTGCGGGCGATGACGCCTATATTGGCCTTGTTGCCCTTGTCGCCGCTGCGCCCCCAGGCAAGAGCGATGAGCGGGACCAACGGCGCGTCGGCGGCGGGCGTCGCTGCGGGGCCAGCTGCATCTGGCCCGAGCTTCGCCGGATCGAAGCCGCCGCGCAGCGAGCCGGAGGTCGGCACGTCCTGCCCCGCCACCTGCACGGCTGGCGTCACCTGGGCCTTGTCGACAAGGCAGGAGAACAGCCGCACCACCGGCATCACCTTGGGGCGGTTGCCGCCCATGCCGGTGATGCCAGGCGACATTGAGGTGCCTGACGAGGTCAACTCGCGCACCATGATCTCCAGGGCCTTGGGGTTTTCGTGCTTGGCCGCCAGCTTCAGCACCACCTCACGGGCGGCGCGGGCGCGTGAATGCGGGCCATAGGCGGCCTCGGCGCCGATCACCTCAACCGAGGTCTCGGTGAAGGGGGCCAGATTCATCGCCCGGAACATCGCCTCGGCCCGGCGGATCACCGAATCCGCCACCTTCTCGGCCTTGCGGGCGGCGTCGAGGCCGCCAATGGTCAGATACATGCCGACGCGGAAGCCATCCTGATAGGTGGCCGAGACCTTGTAATCATTGGTCGGCGGCAGCCCCCTGGCGTTGGACACTTTCACCAGATCCTTGCCGATCTGCGTAATCTTCACCTCGGTGAAGTCGCAGGCGACGTCCGGCAGCAGATAGGCGCGCGGGTCGCCGATCTCATACAGCATCTGCTCGGTGACCGTGGCTTCCGAGACGAGGCCGCCGGTGCCGTCGGGCTTGGAGACGATGAACGAACCATCATCCGACACCTCAACGATCGGATAGCCGATGTTCGACCAGTCGCCGGTCTCCTCCCAATCTGTGTGCAGGCCGCCGGAGGCCTGGGCGCCGCATTCGACGATATGGCCGGCGAGCGAGCCGCCCGAGAGCTTGTCCAGATCCTGCGGCGTCCAGCCAAAGGCGTGGATGCAGGCGCCCAGCGTCACGGCGCTGTCGACGCCGCGGCCGGTGATGACGATGTCGGCGCCCGCATCGAGCGCCGCCGCCACCGGGAAACCGCCGAGATAGGCGTTCATGCTCCACAGCTTCGGCGGCATCGGCTCGCCGTTGAACATCTCGCGGGTGTCGGCGAATTCGCTGGCCCGCTCGAGCAGGTCATCGCCGGTGACGACGCCGACCTTCAGATCGACCCCCGCCTCGGCGATCTTCGCCTCCAGCGCCCTGGCGCAGGCCAGCGGATTAACGCCGCCGGCGTTGGCGATGACCTTGATCTTCTTCTGCGCGATGGTCGGCAGCTCGCGGGCGATGGCGCCGACGAAATCATGGGCGTAGCCCATGCTGGGGTCCTTCGCCCGGGCGCGGGCGAGGATCGACATGGTGATTTCGGCCAGATAGTCGAACACCAGATAGTCGAGGTCACCGCCCTTGAGCAGCTGCGGCGTGGAAATGCTGGTGTCGCCCCAAAAGCCGGAGGCCCCGCCAATCCTGATGGTTTTACCGGACATCGCCGTTGCTCCCTTGAACCCTGTCGCCGGCGCCCTGGGCGCTCTGGCCTGCTATCTTATGTCCTGCTGCGCCCTGGCCAAATTCGCCTGCCCAACATCGTCCAGCCTCGTTGGCCGTGGCGCTCATACCAGGATGCGAAGATGCGGACGCATCCGCATCCTGGATTGCTCAGGCGCCGCACGGGCTTGACCAAAGTGCGGTGAGTTGTGCTCACCACACTTTGGCGTCAGACCTTCTCCACCCAGGCGGCGGGGCGCTTTTCGGCGAAGGCCTTGACGCCTTCGATGCCCTCCGGCCCACGGGCGCAGGCGGTGAAGGATTTGGCCGCCACGGCGCGATAATCGGCCAGCGGCATGGTGTGACAGATGCGGAACAGCCGCTTGGTCTCGGCATTGGCCCCTGGCGCGCAGCGGCCAATGTCATTGAGCAGCGACGTCACCGTCTCATTCAACGACGCCTCATCCGGGCAATAGAAATCGGCGAGACCGATCTCCGCCGCCTGCTCGCCGTTCAGCCGCGTGCCGGCGAGGCCGAGCCGCCGGGCGTGGCGCGGGCCGATGCGGTTGACCACGAAGGGCGCGATCTGCGCTGGCACAATGCCCAGGCCGGTCTCCGACAGCGCGAAACGGGCGCGCGGCGTGGCGATGACGATATCGGCGCAGCAGGTCATGCCAAAGCCGCCGCCAAACGCCGGGCCATCGACCACGGCGATAACAGTGAGCGGACATTCATTGAGCTCGGCGAACAGCACGCCGCCCTCGCGGTTCGAGGCTTCCAGCGGGTCTTCCTCGCCAGCGCCGACCGCTTCACCCTGTTGCCTGTTGGCCCCCTTGAGGTCGGCGCCGGCGCAGAACGCCCCATTGGCGCCTTGCAGGATCAGCGTGCGAAGGCTGCGGTCGTTCTCGGCCAGCCTGAGGATGGCGCGCAGATCATCGGTCAGCGCCCGCGTCATGGCGTTGCGGGTCGACGGATCATTGATGGTGGCGTAGAGGCGCGAACCCTTGCGTTCGACCTCAACCACGGTGGTGGCGGGCAGCGAGCCGGTCATGGTGTCTCCCCCTGCGGTCGATGCGTCCATCAGGTGCCGCAACGCCGCTCAGTGCTGGTCTGGTTACGCAAGCGGCCGGGCGACCAAGCCCGGCCAGCGCGTCTCAATAGCCGAGCTGACGCACGGCCAGATCGCGCATGATCTCTTCGGCGCCGCCGCCGATAGCGTTGACGCGCACCTCGCGATAGATGCGCTCGACCTTGCAGCCACGCATGAAGCCGGCGCCGCCAAACGTCTGCACCGCCTCGCGAGCGCAATATTCCATGGTCTGCGTCGCCTGGTTCTTCAGCAGGCAGATATCGGCCACCGGGCTCTCGCCCTGGCTGACCAGGTAAGTGAGGTGGTTGAGATAGGCCTGGGAGGCGTTGATGCGCATGGTCATGTCGGCCAGCTTGTGGCGCACCACCTGGTGCTCGATCAGCGGCTTGCCGAAGGTGTGGCGCTCGCGGGCGTAGTTCACCGTCTCTTCCAGGCAGGTGCGCGCCTGGCCGATGCAGCCAGCCGCCATGCCAAGGCGCTCGCTGTTGAAATTGCGCATGATGATCTGGAAGCCCTTGTGCTCCTCTCCGAGCAGGTTTCCAGCTGGCACGCGGCAATTGTCGAAATATAGCGTGGCGGTGTCGGAGGCCCACCAGCCCATCTTGCGCAGCGGCGTGCGCGAGAAGCCAAGGGTCGTGGTGTCGACGACGATCAGCGACACGCCGCCGCGACCGCCCTCGCCCGTACGAACCGCCACCGTGATGTAGTCGGCGCGCATGCCCGAGGTGATGAAGGTCTTTTCACCATTGAGCACATAATGGTCGCCGTCGCGCCGCGCCGTGGTTTTGAGATTGGCGACGTCGGAGCCGCCAGACGGTTCGGTGATGGCGAGGGCGAAGATCTTCTCGCCCGCCAGCGTCGGCGGGATCAGCTGCGCCTTCAGCTTGGGCGAGCCGGCCACCGCCACCGGCGGCAGGCCGATGGTGTGGCTCATCAGCGAGGCGCCGACGCCGCCAATGCCAGCGCGCGCCATCTCGGCGCTGGCGATATTGCCGTAGAACTGGTCGACCTTCACGCCGCCGAACTCCTCCGGGAAGTTCAGTTGCAGCAGGCCAATCTCTGAGGCCTTCTTGTACAGTTCGCGTGGAAACGTCCCGGCCTCGTCCCACTCATTCGCGTAGGGCTCGATTTCCGTCTGCACGAAGCGCCGCATCATGTCGCGGAAGGCGTAATGCTCCTCCGTCAGATACGGATTGTGGATCGGCTCGATGACGATGCGGCCATTGGCCTGCGCATGATCCGCCATGGGTTCCTCCCGCAGACCTGCCGTTTGGGCCCGGTCCGCTGATGCTGATTGTCATACCAGGATGCGAAGATGCTGACGCATCCGCCAATGCTCAGGCGCCGCACGGGCTTAGCCAGAACCCGATGAGTCACGCTCATCGGGTTCTGGTATCAGTCGCCGATCTCGGCGAGAATCTGGCCAGGCGACACCTGATCGCCGACGGCGGCGGACACCGACGCCAGCACGCCGTCGCGCGGCGCGACGATGGCGTGCTCCATCTTCATCGCCTCCAGCGCCATGATCTGCTGGCCGCGCTCCACCGTATCGCCGGGCTGGGCGCTGACCGAGACAACGCGGCCGTTCATCGGCGCGCGCAACATGCCGTCGGCGCCGGATTCGGCGGCGGCCCTCGCGGCGCTGATCCGGCTCTTCGGCGCAAAGGCGAAATCCGCCGCGCCGAGCTTCAGCCACAGGGCATCACCGGCCCAGGCGAAACGATAGGCCAGCGGCGCGCCGTCAACCTCGGCGACGTCCTCGGCGCCCGCATCGGCAGGCTTGCCGACGATGCTGATGCGGGCATCGCCCAGGGTCACGGTGGCGCCGTCACGCCCCACGGCGATATGGCCCTTGCGCTCGGCTGGATGGTCATCGCTGGCCAGCCCGGCCGGGCCATTCCAGGCCAGCCGCCACGGCTGGTCAAGCGGCTGCACATTGCTCCAGCCGCGCCATGACTGGCTCAATCTGGCGGCGCTGCGGGTAGCGGCGGCGGCAAGCCAGGCGGCGACGGCCCATGCCCGGTCGTCGGGCAGCGTGGCGCGCGCCGCATTATCGGGGAAATGGCTGGCGATGAAGCCCGTCGAGACATCTTCGCCGGCCACGAACACCGGATGGCGCAGCGCCTTGATGAGAAAATCCCGGTTGGTGGCGACGCCGAGCAGCGCCGTGGCCTCGAGGCCATGGGCCAGCTTGTCGATGGCCTCCTCGCGGGTCGCGCCATGCACGATCAGCTTGCCGAGCATGGAATCGTAATAGGGGCTGATCTCGAGCCCATCGGCCAGCGCGGCGTCGGCGCGCACGGTGCGCGACGGGTCCCACAGCGCCACCTCGCCGGTGCGCGGCAGGAAGTCGTCCGCCGGATCCTCGGCGCACAGCCGCACCTCGATGGCGTGGCCCCTGAGCGCGATCTGGTCCTGGGCCACCGGCAGCTTGCCGCCATTGGCGACATTGAGCTGCCACTCCACCAGATCGAAGCCCGTCACCAGCTCGGTGACCGGATGCTCCACCTGCAGGCGGGTGTTCATCTCCATAAAGTAGAATTCGCCCGAGCGGTCGAGCAGGAACTCCACGGTGCCGGCGCCGACATAACCGATCTCGCGGGCGACCGCGACGGCGGCCTCGCCCATGCGGGCGCGCAGATGGGCGTTGAGCGCCGGCGACGGCGCCTCCTCGATCACCTTCTGATGGCGACGCTGCACCGAACAGTCGCGCTCGCCCAGATGCACCACGTGACCATGGCTGTCGGCGAACACTTGGATCTCGACGTGGCGCGGCTCGATCACCGCCCGCTCCAGAATCAGCCGGCCGTCGCCGAAGGCCTTCTCAGCCTCGGAGGCTGCGCCCTTCAGCGCATCGGCCATGGCGGCGGCGCTGTCGATGCGGCGCATGCCTCGCCCGCCGCCGCCAGCCGAGGCCTTGATCATGATCGGGAAGCCGATGCGCTCCGCTTCGCGCAGCAGCAGGTCATGCGCCTGATCCTCGCCGTCATAGCCGGGCACCACCGGGATGCCGGCGGCGGCCATGCGGCGGCGGGCGCGGGCCTTGTCGCCCATCGCCTCAATCGCGGTGGCCGGCGGGCCGACGAACACCAGCCCCTCCTGCGCCACCCGGGCGGCGAAGCCAGCGTTCTCGGACAGAAAGCCATAGCCAGGGTGAATGGCCTGGGCGCCGGCGCGCTTCGCCGCCGCGATGATCTTGTCGGCGACCAGATAGCTGTCAGCAGGGGTCAGCCCGCCAATGCCGATGGCCATGTCGCAGGCCTTCACATGCGGGCTGCCGGCGTCGGCGTCAGAATAGACCGCCACAGTGGCGATGCCGAGCCGACGGGCCGTGCGGGCGACGCGGATGGCGATTTCGCCGCGATTGGCGATGAGCAAGGTGGTGATAGACGTCATCAGAGGCCTCTGCGGGCATGAACCGCGGTTGGCCCAAAGGGCCATGGATCGATGCGAGAGCCGCCGCCAGCGGGCAGGCTCCGCTGCGGGCGTGCGGGTTACATCCGGCCGACGCCGAAGCTCAGCGGCCGCACCGTGCGCGCCCGGCCCGACAGGCAGACTGACAGCGCCATGCCCAGCACATTGCGAGTGTCGCGCGGGTCGATCACGCCATCGTCCAGCACCGCGCCCGACGTGTAGAAGGCCGAGGTCTGGCTATCGAAAGTTTCGATGATCTTCTGCTTCATGGTCTCGATCGCCGCCGTGTCCGGCTCGAGGCCACGGGCCCGTGCGCCGTCCTCCATGACGATGGCCATGGTCAGCGCCGCCTGCTCGGCGCCCATCACCGCCGTGCGGGCGGTGGGCCAGGAGAAAGCAAAGTCAGGGGAAAAGCCGCGGCCGCACATACCGTAATTGCCAGCGCCGTAAGAGGCGCCGCACATGACGGTGAGCTGCGGCACGGTGGCGTTGGCCACCGCCTGGATCATCTTCGAGCCGATCTTGATCATGCCGGCGCGCTCGGATTCGGCGCCGACGATGTAGCCGGTGGTGTTGTGCAGATAGATCAGCGGCGAGCCGTTCTGGCAGCAGGCGTGGATGAACTGCGTCGCCTTATTGGCCCCGGCGGGATCGAGCGGGCCATTGTTGCTGATAATGCCGACCTGGATGCCGAAGATTTTTGCCTGCACGCAGATGGTCTGCGGGCCATACAGCGGCTTGTATTCGAGCATCTGCGAGCCATCGACCAGACGGGCGATGATCTCGCGCATGTCGACGGGCTTCTTGTGGTCCTTGGGGAAGATGCCGAGCAGCTCTTCCGGATCAAGCAGCGGCGGCTCGCCCTCGGGGAGCGCGTTGCCCTCATTCCAGCCCAGATTGGCCACGACCTCGCGCAGGATGCGCACGCCGTCGACATCATCCTCCGCCAGATATTCGGCGAGGCCGGAGACGGTGGCGTGCATCAGCGCGCCGCCCAGATCCTCATCGGTGGCGATCTCGCCGGTGGCGGCCTTGAGCAGCGGCGGACCGGCGAGGAACGCCTTGGCGCGGTCGCGCACCATGATGACGTAGTCGGCGAGGCCCGTCATATAGGCGCCGCCCGCCGTCGAGGAGCCATGGGTCAGCGCGATCACCGGCAGGCCAGCCGCCGACAGCCGCGCCAGATTGGCGAACAGGCCGCCGCCGATGACGAAATCCTCGACCTTGTAGCCGAGCAGATTGGCGCCGGCCGATTCCACCAGATGGATGAACGGCAGCCGATGCTTCATGGCGATGGTTTCGAGGCGCAGCATCTTGTCGCCGCCCATCGGCTGGGCCGAGCCAGCGGCGATGCCAGCGTCATCGACCACCACCATGCAGCGCACGCCGGAAATGTAGCCGATGCCGGCGATGCCCGAGCAGCCCGGCACGCTCTTCGCCGGGTCTTTGGTGTCGCGCAAATAGCCAGCCAATGAGCACAGTTCGAGCCAGGGCGCGCCCTCATCCAGCGCCAGCGTCAGCCGTTCGCGCGGCAGCAGCTGGCCGCGTTTGGCGAAGCGCGGGCCGGACGCCGCAGATGCGTCGCGGGCCCGCTTTTGCAGCGCATGCAACTCCCGGATGGCGTCCAGCATGAACGCCCGGTTCTCATCAAAGGCTGGTCCTGCCGCAACGACCCGCGACTCAAAAGCCGGCATGCGCCGTCCTCCCGATTGTTTTGTCACCGCCGCGCCACTCGCGCCGTACGGCCTCTCCTGTCGCTGGCGAATTCTGGCGGCGGCCACTGCCGCAACGACGCCAAAAAATCCCAGGACGGAACGTTCTGCTAGTGGTACTATTCAGTACGCGAGCTGGTCAACCGGTTTCGTGGTCGGGATGTTGTGGCCTGCTGTCCGGCGGCTTGCAGACCGAGATGCGGGGGGCGCGGTGGCGCCAGGGCCTGGCGATGCAGGCCCTTACCAACGGGGCTGGCAAACGGGGTGGGCTGCGAGCCGAACCATGATCGGACCCTCCGGCGCCGTCGCTCGGGAGGTATCGGCTTCTTGCCGCCCGGAGACGGGCAAGCTGTGGAGCAGTCGCCAGGCGCGGATTGGCGCTCTATTGATAAATCAGGTCAAAAGGGCGATAGGCCAAGGCGGAGCGTCCGGCGCCAGCCCGGCCTTGCAGGCCTGCGGCGTTCGGCCTGTCAGCGCGGACAGCGTCCGCCAGCCAACGCCACCCGGCGTCGCCGGCGGTGGCCAGTCACAACGATGACGTAAGGGAGGCAGCGGATGGCGGGCACTTCGGCGACAAGCTCTGCGATGAGGGACGACGTGGCGCAGTACAAGCGCGAGCTGATCCTGCGCGCTGCAGGCGAGCTGTTCTTCCGCAATGGCTACACCGCCACCACCACCGACGCCCTCACCGAGCGGCTGTCCGTGTCCAAGACGCTGATCTACCAGCACTTCCGCTCCAAACAGGACATGCTCGCCACCATCTGCGAGCGCGGCATCAGCGAATCGGTGCAGGTGGCCATCGACGCCGCCGCCCTGCCGGGCCGCGCCGACGACCGGCTGTTCCGCCTGATGCATGATTTCACGCTGGTGGTGATCGAGCGCCATGAGTGGATCGCCATTTCGGCGCGCGAGGTGGCGCATCTGCCGCAGGACGTCGACCAGCGCATCCGCGACATGCAGGGCGATTTCGACCGCATCCTGCGCAACATCATCGAAGACGGCGTGCGCGAAGGCATCTTCCGCGTGGAAGACCCGGCGATCGTCTGCCTCGGCATCGCCGGCATGGTGATCTGGATCCACGCCTGGTTCCGCGCCAATGGCCGCATGACCCCCGAGCAGATCGCCGACGCCATGGCTCACCTCGCCCTGCGCATGGTCGGCGCCCCGGAGCGGCCGCAGGATAGCCAGAGCGCCTGAGGCCACGCCCATCAAAACAACAACGCCCGCAACCTTCGGCTGCGGGCGTTTTCCATTCAAAGCCAGATTCAGCATACCGGCGCAAGACCTTGACCCATATGGTTAATGCGCCGTCACTTAACGCGATGCATGAACCAATAGCTTCGCCGCCGTGAGGGCGCCGCCTCAGTCTTCGTCATCGTCCTCGTCGCGGTGGCCGCCGAAGCCGAGATAGGTGGCGGCGATGCGCGGGTCTTCCTGCAGGCCGGCGCTCTCGCCTTCCAGCGACACCTGGCCATTCTCCAGCACATAGCCATAGTCCGAGATTTGCAAGGCGGCGCGGGCGTTCTGCTCCACCAGCAGGATCGACACGCCGCGCTCACGCAGCGAGGTGACGATGCGGAAGATCTCGCGGACGATCAGCGGCGCAAGGCCGAGGCTCGGCTCGTCCAGCATCAGCAGGCGCGGCTTGCCCATCAGAGCGCGGCCCATGGCCAGCATCTGGCGCTCGCCGCCCGACAGGGTGCCAGCCAATTGCTTGCGCCGCTCGCGCAGACGCGGGAACAGCTCATACACCTCATCAAGCGCCGCCGCCGCAGCCGCCCGCCCCTCATGGCGCAGACGGAAGCGGCCAAGCGCCAGATTGTCCTCGACCGGCAAGGTCGCGAACAATTCGCGCTTCTCGGCCACCAGAGCGATGCCGAGGCCGAAGCGCTCCTCCACCGACAGGCCAGCGATCGGCTTGCCGTCGAAGCTGACGCCGCCGCGCGCCGGCAAGATGCCCATGGCGGCGTTGAGCATGGTGGATTTGCCAGCGCCATTGGCCCCGATCACCGAGACAATGGCCCCATGGCCCACACTGAGCGAGACGCCGCGCACCGCGTCGACGCCGTGATAGCCGACGCTGAGCCGGTCGAGTTGCAGCAGAGCGCTCACGCGACGCCTCCCAGATAGGCTTCCAGCACGGCAGGGTTGTTGCGGATCTCTTCCGGCGTGCCCTCGGCCAGCCGCGCGCCGAACTCCATCACCACGAGGCGGTCGGTCAGGCCCATGACAAAGTCCATGTCGTGCTCGACCAGCAGGATCGACAGGCCCTCGGCGCGCAGCTGGCGCAACAGGGTGGCGAGCTGCTTCTTCTCCTTGTGCCGCAGGCCAGCCGCCGGCTCATCCAGCAGCAGCATCGACGGATCGAGGCACAGGGCGCGGGCGATTTCCACGATGCGCTGCTGGCCGAGCGCCAGGCTGTGCGCTGGCCGGTCGGCAAGATCGGCAAGGCCGACCCGCTGCAATTGCTTGCGCGCTTCGGCGAAGATCCGGCCCTCCTCGGCCCGGTCGAGGCGCAGCACGGCGCCCACAGCTCCTGCATGGCCACGCAGATGCGCGCCCACCGCCACGTTCTCGATGACGCTCATGCCCGACGCGAGACGTACGTGCTGGAAGGTGCGCGCCACGCCGCGCCGGGCGATGACGCGGGCCCGCTCGCCCGTCGCATCCTGGCCGAAATAGCTGATACGGCCGGAGGTGGCGGGGGTGACGCCGGTGACGAGGTCGAAGGTGGTCGACTTGCCGGCGCCATTGGGGCCGATCAGACCGACGATCTCGCCGCGTTTGACGTCGAAGCTGAGGTCGTTCACCGCCACAAGGCCGCCGAACTGCTTGCGCAGATCGCGCGCCGCCAGCGCCGGAGCGTCCTTGTCGCCAGCCGTCTGTGGCCGCGGCGCCAGCTCGCCCGCCGCCGCATGGCTCGCCCGCGCCCGGGGACGGAAGCGGAACAGCCTGACCACATGCGGCCACAGGCCGTCGCGCGCCGTCTGCAGCAGCAGCACCAGGATGGCGCCGAAGGCGATGGCTTCGAAATTGCCGTTGTGGCCGATGAGCCAGGGCAGAATGTCCTGCAGGATGTCGCGGATGATGGTGACGAGGCCTGCGCCGAGGATGGCGCCCCACACCGAGCCCGCGCCGCCAACCACCGCCATCAGCAGATATTCGATGGAGATGTTGAGGTTGAACGGCGACGGGTTCACCGCCCGCTGCAGATGGGCGTAAAGCCAGCCGGAGACGCCAGCCAGCAGGGCTGCATAGACGAAGGCGAGAATCCGGGCGCGGCCCGTGTCGACGCCAAACGATTCCGCCGCCACCACGCCGCCGCGCAAGGCGCGGATGGCGCGGCCCATGCGCGAGTCGAGCAGGTTGAGCGTGGCGATGACCGCCAACGCCACCGCGCCCCAGATCAGATAATACAGCGACGGGCCGTCGCCGAAGCGGAAGCCGCCGATGCTGATTGGCGGGATGCCGGATATGCCGTCGAATTTGGCGAAAAAGTCGAGATTGCCGACCACGTAGAAGAAGCTGATGTTCCACGCGATGGTGGCCAGCGGCAGATAGTGCCCCGACAGCCGCAGGGTGATGGCGCCCACCACCCATGCGAACAGGCCAGTGACCACCAGAGCCACCGGCAGGGCCGCCCACGGATTGAAGCCATAGCGGGTGGTCAGGATGGCGGTGGCGTAGGCGCCGGAGCCAACGAACATCGCCTGGCCGAAGGAGGTCATGCCGCCGACGCCGGTCAGCACCACGAGGCCAATGGCCACCAGTGAATACAGGCCGATGTAATTGAGCAGCGTGATCCAGAACGCCGGCACGCCAGGGATCAGCGGCACGACGAAGCAGATCGCCAGTGCGATCAGCGGCAGCAGATTGCGCTGCGCCATGGTCGAGGTTTGCATCGGGACTTGCTGGGCAGAGACTTGCTGGGCGGAAGCCTGTTGGGCGGCCGTCTCAGGGGTGTGGGCGCTCAATGGTCTTCCTCCTCAACCACGGGCGCGCCCCAGGTGCGCCACAGCAGGACCGGAATGATGATGAGGAAGACGATGACTTCCTTGAACGACGAGGCCCAGAATGACGCCAAAGCCTCGATAATACCGACGAGGATGGCGGCGGCGGCGGCGATGGGATAGCTGGCGAGACCGGCGATAATGGCGGCGACAAAGCCCTTGAGGCCGATGATGAAGCCGGTGTCGTAATAGATCGTGGTCAGCGGCGACACGAGCACGCCCGACAGCGCGCCCATAAACCCGGCGAGCGTGAAGGCGATGCTGGCCGACATGCTCGGGGCGATGCCGACGAGGCGGGCGCCCAGCCGGTTGACCGCCGTGGCGCGCAACGCCTTGCCGACGAGGGTCAGCTCAAAGAAGGCGGCCAGCGCCGCCACCAGCGCCGCCGCGACGCCGAGGATCCACAGCGACTGGCCCGTGACCATCAGCCCGCCGAGATCGAAGATCGCCGACGAGAACGCCTCGGTGCGCGAGCCTTCGGCGCCGAAGAACACGAGGCCAAGCCCGGTCAGCGCCAGATGCACGCCAATGGCGGCGATCAGCAGCACCAGCGTCGAGGCCTCGGCCAGCGGCTGGAACGCCATGCGGTAGATGTAAGGACCCATCGGGGTGATGATGGCCAGCGCCAGGGCGATCTGCACCGCCACATGCGGCTTGGTCGGGGCGAGCAATATGGTGACGCCAGCGATCACCGCCGGCAGCACAAGGTCCGTGCCGACAATGGCAGCGGCGCGGCGCAGGCTCATCTGCCGCCGCCCCTGCGCGAATTGCGATACCGCGGAGACGACGCCGAGCGCCAGCAGCAGCCAGATGGTCGCCGGGGTATGGCCCCGTTCGAGCAGCGCCAGCGTCAGCGCGCCAAACGACACGAACTCGCCCTGGGGAATGAAAATCACGCGGGTGACCGTGAACACCAGCACGAGCGACAGCCCAAGCAGGGCGTAAATGGCGCCGTTAATGACGCCGTCCTGAACAAGGATCAGGAATATCGACAGGTCCACGTCGCGTTCCTTGTGGATACGTGGCGCCCTGGGGCGCGGGACAAACAAAGAGCTCTCCGGTCGGACGCCATGTCCGACGGGAGAGCGCTTGCGCGGGCGCATGGCCCGCCAAAGCGAAGCGGCCCAGAGACTGGGCCGCTACTAAACTACTGGCATGCAGGGCCGCGACGCCGTGCGCCGCTCCCCTGCGCCTGCTGACTTACTTCGCGTCCGGCAGCAGCTTCCAGCCGCCGTCCTTGATCTGCACCATGACGCGCGCCGTGTCGTCCTGGCCGACGTGGTCGGTGGGGCTCATATTGACGACGCCCTGGGTGTAAACCACGCCCTTGGCGTTCTCGATGGCGTCGCGCAGCGCGATACGGAATTCCGGCGTGCCGGGCTTGGCCTTCTTCAGCGCTTCCGGGATCGCCGCCTGCAGCAGCAGGCCCGCGTCATACATGTGCGCGGCGAAGGTCGACATCGAGCCCTTGCCGTATTTCGCCTCGTAATCGGCGACGAACTTCTGCGCCACCTGCTTCGAAGGGTGATTGTCGGGTAGCTGGTCGGCGACCAGCACCGGGCCAGCCGGCAGCACCGAACCTTCGACATCCTTGCCGCCGACGCGGAGGAAGTCGTTATTGGCCGCGCCATGGGTCTGGTAGATCGGGCCCTTGAAGCCGCGCTCCTTCAGCGTGCGGGCCGGCAGCGCCGCCGGGGTGCCGGCGCCAGCCACCATCACGGCGTCAGGCTTCGCCGCCAGCAGCTTCAGCGTCTGGCCGGTGACGGAGGTGTCGGGGCGGTTGTAGCGCTCAACGGCGACCAGCTTGATGCCCTTGGCCTCAAGCGCTGGCTTGATCTCTTCCAGCCAGCCTTCGCCATAGGCGTCGGTGAAGCCGATGAAACCGACCGACTTCACGCCATTGGCGGCCATATGGGCGGCGATGCCCTTGGCCATCAGGCGGTCGTTCTGCGGGGTCTTGAACGCCCACTTCTTCTTCTCGTCGATCGGCTCGACGATCTTGGCATTGGCGGCCAGAGAGATCACCGGCACCTTGTTCTCGGCGGCAACCTCAACCATGGCGAGGGTCACCGGGGTGACCGACGAGCCAACCACAGCGTCCACCTTCTCTTCCGAGATGAACTTGCGCATGTTGGCGACGCCCTTGGTGGTGTCGGTGGCGTCATCGAGCACGATGAATTCAACCGGATGGCCCGCCACTTCGCGGCTAAGCAGCGCCACGGCGTTGGCCTCCGGGATGCCCAGCGAGGCGGCGGGGCCGGTGCTCGACACGGTGACGCCGATGCGCACCTTGTCGGCGGCGAAGGCGGCGACGCCCGAAGCCACAAGTCCAAGCGTGCTGACGCTCAAGGTCACTGCGGCGGTGAACGCCGCGATCCGGAATGTCTTTTTCATTGCCTGCCTAGCCCCCATTGGGTGGCGGCCATCCTGCGCCGCGCCATGCGACCGGGCTGGTCTGGCGACATGCGCGGGCGGCCCCAACCTGCCGTTATGTGCGCCGCTGCATGCGACGCTCCTCGAAAAAGCGCAACGCCCGCTGGCGCAGGCGGCGCTTATTCACCCAGAGCAACCGCGTCGCGGCGCATTTTTCCACCAACGCCCAAAAAACCCACAGGCCGGGCGCCTGTTGTGACGGCTAGCTGTGGCATGACGGCGAGTCAAGAAACTGCATAAGTTAGATGAAGTTGTTGCGACCAATTGCCGACGGCCTGCCCGCAGGCCCACCCCTTAGCCTCAGCGCAAAAACCACTGGCTGTGGATAGCCAGCATGGTTTCCCCCTCCCCCCCACTGGACACGAGCCGGGCCGGCGCCTATAAGCCACCTCACCGACGCAGACCACACGGTCTTGCAGGGCGGGCCCGGATAGCTCAGTTGGTAGAGCATGCGACTGAAAATCGCAGTGTCGGCGGTTCAAATCCGTCTCCGGGCACCACTTACCTCGCAAGTGGCCGCCGTCGTTTTATTTCCCTTAAAGCAAGCTTTGTCGCCGCCAGCTTCGTCAGCAACATTGTCACCGCATATCGCGTCGGCAGCTACTGGCTGTAATGCGCTGACGCCGCGCGCGTACGCGCCCTGCACGCGCCTCTTGCGCCTGTCTTCTTACTTCTTGCGCTTTCCCCTCTCCGCTTGCCCCCTCCGGTCGCCTTTAACCTTGGCCCATCAATCTCGCCCTTGCAGATGCGCGCGGGTCACAGTTGCGCGCCCGGCTCACTGCAACCATTGTTTGCAGCCATGGCGCCCGTGCGTTAGCAAAGTTGTGGCGGCGCGTCGGGAGGGGATGACGCTACGCCGTGGCAAACGTTTCGGCGAGCAGGATGGCACGTGGCGACAATCAGGCCCGCTCCTTGGTTTCGTGAGATCTCCCGCCTCAACAGGGCCGCCTGGCCCTGGCTGCGGTCGGTGCGGGCGGCGATAGCGGTCGGCGCGCCATTGCTGGCTGGTTTCCTGCTGGGGCAGCTGCCCGTTACGCTTTGGGTGGCGCTCGGGGCGATGATGTGCGCGGCTGGCGAAGGCCAGGGCTCGTGGCGGTCGCGCTTCCGCCAGCTGGCCTTTATGGCGCCAATCGCCGCCACCCCGCTGATGTCAGCATCACCGCCCCCTTCCTCAAGGACATCATGCGACAGGTGACGGCCATGGAGCGCCGACTGGAGCAGCAGCCAGGCGCCGGAGCCCGGGCGTCAAACGCGTGATCCAGCCGGAACTGGCGCGTGTTGCATCCCGGAACGGCGGTATTTGCTGCGCCCCGTCGCCGCTATGGTCAGCGCCGCACGATGTGCATGCAAAGACTGTTGGAGACCCATGCCATCCACGATTCCTGTCGGGGACAGGCTTGTCGCGGCGGGGTTTGGCAGGGGGCAGGTTCGCCAGCGCCTCAGGCGCACCTGCATGGCGGCGTCCGCCTTGCTGTTCGGCACGCCGCATCGCGCGGCGCCGGGCGCAGCGGGCGATGGGGAGAAGCGTTATGGCGATAGCGGCGCGAATTGGCGACATTGTCACCCATGCATCCGGCGTGCAGGTGCTGGTCAGCGGCGCCCCTGCCGTGCTGATCGGCGGCCTGCCGGCCGCCCGCGTTGGTGACACCACCACGCCCTGCGCCACGCCCATGTGCCCCTGCCCGGCGCCGGCGCTGGTGACGGGTGGGTCGGCCTCGGTGATCATCGCCGGCATGCCCGCCGCCCGTGTCGGCGACGCCAGCCTGCACGGCCCCTGCGGCCAGGGCAAAATCGTCGGGCCGGGCTGCGCCACCGTGCTGATTGGCGGCTAGGCGCTTTCCCATCGCGCCGAAATGTCGGATGGAACGCGGGGGCGCGCCACACAACAAGACGCCCAGCAAGCGCCGGCGGCAATCGCCTGAACCGGGCGCAATCAAAACAAAAGAGGAAACCCATGGACTATCAGACCATCAGCATCCGCCAGGATGGCGCCGTGGACTGGCTGACGCTGAACCGCCCCGAGCGACTCAACACCCTCACCGGCCGCATGGTCGATGAGCTGTGCCATTATTTCGAGGGTCTCACCCAGGATTATGGCGTGCGCATCGTGGTGCTGCAGGGGGCTGGTCGCGGCTTCTGCGCCGGGCTCGACATCAAGGAGCACCAGCAGGGCGCGGGTATGGACACTGGCGGCGGCACCCTGCGCCCTGGCTATCACCTGTTCGACATCGTCCGGCTCATGCGCGATTGCCCGCAGCCGATCATCGCGCTGCTGCATGGCCCGGTCTGCGGCGGCGGCATGGGCATCGCGCTCGCCGCCGATCTGCGCGTCGCTGGCGACAGCATGCGGATGAATGACGCCTTTGTGGCGCTCGGCCGCTCGGGCTGCGAGTTTGGCCTGTCATATTTCCTGCCGCGCCTCGTCGGCCTCGGGGTGGCGACCGAATTGATGTACACGGGCAGCTTCATCGACGCCGCCCGCGCCAAGGAGGTCGGGCTGGTCAACCGCATCGCCGCCGATGCCGACATGGCTGAGGCGGCGCAGGAGTTGATCGGGCCGATGCTGCGCACCGCGCCGCTGGGCCTGCGCATGACCAAGCAGACTCTCAACCGCACCTTGCGCGTCAATGATCTGCTGGCGGTGATGGATATGGAAGCCAACGCCCAGCGCATCTGCGATGAGGGTCCGGATTTCACCGAGGCGATGACAGCCTTTCTCGAAAAGCGTCCGGCGCATTATGCCTTGCCGGCGCGCCGCGCCACGGGCTGAGTGACGAACCGGAGAAACGCCGGGGCCTCGCAGATGAGTCCGACGCCGCGCGCCCCGGCGAGCAGACAGCGCGATCTGCAGACGCCGTGCAGAGATAATGCAAGGCGTCGCACAATATTACCCGGCAAGCTGCGACCTCAGCCACTACAGCTGGTAGATTTCATGCGCAATTCATTTTAAGGCGACTGGAGATTGACCCGCTCAGATCCACCGATATCGGATGACGCCTTGATCATTGCTGCCTGCTTGCGCTGTCACTTTAGACAGAGCGGCGGGAGTGCTGCTCCTGCGCCCGGCGCATCTGACGTGGATTGTGATGCCGGTGATGGCGAAGTGGTGAGGACAGGATGATCATACGGTTGCGCTGGCGGCTCTTCGCCGCTTTGGCCTGGTGCCTCGCGCCCGCGGCGGCGATTGCGGCGCAAGACGCCCCGTCGCCAAACGCCCCGGCTCATGATCCGGCGGCGCAGATCCTGTCCGCGCAATCCCGTGCGGCGGAGGGCGGCGGCGCCGCTGGCCAGGCTGGCGTGACTGGCGGCGAGGCCATCAAGGTCAGCTCGGGCGTCAGCTATCAATTGATTGGCCGGTGGGACATCGCCCGCCTCAACGCCATCCTGACCGAAGAACTGCCTGCGTTCTCCAGCGCCGCCGTCAGCATCACCCCGGCGACCAACGCGGTCGCGCTATATCGCGTCACCTATGCATCGGGTTTTCCTTCGAGAACTATTACGATGTGCCAGGCCTTGCCCGCGCCCTGTTCACCGAGGGCGCCTATGACGCGGCGCGCCGGGTCTATCTGCGCGAGAAAGTCGAGGCCGCAGACATTCCCACTGCGCTCAACAAGCTGGTCCGGCCGGAGTATTTCAATCCTGAGTTCTTCGCCCGCAGCGCCTATGGCCGGCTGGTGGCCCAGACCACAGCCTATCGCTGGGTGATCGCGACGCCGACCCGCGCCTATTACGGCGAGGCCGACGAGGTGATCCGCACCGAGCTGGGGCAATTGCCGATGACCTGGCAACGCGCCATGGGCAATGACAAGGTGACGGCGATCTCCACCGGCGCCACCGACCATCGCGGCACTTTCGTCAGCGCCATGCCGCAATGGAAACAATGGTTCGACAGCCGCATCCAGGCGCGCTGACGGCGCAAGCACGCGCGGCGGCCGCCGCCCAGCCCTCGGGCGGCGACGGGCGCCCGGCCTTAGCCAAAGGTGAAGGCGTAAGCGGCGACGCCCGGCTCGGCGAAGCGGATCTCGAAGCTGCGTTCAGCGACCCCGTCCTGCTGCCGCACCAGCTGGTACAGGCGCTGGCCATCGACGACGCCCTCGCCTGCGGCGTTGACATCGACGCCATGGTCGGCGCCAGGCGGTTTGCCGTCGACCAGTACCTTAAAGCGCACCGGTTTGCCCGGATCGGCCAGCACCAGATGCAGATCGCGCGCCTGGAAGCGGAAGACGATGGAGCCGCCAGCCCCATCGAGCCGCGCCTCTTCCTTGCCAATCGTCCAGGCGCCGTTCAGCCCCCACTCGTTCAGACGCGGCTTGCCATCGGTGTAGAGGCGCGACGCATCCGCCGCCACGCCCTGCGGCGAGACGAAGTTTTCGGCCCGCTCATAGCCAAGATAGGTCTCGGGTGAGCCGACTGTTTGCATGTCCGCCGGCGCCTGGGCCCCCTGGCCCTGCGCCGTCACCGTCCCGGCTGGAACGGCGGGGGCATGCCCGGCCTCCGTCAGCAATTGCTGGATGATCGCCTCGGATTGCGCATAGTCGCCCTCGCCGAATTTGTGGTGGCGCACCCGGCCCGTGGCGTCGATGAAATAATGCGCCGGCCAGTAGCGATTCCTGAACGCCCGCCAGATGGCGTAATTATTGTCAATGGCCACCGGATAGCTGACGCCCAGATCGCGCGTCGCCTTGCGCACATTGTCGAGGTTCTTCTCGAAGGCGAATTCCGGCGCGTGCACGCCAATCACCACCAGCCCCTGATCGCGGTATTTCTCCGCCCAGGCTTTCACATAGGTCATGGCGCGCAGGCAGTTGATGCAGGAATAGGTCCAGAAATCGACCAGCACCACCTTGCCGCGCAATTGCGCCAGCGTCAGCGGCGGGCTGTTGAGCCAGGCCACCGCCCCGTCGATCTCCGGCGCTGCGCCCTCATCCGGCAAACCGGAGGGGCGCGGAGGAGCCTGACTGGCTGGATTTGTGGCCATGACTGAATCGCCGGTCATCGCCGGTGAGCCTGTCATGGCGGTTGAGCCAGTCATGGCCGGGCCGCCTGTCATGGCCGGGCCACCTGTCATGGCAGTTGAGCCTGTCATGGCCGCCCCGTTATGGCCGCCTGCGTTGGCGCTGGCTGAACCGGCGGCCGGGCTCAGCCGGTCGAGAAGTCGCTCTTCAAGCGCGCTGGTCGAGGCTAGCGACAGGCGGGTGAGCAGGCCGGTGTCGAGGCCGGTGGCGATAGCGGCGACGCCGGCGAGCACGGCGACGCCGAGGCCACGCCGCAGCCATTCGCCAGCGCCCAGCGATCGTTTCATGGCGGCGAACACCCGGCTCCCGGCCAGCAGCGCCAGGGCAAGGGAGCAGGCGGCGCCGATGGCGAACGCCGCGAGCAACAGCGTCGTGCCGGCATTGGCGCTGTTGAGCGCCGCCCCGGTCAGGATCAGCCCCAGCACCGGCCCGGCGCAGGGCGCCCACAGCAAGCCGGTGGCGACGCCGAGCAACGCCGAGGCGGCGACGCCACGCGCTGAACTGGCGGCGCCGGTCGTTCCAACGTCAACGCTGGCGCCATCCGCCGCCGCAGCTAGCGCGCCGCCCAGCCGCACGAATGGCCGCGACAGTCGCTCAGCGACCGCGGGGAACAGCAGCATGACCCCGAACAGCGCCAGCAAGGCCATGGCGGCGAGCCGGCCATAATGATTAGCCGCCACAGCCCAGCCGCCGGCCACGGCGGCGAGCGTCGCCACCAGCGCAAAGGTCAGCGCCATGCCCGCCAGCATCGGCAGGCCATTACTGAGGAAGGGGCGGCCGGCGCGGGCGAAGACGAAGGGCAACACCGGCAAAATGCACGGGCTGACGATGGTCAGCGCCCCGCCAAGCCACGCCAGCGCCAGCAGGCCGATCGAGATTTCCATGGCGCTACCCCTGCAATGGCGTGAACCGCATGGCGACGCCATTCATACAATAGCGTTTGCCTGTCGGGGGCGGACCATCATCGAAGACGTGGCCGAGATGACCGCCGCAGCGGGCGCAATGCACCGAGACCCGCTCCATGCCTAACGAACGGTCGGTCGCCGTGCCGACGCCGCGCCCATCCTGGGCGGCCACGGGCGCGGTGGAACTGGGCCAGCCAGTGCCGCTGTCATATTTGGCGGCGGAGGAGAACAATTCATTGTCGCAGCCGGCGCAGGCATAGACGCCACGCCGCTTCTCATGCAGCAGCGGGCTGGAGCCAGGCGGCTCCGTGCCATCCTTGCGCAGCACCTCAAACTGCGCTGGCGTCAGGCGCTGGCGCCACTCCGCCTCGCTGTGGCGCACCGCGGAGCCGCCGTCACCGGCCTGCGCCGTCCGCGCCACGCCGCTGACCAGCGCCAGCTGGAGCGACAGTCTCAGGAATTCACGTCTCGCCAACATCGCGCGCCATCCCTGGTTCGGCGGAGCAGGTCCGCGTCAGTCAGGCGACCACAATACCTTGGCGCAAAATGTTATCACAAAGGCGGCGAACCGAGGCGTCCAACCGCCATGGCGAAGGCGCGGGCCAGCAACCATTGTCCGATTCGTCTGACGCCGCGACCGGCGCTCCACGGGCCCTCAGCACCCGCAGATTTGGCCCAAATGTGACCATCCCGGCGCTCATCTGGCTGTGACGATGACAACCTGGACAGACCTGCGCCATGGGGATAACACCCCAATTCGCCCCCGGCGCCACTTTTTTGGGCGCCTGCCGCCTGCCAGACAGGCAGTGATGCGACAGTGATATTTCAGAGATAATTTCGTTTCAAACCAATACGTTAGACCATACTTTCGGCTCCATACAGCCGCAAGAGGGCTTCAACTTTTGGCTTGTACACGTCACGCATTTTATCTTTGTATAATGGCTAAGTTACAAATCTATTTCCGGCGACGATCTCCCCTCGACGCTCTCCTTAACCGATCGGTTGGCCATGCTGACGCAACAGCTCATCAACGGACTCATGCTGGGCGCCATCTACATGCTGGTGGCGGTCGCCTTCACGCTGGCGATTGGCGTCCTGAACTTCCTTAATTTCTCCCTGCCTGGCCTGTTCATGATCGGCGGCATGGCCACTTACGGCTTCATGAAGATTGGCTGGCCCTGGTTCTTCGCCATCGGCGGCGCGCTGTTCCTCGCCGCGCTGATATCGCTCCTGGTGGAAAGACTGGCCTACCGACGCGGTGAAAAATCAGAAGCTGATGTGCCCCTTGTGTCGTCGCTCGGCTTTCTGGTGCTGCTCGAGAACATCATGCTGGTGCAATATGGCTCGGACCAGCAGGCGTTTCCGGCGCTGCTGCCCGACATGAACCTGCGCATCGGCGGTCTGGTCATCGGCATCGCCCAGATCATTTCGCTGGTCATCTCCGTGGCGCTGGTCGCCTGGCTGTCGTGGTTCCTCAAGCGCACCAACGCCGGCCGTCGCATCCGCACGGTGGCTGAAAACCGCGAGACCGCCCAGCTGCTCGGCGTCAACATCCGCAGCCTCGTGCCGCAGCTATTCGTCGCCAGCGCCCTGCTCGCGGCCATCGGCGGCATCCTGTTCGCCATCAATTACCAGCAGGTCGGCCCCTATATGGGCGAAGGCCCGGGCTTCAAGGGCGTCGCCGCCATGATCATCGGCGGCATGGGCTCCATCTGGGGCAGCGTCATTGGCGGGCTGCTGATCGGCCTCGCCGAAGTGCTGTCCATCACCTTCATCGGCGCAGACGTGGTCAACATCACCGTCTACGGCCTCCTGCTCCTGATCCTGATCATTCGTCCGCAGGGCCTGCTCGGCAAGCCTCCGGCAAGGGAGAAGCTGTGATGAGCGGCTACGTCACTGGCGTCCTCGTCGTCCTGTGTTTCAACATCATCGCCGCCTACGCAGTGTATCTGCCGATGGCTGCGGGCCAGCTCAACCTCGGCATCGCCGGCTTCATGGCCATCGGCGCCTATGGCGCGGCGTTCCTGACCAATGAATATGGCTGGTCGATGCTGGCCGCCGTGCCCACCGCCGCTGCGGCCGCTGGCCTCGTCGGCCTGATCATCGGCATCCCGGTGCTGCGCACCCACGGCATCTATCTGGCGCTGGCGACCTTCGCCCTCGGCCAGGTGATCTCGGCCGTGTTCCTCAACCTCGATGTGGTTGGCGGCGCAGCCGGCTACACCCTCACCGCTTACGCAGGTCCTTCGGCCGTATTCGCTGCGGCGGGCGGCGTGGTGCTGGTGATGCTGTATCTGTCGCGCACACGTTTCGCGCTCTACCTCACCGCCGTGAAGAGCGACCCGACCGTCACCGATCTGATGGGCGTCTCGGTACGCGGCATTCAGGTGGCGGCCTTCGCGCTCGGCGCCATGGTGGCCGGCTTCGGCGGCGCCTTCTACGCCCTGCACTTCAACTTCGTCGAGGCCCAGTACTTCAACGTGCTGCTCAGCGTGTTCACCGTGCTCTACGTGCTGTTCGGCGGCACGCAGACCATCTGGGGGCCCCTTGCCGGCGCGCTGTTCTTCACGCTGATGCCTGAGCTGTTCCGCTTCGGCGACCAGTGGCGCTACGCCATCTTCGCCGCCTGCATCATCCTGTTCATGGCCATCCGCCCACAGGGTCTGATCACCACCTCGCTGTTCCAGTTCCGCCGTCGTTCCAGGGAGGCGTCGTGATGGCCAGTTCCCTCTCCCCTGCCGCCGTCGCGGCTGAGAGCGCCGTGGCGCTGTCGGTCAGCGGCCTGTCCAAGTCCTTCGCCGGCGTGCACGCCATCCGCGATCTGAGCTTCGACGCCCATCGCGGCCAGGCGACGGCGCTGATCGGCCCCAATGGCGCCGGCAAGACCACCGTGTTCAATCTGGTCAGCGGCGTCTATCCGGTCGACACGGGCACGGTCAACGTCAATGGCGTCGACGTCACCCACATGCCGTCGCGCAAGCGCATCAGCTGCGGCATCGCCCGCAGCTTCCAGAACGTGCGCCTGATGGACCATCTGTCGGTGCTGGAGAATCTGCTGGTCGGCCAGCACATCCGGGCCTCGTCGCTCAAGGATCTGCTGACCCCCTACCGGCTGTTCCCCAATCACCGCTGGAAAGAGGAGGCGCGCGCCGCCCTCGAGGACAATGGGCTGGGCGCCTATGCCGACGAGATGGTGAGTGGCCTGCCCTATGGCGTGCGCAAGCGCATCGACCTGGTCCGCGCCACTTTGGCCGGCGCCAATATCCTGCTGCTCGACGAGCCGGCCGCTGGCCTCAACCCCAGCGAGACCAACGACCTGCGTGACCACCTCAACGCCCTTGTGGCCAAGGGGCTGACGCTGGTGATCGTCGAGCATGACATGCATTTCGTCGGCAGCATTTGCAGCAATGTCGTGGTGCTGAACTTCGGCGAGAAGATCACCGAGGGCCCGCTGTCCGTGGTGCAGCAACATCCGGAAGTGCGCCGCGCCTATATCGGCGATGAGGAGGTCTGAGCCATGGCCCTGCTCGAAGTCTCAAACATCTCGGTCAATTACGGCCGCGTCACCGCGCTGTCGGCGGTCGATCTCAAGGTCGGCCAGGGCGAGATCGTCACGGTGCTGGGCGCCAATGGCGCTGGCAAGAGCACGCTGCTCAAGGCGATCATCGGCGCGGTGCCGGCGAAGTCCGGCGGAGTCGCTTTCGACGGCGAGGATATTTCCGGCAAGCAGACCCATGAGCGCATCGCGCGCGGCATCTCGCTGGTGCCAGAAGGCCGTCGCGTGCTGATCTCGCTGTCGATCGAGGAAAACCTGCTGCTCGGCGCGCATATGCGCAATGACCAGGCCAATATCCGCCACGAGATGGAGGCGATCTACGAGCGCTTCCCCAATCTGGCCGAGCGTCGCCACATGCTGGCGTCCTGCCTGTCGGGCGGCGAACAGCAGATGCTGGCCATCGGTCGCTCGATGATGGCCAAGCCGCGCCTGATGCTGCTCGACGAGCCGTCGCTCGGCCTCTCCCCGCTGTTCGTCCAGAAGCTGTTCGAACTGATCCGCGAGCTCAATGGCCAGGGTCTGACCATTTTGCTGGTCGAGCAGAACACCGGCAAGGCGCTGGGCGTCGCCCATCACGCCACGGTGCTCGAACTCGGCCGCGTGGTGATGGCGGGCGATCCGGCGGCGCTGGCCGCCGACCCGCGCCTGCGCGAGGCCTATCTCGGCGACGGTCACTGACCAGCGCCAACGGCGCCCTCGCCATAGGGGCGAACATCAATCAGCCGTCGGACCAGGAAGGTCCGGCGACGGAGCAACCGGCGCGACCGTCTCGCATGAGCGGCGACGTCAGCAACAACATCCAGAGGCAAAAGACCGCGCCGCGCACCCATGGCGGCGCAGGTCCTGAAGGAGACGGTCAATGAAGTTTGCACTTCCCGGCGTTGCGACTGCGACGGCCCTCGCGCTGGTGCTCGGCGTCACCGGCGCCCAGGCCCAGGACGAACTGGTTCTCGGCTTCCTCACCGCCAAGAGCGGCCCGTTTGTCAGCCTGGCCAACACCAATGAAGTCGCCGTGAACATGGCGGTTGAGAAGATCAACGCCGCTGGCGGCGTCAATGGCAAGAAGATCAAGGTGGTGACCTTCGACACCGCCGGCGACCCCAAGCAGGCCGCCACTGGCCTGCGCCAGTTCGCCAATGACAGCGGCGCGCTCGCCGTCATCGGCCCGTTCTCTTCCTCGGAAGTGCGCACGGCCTTCCCACTGGGCGAGCGTTCCGGCATTTCGGTGATGTCGAACTCGTCCTCGGCGCCGGGCCTGACCAAGGGCTTCACCTACGCCTTCCGCAACACCGTGGACGAGGGCAAGGCCATTGACGCCGTGATGGCGTCGCTGAAGGACAAGGGCCTGCCGATCAAGGCCGGCGCGGCGGCGTTCGCCACCGACGACACCGTGTCGAAGTCCATCGGCACCAAGGTGGTGCCTGAGCTGTTCAAGACCTATGGCACGGAGCTGAAGGGCTCGGTGGACTTCCAGTTCGCCGCCTTCGACCTCTCCCCCCAGGTGTCGCAGCTGAAGCGCATGGCGCCTGACGTCATCGGCATCGGCTCGCCGCCGGAAGGCGCGATCAATCTCGCCCGCGAGATGAAGCGCCAGGGTCTTGAGGCTCGCGTCGTCGGCGGCACCACCATCGCCGACCCGGAGCTGCCGAAGCGCATGGACGGCGCTGGCGAAGGCCTGACCATCGGCACCACCTTCTTCCACGATGTGGACGATGGCGCCCGCGCCTTCACCAAGGAGTTCGGCGAGCGCACCAGGGCGGCTGGCCTGAACCGCCACGACCCGAACCAGATGGACGCCTCGGCCTATGACATCGTGCTGATCTACGCAGAAGCGATGAAGCAGGGCGGCGTCACCGGCGACAAGGCCAAGCTGGCTGAAGAGCGCACCATCATCCGTGACAAGGTGGCTGGCCTGAAGAAGTTCCCGGCGCTTGAAGGCGAGATCTCCTTCGTCGACGGCGACAGCGTCAAGCCGATCTATGTGATCGACGTTAAGGGCGGCAAGTGGAACCTGTTCGACACCCGCAAGCCTGAGTAAGGGCGCGCCCCTGTCAGAACCCCGATGGGCCTGGCTCGCGGGGTTGTGGCGAGGTCCGCACACGCCATAGCCAGGCGCATCCCTCTTCCCCCCCTCGATGGATGCGTTCTGGCGCACTGCGGCCGGAGGTTCTGCCTCCGGCCGTAACCGTTGGCCCGGCCCTGCCGTAGCGCCGCCCTCAGGCGCAGGCGGCGCCGGCTTTGTTCGAGACAGGCCCCCATGCGCCCGCAGAAGCCGACGCAGGCGCCGCCCAGGGATCAACTGATGTCCGCCCAGAACCTTACCTTCACCGTGCATCGTCGCGACGGCGCCGAGAGCGTCGCGCTCACCGTCAATAATTTCATTATCGCCGGCTGGACTGGCCGCGATCGCGTCGCGCTTGAGAAGCACATCGTCGAGCTGGAAGAGCTTGGCGTGAAGCGTCCGGCCTCGACGCCGATCTATTATCGCGCCGCCACCGCCCGCCTCACCCAGGCGCCGGTGATCGAATGCACCGGCTCGGATTCCAGCGGCGAAGTCGAATTCATGCTGCTTGAGGCGGCGGGCGAGCGCTATCTCGGCATTGGCTCGGACCACACCGACCGTGTTGTCGAGGCCTATGGCGTCACCGTCTCCAAGCAGCTCTGCGACAAGCCCATCAGCCGCGACCTGTGGCTGCTGGCCGACGTGCTGCCGCATTGGGACGAGCTGATCCTGCGCTCCTGGGCGACGATCAATGGCGAGCGCGTGCTGTATCAGCAGGGCCCGGTGACCGCCATGCTGCCGCCGGAGGAGATCCGCGCCGGCTACAGCGGCGACGCTGACCTCGCCAATGGTTCGGCCATGTTCTGCGGCACCCTCGCCGCCATCGGCGGCATCCGCACCGCCTCGCGCTTCGAGATGGAGATCGAGAACCCGGTGCTCGGCCGCAAGATCAGCCACGCCTATGACGTGGTGGAGCTGCCGGTATTCGGCTGACGCCAGAACCCGATGCGCATGACAGATCGGGTTCTGATTAAGCCCGTGCGGCGCCTGCATCTTGAAGCACTCAGATGCGGCGGCTGGGCGCTCTGGCAGGCGTAATCTTGAGCTATTGACGGGGCGGGCCAGTGGTCCGCCCCGTTTTTCGTGGGTCTGGCGCGCACGCAACGCCCCCGCCAGCCATTGTTTCAGGCGCCCCGCGCTACATGGCTGCGCAGGGAGGAAAATTGGCGCAGGATGGGCTTGCCGCGCCCAGCCTCTGGCAATGACGCCTGAGGCCAGGTCTGCCACAGTGCGCACGACAGCATTGCCAGGGGCGCCCGATGATCTGCCAATTGTTCGAAGTCGATATCCGTGAAGGCCTGACCGACGTCTATATGGACCTCGCCATGAGCCTGCGGCCTGCCCTGGCCGACAATGGCGGCTGCCTGTACATCGAGCGCTTCGTCAGCCTGTCGCGGCCGCGCCTGCTGCTCTCCTACCAGGTGTGGCGCGACGAGGGCGCGATGACCGCCTGGCGGGCACAGCATCATCACCATCAGGTGCAGGCCAAGGGCCGCGACCAGGTGTTTAACGACTATCGCATCCGCGTCGGCCAGCTGGCGCTGGAACTGACAGGCGGGGCTGAAACGGCCCGCGCCGCCGCGCCCGCTGCCTGGAACGACCCGGCCCGCCGGCCGTCGACCTGGCTCGTCGCCTGCAACGCCAGCACAGCCGCGCCGCCGTCAGCCTCCCCTGCGTCACCTTCAGCGTCGGAAAGCGCCCCTGTCGCAGCGGCCAACGGCCACGAGGCCTTCGCCAGCAAATACCAGGAGGGCAGCTACGCCCATCTGTTCGACACGCCCGACGCTGAGGCGGCGACCGCCCTCGCCCGACAGCTGGCGCAGGCGCCAGAGGTGAGCACGGTGCGGGTGATCGAAGTCTATCGCGACTACGGCATGTTCAACCGCGTCGAGGCCCCGCAATATTTTCCGGAGGCGGCGCGCCGGTGAGGCGAGCGAGCCAGTCCTGACGCCAAAAAGAAAACGCGGCCCGTGCGGGGGCCGCGTTTTCCTTGACCCGACAGCCTGGAAGGGCCGGCTGGCGGGAACCGTGAATGGCGGTGGCGCGCCGCGCCTGTCTCATACCAGATCCCGATGGCTCAAGTGCATCGGGCCGTGGCGTCAGCCCTTGCGCAGCAGCGCTTCGACGCCAGCGGCGATGGCGAGAATATTGTGATCGTCGCCTTCGATGCCAGCGATGGTCAGGCCGACGGGTGGGCCGTCCTGCGGGCCGATAGGCAGCGAGATGGCGCAGCCGTCGATGACATTGATGAGCGTGGCGTTACGCAGCGCCAGCAGATTGGCCCTGGTGTAGGTGACGTCGCCATCGGCCTGCGGCGTCTCGCCGAGATCGGCGATGCGCGGCGGCAGCATGGCGACGGTGGGGAACACCACCGCGTCGAAGGCGGCGAAACGCGCCGTGGCCCGCTCCATGATCGACAGGCGCTGGCCCTGCAGCGCGATGTAATCAGCGGCGCTCTGCTCCTGGCCACGCCGGATGCGGCCCACCACGCGCGGATCGTAGCCATCGGCGCGGGCGTCGATCAATTCGCGGTGCCAGGCGTAGCTCTCGGCGGCGGTGAAGCCGCCCTTGCTGTTCATGTCGGCGATTTCAGCCAGCTCTGGCGCGTCGATCTCGGTAATAGAGACCCCGGCCGCCGACAAATCTTCGAGCGCGGCGGCGAAAGCCACGGCCACATCCGGGTCGAGGCCATCCATGGCCACCGTGCGCAGCACGGCGATACGCAGGCCGGACAGGCTGGCCGGCTCCAGCTCATACAGCGCCTCGCCCGCCAGAATGGCGTCGAGAATGGCGCAGCATTCTACCGAGGCGGCCAGCGGGCCGATCGAATCGAGGCTCTGCGACAGCGGCAGGCAGCCGTCCTGCGGCACGCGCTCCGCCGTGGGCTTGAAGCCGACGATGCCACAGAACGCCGCCGGAATACGGCAGGAGCCGCCGGTGTCGGTGCCGAGCGCCGCAAAGGCCATGCCATCGGCCACCGCCACCGCGCCGCCTGAGGTTGAACCGCCCGACACATGGCCCTCCTCACGCCGCCACGGCGTGCGCGGATTACCATAATGCGGGTTCATGCCGAGGCCGGAATAAGCGAACTCGGTCATATTGGTGCGGCCAATGTGAATGAAGCCAGCGGCGCGCAGCCGGGCCACCGCCGTCGCGTCCTGCACGGCGGGCGCGCTGTCGGACAACACGCGCGAGCCTGCCGTGGTGACCTCGCCGCGCACGTCGAACAAATCCTTGGTGGCGAAGGGGATGCCAGCGAACGGCGTGGGCTCTGCGCCCGCAGCACGCAGCGCGTCCATGGCGTCAGCCGCCTTGAGCGCCGCCTCGGCCGCCACCGAGACGAAAGCACGCGCGCCCTCGCCGTCTGGCGCCTTAATGCGCGCAAGGCACTGCTCGACCAGCTGGCGCGAGGTCACGGCGCCGCTGGCTAGGGCGTGGGCCAGGCTGACGAGCGTGGGCCGGGAGAGATGGGGCCGTGTGGCAGACATGGAGTGCTCCGCAGATGCAGGCGAGACGTCAGCAGGGCCGCCAGGCCAATGGCAGGCGGCCCGGGGCTTATGGCTGATCAGGCCGGGTCGAAGTAATGGATCTCGAGCAGCAGGCAGCCGTTCTCGGACTTGAACGGGCCGTGCCAGGCGCCTGGCGGCCGGCAGGCGTAAGTGAAGGGCTGGAAGGATTCGCCGCCTTCGCCATTGACGTCATTGCCAACCGTCAGATCGCCCGAGACCAGGAACACTTCTTCCCAATACTCGTGCACGAAGGGGGCCGTGGTGAAGGTGCCGGCGTCGAACTTCAGCAGACGCGTGCGCGTGCCCGCCCTGTTCTCCTCATCCAGCGCGCCGGAGAGAATCTTCTGCTTGATGCCCGTGGGATAGCCAGTCGGCACTTCCCAGCCGGCGTCCATGTCGAGGGTGTAGAATTCGTCGTGCGTCTTGTTGACCGCCATGGTGAACCTCCTGACCATCCCGCGCCTGAACGAGCGCCTGATCGTCAATCGCAAGGGGCCTGCGCGCAGACCCTGAAACCGTGATCGTCGCCGCCGCAGCGCCCCGCGCCAGGATGGCTGTCGTTACGCAGGGTGTGGCGACACCGCCTGAAGGCGACTGGTAGCCCGGACGGCCAGCCTGGTCGAAGCGAAACGACGCTTTGCCAAGCTGACCTAAGGGCAGTTTGCCTGCTTATTCAGCAGCGAGCTTGAAGCCCGGCAGCTCGTCATTGAGCTGGTAGCTGTCGAGGATGTTCTTCACCAAAGCGTCGGCCGAACCCCAGTCATAGGTGCGGTAAGCGTGGCCCTTGGTGACGAACGCGGCGCCCGCATAGAACATCTCATATTGGGCGTGGCGCGAGGCGAACTCGGAGCCGACGGCGTCCCAGGCCAGCTTGTAGAACTTCACCTTGTCGATGGCCCCGGCGGCTGGCGACTGCTGGGTCTTGCCGATCAGGCGGGCGACGTCCGGGTTCTCGAAATCGTGGATCGACGAGGGCAGCATGATCATGCCGCCGCCGGCCAGCTCGCGCAGGGTGTTGAGGATCTTGCCGTACAGCGGCTGGGTCAGCACCTGGGCGGCGTAAAGCGTGTGGCGATCCGGCACGAAATATTCGCCGTAATACGAACCCTTGGCCTCCATGGCGGCGACCAGCGCGTCGACCATGGCGGCTTCCGCCGACAGCTGGCCCAGCATCTCCTTGACCTGTGGGAAATTGGTCGTGCCATTGATGGCGGTGATGCGGTGGGCGAGACCGAGCAGGAAGCGCACCTTCACCGACAGGCGGATCTGCGCCTGATAGTTCTGGTAGCTGTGCGCCGGGGTGGCCATGAACTGCTTCGAGGCCATGGCGATGTCATTGACCACAAACACGCGGTCCCACGGCACCTTCACGTCGTCGAAATACAGCACCGCATCGTTCTCGTCGAAGCGGCTGGCCAGCGGATTGTCGAACACCGACGCCGCTTCCGCCTCATAGGACTTGCGCGACAGGATCTTCAGACCCTTGGTGTTCATCGGAATGGCGAACGACATGGCGTAGCGCTCGTCGCCAGGCTGCAGCGGCTGGATAATGGTGACCAGCACCTCATTGGCCATAATGCCGCCGGTGGCCAGCATCTTGGCGCCGCGCACGGTGATGCCTTCGGCGTCCTGGTCAACCACGCCGGCCGAGAGGTAAGGATCGGCCTGCTGGGCGGCGCTCTTCGAGCGGTCGGCCTGCGGGTTGATGATGACGTAGGTCAGATACAAATCGTTGTCGCGGGCGTAGGCGTAATAATCGGCCAGGGCCTTCGCGCGGGCGCTGTCATAGGCCTCGAACACGTCGAGGCCCATAAACATGCCGGAGATGCACGAGGCGACGTGGTCGGGGGCGCGGCCAAGATAGCCGGCGTGCAGGCTGGTCCATGCCTCAAGACCGGCGCGGCGGGTCTTCAGCTCGTCATAGCTCTTCGGCAGCTGCCAGATGCGATTGGCGCGATGACCCGTGCCGGTGTCGAAGGTCATCAGCTCCTGATTCTCAGGGGCGCTCTGGAAATCGAACATTTTTCCAACCGAGGCCACCGCGCCCTTGTAGGCGGGATGGGTGGTCGGGTCGGAAATGCGCTGGCCGTCGAGATAGATTTCGCGGCCGTCGTTGAGGCTGGCGATGTGCTGGGCGCCGGTCTTGATCATGGGAGGCTCCTGAAAATTCGGGATGGACGGCCGGCGCTCAGGCGGCCGCGCCTGCGAGCCGGTGGTAGCGGCCGCGGAAGAAGATGAGGGGTTCGCCGTCGGGCGCGACCGAGAAATCCAGCACCCGGGCAAGGAAGATGACGTGATCGCCGCCGTCGTGGCTGGCCCAGGGGGCGCATTCGAAATGCGCAAGCGAGCCCTCGATCACCGGCGCGCCATGGGCGCCTGGCCGATGGGCGACGTCGGCCCATTTATCGGTCGAAGCGCGGGCGAAACGGTCGGACAGATGCTGCTGCGCATCCTCCAGAACATTGACCGTAAAGCTCTTCGCGGCCTGCATCGCCGGCAGGCTGTAGGCCGAGCGCGCCACGCTGAACAACACCAGCGGCGGATCGAGCGACACCGAATTGAACGAGGTCATGGTCATGCCAATGGCCTCTTCGCCTTCGCCGCGCGCCGTGACGATGGCGATGCCGGTGGCGAAGTGGCTCAGCGCCTGACGGAACGCGCGGGCGTCGAAGGCCGGCGGGCTTTGGTCCTGATCAGTGTGCATGCGGATACCCGTCGCTGGATGCGGTGTGAATTAGCTTTGAAACAAAGGTATTGAACAAACCTATTTTATGTCAATAATCCAACCGCCTGATTTTTGGGCGCCAGGCGCCTGGTTTTTCGCGATTGCGGGGCAGGCCATCGGGCTGTAGGTGCTTTGGGGGGCGCCGTCAGCAAAGGCGCCGTGGCGCCGCCACAACGGGCGTCGCGACAGGAAACCGCGCCGGGACAAGGCCTTGACGCCGCCTCAACACCAGCCGGACACTGAATGTGCAGGCGCATGCTGCCATCGCTGCGTCGCCACACGGGACAGGGCATGACAGGGCAACGCCACAACGACATCCACGGTCACGATCCGCGCGCGACGGCGCAGACGCCTGGCGCGGACAGCCCGTCCGCCACGCGCGCCGCTGCGCCAGCCGCTGGGCGGTCGCGACTCACCGTGTCGCGGGCGCCGCTGCTGATCGACGGCAGCGACGCCGCCTTCCGCAACATGGTGCATGATTTGCTGGCCTTCTCGGCCCGCATTCAGGAGGTGCGCGGCCGGCTCGGCGGCCTGCTGGGGCTATCGGGCTCGCAATACACCATCCTGGTGGCCCTCTCGCATTTGCAGGGCGAGGACGGCATCGGCGTCAACACCCTCGCCGAGCATCTGCATCTCAGCGGCGCCTTCGTCACCATCGAGGTCAACAAGCTGGTCAGCCGAGGCTTCGTCAAAAAGGTGACCAACCCCGCCGATCGCCGGCGCGTGCTGCTGACGGTGACGCCGCTGGCGCGCCGCGAGCTCGAGGCCATCGTCAGCGTGCAGCAACCGGCCAATGACGAGCTGTTCGCCGAGCTTACCCGCACCGATTTCCAGAATCTGCGCAAGCTGCTGCCGCTGCTGGTCGACAACGCCGATCGCGCCCTGAAGCTGATCGAATTCATGGCCCCCGAAGGCGCCATGCCCGCCGCGCCAGCCGCCCGCCCCAGCAAGCGCAAGGGCTGAGGCGCAAGGGCTGAGGCCAGAGCCTGTTCAGCGCCCGCGCGGGTCACGGCTCATCCGCCGCAGCTGTGTCGCAGCCTGATCGGGCAGGCTCAGCACACGTCGCGATAGCCGCGCCGCAGCCAATCGAGCAAGGCGCGCGCCACCGGCCGCATGCCGCGTTGGCCGAGGTGCGCGGCGTGGATGCGGCCCGTCGGCGCCTGCAGATCCAGTTGCAGCGCCAGCAGTTGGCCATCCTCCAGCTCCTGCTGGACCATAAAGCGCGGCAGCAAAGCCATGCCCAATCCCGCCACGGCGGCGCGCTTCAGCATCACCATGTCCTCGACCGCGAGAATGGGCTCCAGCCGCATGAGGCGCTCGGCGCCGTCGTGAGCGCGCAGCCGCCAGTGCGCCGGACGGCCGACCCCGCCCCAGGCCAGAGGCCGGATCCGCTGAAGCGTGTCGGCGAGGGTCTCCCCAACCTCGCCGGCCCGGTCCGGGCTGATGGCGAGGACATGCGCCACCTCGGCGAAGGGCGTGACGACCTGATCGAGCGGGCCATGGCTGCTATCGCCAGCCCGCACGGCGAAATCGAAGCCCTCGCGCACCAGATCGACGCGACGGTTGGTCGACTCGATCTCGACACGCACCAGCGGATGTTCGGCCATGAACGCCAGCGCCATGCCGTCGAGCCGCAATTGCAGCAAGGACGGCGGCGCGGCGAAACGCACGACGCCGCGCAAGGCGCCGCCGCCATCATCGAGCGCTGCAAAGGCTTCATCCGCCAGCGCCACCGCTGTTTCGCCGCGCTTGAACAGCTCTGTCCCAGCCTGGGTGAGGCCGAAGCTGCGACTGTTGCGGGCGATCAGCCGGACCCCCAACGCCTGCTCCAGCGCCGCCACCCGGCGGCTCAGCGTGGCCCGCGACACCCCCGACTGGCGGCTGGCGGCGGCATAGCCGCCGGCCTGCGCCACCTGCACGAACAGGCGTAAATCATTGAGGTCGTGCGGGTTGGTCATGCAAGGCGATCGGGGTTGGGACATGCCGCCGGTCAGCATGTCGCGTTGAAGGCGCGCGGCGGCGCCTGAGCATTTCAGGATGCGCATGCGTCAGCGTCCTGGCATCCGGGCATGACGCGCCCCGCCGCCTGCCATAGGCGACGACGCCAGCGTTACAGTTCTGCAATGCTGCGGCGCAGATCGCGGCCTTATCGCAGCAAATCCGAAACATATCTTGCTGGCAACACACAATGATTTGCGCCGCCATGACGGCGCGGGAGCGCACCATGACCAGCACCAGACCCATCCTCACCAGCTTCAGCAACCCTGAGAAACACTGGGTTGGCGACGGCTTCCGCACCCAGAGCCTGCTGCCGCCCCAGCATGCCGCCGATGTCAGCCCGTTCCTGCTCGCCGGCTACAATGCGCCGCTGTGGTTTGACGCCACCGACCGGCCGAAGGGCATCGGCATGCATCCGCATCGCGGCTTTGAGACCGTGACCATGGCCTTTCAGGGCGGCGTCGCCCATGGCGACACGCTGGGCAATCGCGGCGAAATCGGCCCCGGCGACGTGCAATGGATGACCGCGGCCAGCGGCGTCCAGCATGAGGAGCATCATTCGGAGCTGATCACCGCCCATGGCGGCGTGCTGGAAATGGTGCAGCTGTGGGTCAATTTGCCGGCCAGCCACAAGAGGCTGGCGCCGCGCTACCAAAACATCGCCGCCGCTGACATTCCCACGGCGACGCTTGCTGGCGGCGGCAGCCTGCGGGTTATCGCCGGCGCTTTCGACGGGCTGAAGGGCCCGGCGGAAACGGCGACGCCGCTGCAGCTGTGGGATCTGCGGCTGCCGGCTGGGGCGACGCAGCGGCTCGACCTGCCGGGAGGTCAGTCGGTCGCCGTGCTGGCCCTGCAGGGACAGCTGACGCTGAATGGCGTGCAGCCGCTGCCGTCGCCCGGCTCGGTGATCTTCAGCCGCGACGCCGGGGTGATCGACCTCGCCGCGAAGGACGACGCGCATGTCCTCGTGCTGGCCGGCGCGCCGATCGATGAGCCGATCGTCATGGGCGGGCCGTTCGTCATGAACAGCCAGGACGAATTGCGCGACGCTTATCGCGACTTCCGCGACGGCCTGTTCTAAAGCCTCAGCCCCATCAGGCGGCGACGTCTGGTGGGGCCAACAAAACCGGATGGCTCCGCGCCTGCGGCGCCGTTGTCCTATCGTGGACGCCAGTGGCGGATGATCTCCGCTACTGGACAGAGTTCGAGTTGGGCCGAGAAGCGCCGGCCGAACATCGCCAGCATCGCGTCATGCGACCGGTCATCGAAGCTGCACACGGCGTCGGCGGCGAGGATGACCCGATAGCCGCGATCAATGGCGCCGATCACCGTTGCGAGCACGCAAATGTCGGTTTCGCCGCCAGAGATGATCAGCGTGTCGGTTGGCGTGGCGGCCAGCAGCCTGTCCAGCGCGCCTTCGGGCCAGGGCGAGTAGACGTGCTTGTCAACCAGCCGGGCTGGCGGCGTGAAGGCGCGCAAGGCAGGCGCCAGCTCTACGGCCTCCGGCGGCGCCTCCTGCAAGGTCACCTCGGCCCAGCGCTCGTAATAGCGCGCCCACATGCCCTGCCCCTCGCCCGGTCGCGCGGCCGGGATGAAACGCGTGAACACGGTCTGCGCCGGCGCGACAGCGCACAGGGCTTCGACCTGCGGCATGGTGCGCTCAAACCAGTCCAGCGCCCAAGGGTAACCCCGGCTGAACATCACCTGCATGTCGACGCAAACATGCAGGGCGCTGGCCCCGATCTCACCCCAGCGCAGGCCCGTCGCCATCGCCATCCTGCTTCTCCTCAAGCCGCCAGATGCTGCACCGTCCCCGTCTTTCTTCAATGCACGCGCCGTGACCGCTGTTCCCCGGGCGTGATCGCAGACGTGGGGCCAGCCGCAGCGCCGCCAACAGCTACCGTCGTCGACTGGCGGCGCGCGGAACCGGAGGCGTCGTCAGACGTTGGCGATTGGCAATTGTGGGGGAGCGACGGCGTGAAGCGTAAACTTGACCTGCGGACCGGCGATCCGGTGTGGCTCAGCTATGGCTCACAGCGGCCGGTCAGCCGGCGCCTCACCAGGGATATCGACACCGACGTACTGGTGGTCGGCATGGGCATTTCAGGGGCCATGGTCGCCGATCTGCTCAGCGAAGCCGGGCATCAGGTCACGATCATCGACCGGCGCGGGCCGATGTTTGGCTCGACACCGGCGACCACAGCGCTGATCCAGTATGAGGTCGACACCCCCCTCACCACGCTCGCCCACAGCATTGGCCACGACAAAGCAGTGCGCGCCTGGCGCCGGGCTCGGCTGGCGGTAGGCAATCTGCGTGATCGTATCGATGAGCTTGGCGCCCCCTGCCACATGCGCGCGGTTCCCACCCTGTATCTGGCCGGCAATGTGCTCACTGGCGGGGCCTTGCGCGCCGAGGCGGAGGCGCGGCGCGGCGCGGGTCTGCCGGCGCGCTACCTCACCAAAGGCGCCCTGCGCGATGAATTTGGCCTCACCCGCGACGGCGCCATCGTCTCGCATGGCAATCTGGCGCTCGACCCGGTCAAGCTCACCGGCGCCCTGCTGCGGGCGGCCAAGGCCCGCGGCGCAAGCCTTCATGCGCCTGAGGAAATGCGCAGCTTCAGCGAAGGGCGCGATGGCGTCACGATCGAAACCGTGTCTGGCCGCAGCATCCGAGCCCGCCATCTGGTGCTGGCCACGGGCTATGAGCTGGCCAATGGCGAGCCCAACAGGCGCCACCGCATCATCTCCACCTGGGCCATCGCCACGCCGCCGCAACGCAAATCGGCGCTCTGGCCAGGGGCGGGGCTGATCTGGGAAGCCTCGGACCCTTATCTGTATCTGCGCGTCACCCAGGATCATCGCATCATCTGCGGCGGCGAGGATGAGGATTTTCAGGACGAGGCGGCGCGTGACGCCAAATTGCCGGCCAAGACGGCGCAGCTTCGCCAGAAACTGGCAAAGCTGCTGCCCGACATTGATCCGACGCCAGAATTCGCCTGGGCCGGCAGTTTCGGCGACACCACCACTGGCCTGCCGCTGATCGGCCCGCTGCCTGGCAGGTGGCGGGTGTTCTCACTGATGGGCTATGGCGGCAATGGCGTGACCTGGTCGCGCATCGGGGCCGAGTTGATCACCACCGCTTTGGCCGGCGGCAAGGACAGCGACGCCGACCTCTTCGCTTTTTGAGGGGGGCGGCTGTGCGGCCACGGCCTGGACCACGCCGGAGAAGCCCCCGCCCAGCCCGACGCTCGCTCCTGTGTCCGCCCCACGCCCCTCACCGCCATGCCTTCCGCCGTCATGCCCTGCGCCGCCCTGGCCTCCGCCGCCATGCCATCCGCCGTCATGCCTTCCGCAGCCCTCCCCTCCGCCGTCATGCCCGTGCTTGTCACGGGCATCCACGCGTTTGACGGTACATGCCATCGCATTGGCGGCGCGTTGGCGCGCTCGCCTGTTGCAGCGGGGCCGTCACAGGACGACGCGTGGGGTTAGCGTCAGTGGCGCCAGGACGTGGATGCCCGTGACAAGCACGGGCATGACGGCGTGGGAGGATCGGCATGGCGACCCTGCGGCGCGCTTGTTGGCTGTGACGACACTGCCCCTGGCCGCTCCCGCCCCCGCCCCCCTGCCCCCGCCCCTTGCAGGGGCTGGCGCGGCGGTTGCGCTCCGCGGTAAGACTTGCCGCAAGCAAACAAGGAGACGACCATGGCGACGATGCGCTTGCTCAGCGTCGAAGAGGCTGACGCAATTCCTGAGGCGCGGGCGGTGCTGGATGATATCCGCGCCACGCGCAAGTCGGACTTCATCAATAATTTCTGGCTGGCGCTGGCCAATAACCCGCCGCTGCTTGCCCGCATCTGGAATGACGTCAAGCAGATCATGGTCGCTCCGGGCGCGCTGGATCCGCTGACTCGCGAGATGATCTATATCGCTGTTTCCACCGTGAACAACTGCGCCTATTGCCTGCATTCCCATACGGCTGCCGCCAAAGCCAAAGGCATGAGCGACGCCCAGCACGCCGAGCTGATGGCGATCATCGGCCTCGCCTCGCAGACCAACGCCATCGCCAATGGCCTGCAGATCCCGGTGGACGACGCCTTTCGCGCCGAGCGCGCCGTGTGAGGCTGCAGGCGTAGCGTCATGCCAGAAGCCAGGCGGCGCCAGAGCATGTCAGGTTGCGTCGGCATCGCCATGCCCTGGCATAAGGCTTCAGTTCTGCAGAAACTTGCCCTATGCCATCGACGGGCCGTCGCAGGACGCGACGGCAGACAGTCCAGGTCGCAATGCAACTACTGACGCCAGCCTCAGCCCTTTCGGGCGACATGTGTTCCGCCGGGCCCTGCGCGGCCTGCGCGCCGATGCTGACCGTGCGCCATGTCAGCCGGCGTTTTGGCGGCAAGGCGGCGCTAGCCGACGTCAGCCTCGACCTCGCCCAGGGCGAGATCATCTGCCTCGCCGGTCAGTCCGGCTGCGGCAAGTCCACGCTGCTGCGCATTATCGCCGGTGTTGATCGCGCGGACGCGGGCAGCATCTGCCTCAATGGCGTCGAGATCGCCGGCCCACGCAGCTTCGTCGAGCCGGAGCGGCGCAATATCGGCTTCATGTTCCAGGACTATGCGCTGTTTCCGCATCTGTCCGCCGCCGACAATATCGGCTTCGGCCTGCGCCGCCTCAGCCGCGCCGACGCCCGCCGCCGCATCGCAGAGGTGATGGATATCGTTGGCGTCAGCCATCTCGCCGGGCGCTTCCCGCACATGCTGTCGGGCGGCGAGCAGCAGCGCGTCGCGCTGGCCCGGGCGCTGGCGCCGCAGCCGGCGCTGATGCTGATGGATGAGCCCTTCTCCAATCTCGATCGCGGCCTCAGCGAACATGTGCGCGAGGAGACCCTCGCCGTGCTGCGCAAGCTCGGCGCCAGCGCCATTATCGTCACCCATGATCCGGAAGAGGCGCTGGCCGCTGGCGACCGGGTGGTGCTGATGCGCGACGGCCAGATCGTCCAGGCGGGCTCAGGACGCGAATTGCATGACGCGCCCAATAGCCTCTACGCCGCCGAATTCTTTCGCCCCTGCAATCGCCTCGCCGGTCGCGTCGCCGGCGGCCAGGTGATGTCGGCGCTCGGCGCCTTTGATGCGCCCCCAGGCCTGGCCGAGGGCGAGGCGGTGGTGGTGTGCGTGCGCCAGCATGCGCTGAAGCCCGCGCGTGAGGGCGATGGCGTGGCGGCCACAGTGCGCGGTTACGCCTTTCTCGGCGATGTCGGACAGATGCGGCTTGAGCTGCCTGGCGCGGCCCAGCCGCTGTTCATGCGCACCTCCGGCGACGGGGCGGCGCGCTGCGGTGACGCCATCTGGGTCCAGGTGGAACGGCGCGACGTGTATATCTTCCGCCCGGACTGAGATGCTCGCCGGAAATTGCATTGAATGCCATTACGGCTTGTGGTTCAGCAGCAACCATTGTGGCCGGGAAGCCACCTAACCCAAGGACACCTTTATGGGTCGCTCACAGTCTATCCGGACTCTCCTGCTCGGCGGCGTGTTCGCCTGCCTCGGCGTCGCCAGCGCCAGCGCTGCTGAGGTCAACATTTACACCAACCGCGAGCCGGGCCTGGTGCGGCCGCTGCTCGACGCCTTCACCGCCAAGACCGGCGTCAAGGTCAACACCGTGCTGCTCAAGGACGGCATCGCCGAGCGCGTCACGGCTGAAGGCCAGAGCTCGCCTGCCGACATTCTGATGACCGTCGACGCTGGCCGCCTGATGGATCTGGTCGACAAGGGCCTGACCCAGCCGGTGAAATCAGAGGTGCTGGAAACCAACATCCCGGCCAATCTGCGCGATCCGGACGGCAATTGGTTCGCCACCTCCTCGCGTGGCCGCGTGGTCTATGCCGCCAAGGACCTGAAGCTCGACGCCATCACCTACGAAGAGCTCGCCGACCCCAGGTGGAAAGGCAAGATCTGCATTCGTAACGGCAAGCACCCCTATAACACCGCCATGTTCGCCGCTTACCTCGTCCACCACGGCGAGGAAAAGACCCGCGAATGGCTGAAAGGCCTGAAGGCTAACCTCGCCCGCAAGCCCGGCGGCGGCGATCGCGAAGTGGCCAAGGACATCATGGGCGGCGTCTGCGAGATCGGCATTGGCAATTCCTATTACGTCGGCCTGATGCGCTCGGGTCGCGGCGGGCCGGAGCAGGTGACCTGGGGCGAGGCCATCAAGGTGGTGCTGCCGACCTTCAAGGATGGCGGCACCCAGGTGAACATCAGCGGCTCGGCGGTGGCCAAGCACGCGCCGAACCGCGCGGACGCCGTGCGCCTGCTGGAGTTCCTCGTCTCGGAAGAGGCGCAGAACATGTATGCCGAGAAGAACTTCGAGTATCCGGTGAAGCCAGGCGTCAAGCCCAACGCCATCATCGCCAGCTTCGGCCCGTTGAAGCTCGACAGCGTGTCGCTGACCGAGCTGGTCAAGCACCGCAAGCAGGCGACCCAGCTGGCGGAAGAGATCGGCTTCGACCAGTAACCCAAGGCGGCGCGTGGCTGACGCATGCTGACAGGCACAGATGCCCCGTCAGCGCACGGACGATCCCATCAGGCGACAATGTCTGGTGGGCATCTGCCTGGTGGGCCACTTTGCCGGGCTGGCCATCTCGCCTGATGCGGCAGCCTGCCCCCGGCGCAGGCGCGCAGACTGCATGGTTCGCCAGGCGAAGACCGGATCATGCCTTGATGAACGTCAGGCAAGCTGCGCATAAACAGCATCGCTCCGGGCGGTCTGGCTCATGTTTGCGCCTTGACCTGCCCGGCGGCTTCGCCCGGGCGGCGGCAGGCGCATAAGCCAGCGACTGGCGCCGGCCATCGGGGCGTTATTTTCGTTTGACGGCTCCCGCTGGCGCTGGCGTCAGATCAACTCTATCGGGCGGCGCCCGCCAGCTGGCGGCCTCGCTCTCAGGCAGGTTCGCGCGCCCATGGCGACAGAGTTCACGCTGCAAGGGCGCAGCGCACAGCGTCTCACCGCCGGCGGCGGCTGGCTGGCCGGCGCCATCGTCGCCGCCGTGCTGACCAGCATCCCGGTGATCGCTTTGCTGTGGCAGGCGCTCAGCGGCTCGGTGGCGCTGTGGCCGCATCTGCTCGCCCATGTCATTCCCCATGCGGCGGGACAGACCCTGCTGTTGCTGCTCGGCGTCGGCGTGATCACCGCCGTGCTCGGCTGCTCGACGGCGTGGCTCGCCGCGGCTTGCGATTTTCCCGGTCGCCGGATGCTGGAATGGGCGCTGCTGCTGCCGCTGGCGATGCCGACCTACATCATCGCTTACGCTTACATGGATCTGCTGCATCCGGTGGGGCCAGTGCAAGGCGGCGTCCGCGCCCTGCTTGGCTACGCCAGCCCGCGTGATTTCCGTTTGCCGGACATCCGCTCGCTCGGCGGCTGCATCATCCTGCTCGGCTTTGTGCTCTATCCTTATGTCTATCTGACCACCCGGGCGATGTTCCTGACCCAGGCCGCCAATCTCATGGAGGCATCGCGTACCCTCGGGCTGAGCCGCGCCCAGGCGTTCTTTCGCGTGGCGCTGCCGCTGGCGCGGCCCGCCGTGGCCATCGGCGTGTCGCTGGCGCTGATGGAGACGCTCAACGACGTCGGCGCGTCAGAATTTCTCGGGGTCAACACGCTGACCCTGTCGATCTACTCCACCTGGCAGAACCGCTCGGACCTCGCCGGCGCCGCCCAGATCGCTTTGGTGATGCTGGTGCTGGTGGTGGCGCTGATCGCCTGTGAGCGCTGGGCCCGCCGCCGCCAGCGCTACTGGAGCAGCCCGCAGCGAAATCGCCCTCTGGCGCCGCAACGGCTGGGCCGGACTGCGGGCGCGCTTGCCACCGCATGGTGCCTGCTGCCCGTGCTGGTCGGCTTCGTCGCCCCGGCGGGCTATCTCGTGGTTGAAGCGTGGAAGCGCTACAGCTTCGCCGGTCTCTCCAGCCAGCTGCTCAGCGAAACCACCGCCACCATCGCGCTGGCCGCCATCGCCACCGCCATCACCCTGACGCTTGGCGTGGTGGTGGCCTATGCGGCGCGGTCGCGGCCTGGCGGCCTCACCACCGGCCTGCTCCGCCTCGCCAGCATCGGCTACGCCATGCCCGGCGCCGTGGTGGCCATCGGCGTGCTGGTTCCCACGGCGTTCATGGACCAATGGCTTGACCAGAGCGCCCGGGCCTGGTTCGGCGCCAGCATTGGTCTTGTGCTGCTCGGCTCCGGCGCGGCGCTGCTCTACGCTTATGTGGTGCGCTTTCTGGCCATCACCGTCGGCTCGGTCGACGCGGGCCTCGACCGCATTCCCCAATCCATGGACCAGGCGGCGCGCAGCCTCGGCCAGACGCTGAGCGGGACGTTTTTCCGCGTGCATCTGCCGCTGTCGACCGGCGCCCTCGCCTCGGCCGGCTTGCTGGTGTTTGTCGATGTGATGAAGGAGCTGCCGGCGACCTTGCTGCTGCGCCCGCTCAATGTGGAGACGCTCGCCACCCACCTCTATGGCGAGGCGGCGCGGGGCTCCTATGAGGACGCTGCGCTGGCGGCGCTGGCCATCGTGCTGGCGGGCATCATTCCGGTGATCGTGCTGGCGCGCATTGGCCGCCGCGCGCCGGACTGACCACGCAAGCGGACGACAGGCGACGCGCCCCCGATCGCTACGTCGCGGCCGCAGGCGCAGCCCCTGCCCTTTGGCCCCGATGCGAGCTGCCCTTGCGCGCATATTGCCTGGTTACAAGGACAGGCCGCCGGTTGCTTCAGCGTCGCCGTACATGCAAATGTCGGGGCAGGGATTTTTTTTCAGAGGATTGCATCCGATGTTCAAGACTGTTCTGGCGGGAGCCGCTTTCGGCGTTGCGCTGACGTTTGGCGCCGTCTCTGCGCAGGCCGCTGGCGCGTTCACCTGCCCGGCCATCACTGGCGCTGACGCGCAGGCCGAGGCGAAGACGGTCCAGGGGATTCTTGGCGGCGGCGATCCGCTCGACAAGCCCGAGCTGCTCGACACCGCCGTCGACGCGCTCAACAAGGCCGGCGTCAGCCGCGCCATGATCATCGACAATGTGGTCAGCGCCTATTGCCCGTCGGTCGCCGCCAACAAATCGCTGACCGACCTGCAGAAGAACCTGCGCGTGCAGCGCGTCGCCGCCATCCTGACCCAGCGCGTCTATAATCTGACCAATGAGGAAGCGGTGATCATCGACGTGGCGCTACCGCCGGATCTGGCCGACGCCGTGACCGCCCGCGCCAAGGCGCTCGGCGTGTCGCCGTCCGAGTGGATCGCTGGCGCCGTCGCCACCACCGTCGCCAAATAAGGCGCGCGCTGTAAGGCGCGTGCGCTAAGGCAGGTCGCGCACGGCCTGCCGCTCAGCCCCAGCGGCACGCGATGATGGTCCATCCTCGCGCGTCAGCTCGCTCACATTGAACTGTCGCACGGGCGGCCGCGAACTCGCGGCCCCTGCGCCAGAGATGGCTGTCTGGCGTCGCGCCCGGCCAGGGCCCAGACGGCGGACAAGCGGCCGCAGGTCTCGCCCGCTAGCCTCTCCTGTCGCCGCGAGCTGTGGCGCGCCACGGGGCGGCGACCAGGCTTGCCGCCGCTGCGGCCAATGCATGACCCATAGTCCGGGGGGGCGATGACCACGGTGGATCAGCCAGATACGCCGAAGCGCCAGGCGCGCTTCGTATTCGTCGCTTTGGTCGCTGGCGCGCTGACCGGCGTATTTGGCGGCATCTTCCATCTGGTCATTGATTATCTGATCGCCTGGCCGGGCTGGCTCGCCGCCCAGCTCAGCGGCTGGCGGCTGATTGGGGCCAGCGCCGCCATCACCATGTTCGCCACGGTGTTCGCGGTATTCCTGACCCGCCGCTTCGCGCCGGAGGCCAGCGGCAGCGGTGTGCCGGAAATCGAAGGCTCGATTGAGGGCATCCGCCATGTGCGCTGGCAGCGAGTGCTGCCGGTCAAATTTTTCGCCGGCATTGCGGCGATCGGCTCCGGCCTCGTGCTGGGTCGCGAGGGGCCGACCATTCACATGGGCGGCTCGGCGGCGCTGGCGGCGTCTGACATGTTCCGGGTCAAGGGCGAAGACCGCCGGGCGCTGCTGGCGGCTGGCGCGGCGGCAGGCCTTGCCTGCGCCTTCAACGCGCCGCTGTCGGCGGTGCTGTTCGTCATCGAAGAGACCCGCAAGCAGTTTCCCTACCATTTCCGCACCTATATGGGCGTGTTCGCCGCCGCCATCACCGGCACGGTGGTGACGCAGCTGATTTCCGGCGTCCGGCCCTTCCTGCCGCTGACCACCAGCGAGGCGGCGTTGGCCAGCCTGCCCGCCTTTGCGGTGATGGGGATTGCCCTGGGCGTCATCGGCGTGCTGTTCAATCTGTGTATCATGGCGACGCTGGACTTCGCCGCCGCCTGCCAGCGCCGGGCCCCTTATGTGTGGCCGGCCTTTGTCGGCCTGCTGATCGGCGCGCTCCTCGTCATCGCGCCGCGCACGGTGACGGGCGGCGAGCGGGTGATCGCCGAGATCGTCCCCCTCGCCCCCTCAATCGGCGTGTTGCTGATGCTGGCGGCGGCGCGCTTCGTCACCTCGGTGACCAGCTACTCCGCCGGGACCCCTGGCGGCATTTTCGCGCCGATCCTGACGCTCGCCACCTGTATGGGCCTCGCCTTTGGCCTCGGCTTCGAGAGCTGGCTGCCGGAGCTGTTCAGCCAATGGGGACTGACGCCCGCCGCTTTCGCCGTGGTGGCGATGGCGGCGCTGTTCAGCGCCTCAGTGCGCGCGCCTGCCGTCGGCGTGGTGCTGGTGATGGAGCTGACCGGCGCCTATCCGCTAACCCTGCCAATGCTCACCGCCTGCCTCACCGCCAGCCTCGTCGCCCAATGGCTGCGCGGCCGCCCGATCTACGAGCAGATGCTGGAGCGGACGCTTGCCCAGGCCGGCGTCACGCCGCCCGCCGCAGCGGCTCCCCCCATCGGCCTCGCCGCCGACGCCAGCCGCAAGGCGGCGTCGTAGCGGGCGTCTGGCGCAAGGCCACAGGACTGGCGGACAGGTTGGGCGACCGGGACACGCCAGCGGACTTCGGTGACCGCAGCGAACACCCACACCGCCGTCATGCCCGTGCTCGTCACGGGCATCCACGTCTTGCCGTCGTCACGCTAACCGATAACGACGGGCACAGGCGCGCGCCCCATGGCGGGTCAAAGCAAACGCGTGGATGCCCGTGACGAGCACGGGCATGACGGGCTGGGGGGCGCGGGTGGCCGCTCACATTGGCCTCGCCGCCGATGCTAGCCGCAATGCGCAACAGCGGGCGTCTGGCGTAAGGCCACTGGTCGGCGGACAGGATGGGCGGCCGGGACGCGCCAGCGGGCTCCCCGGCCGCCGCAGCGAACACACACCGCCGTCATGCCCGTGCTCGTCACGGGCATCCACGACTTCCGTCGTAACGCCCGCCAACACTGACGGCTGCAGGCGCGCGTCCCTTGGCAGGGCAAAGCAAACGCGTGGATGCCCGCGACAAGCACGGGCATGACGGGCTGGGGGGCGTCGCATACAAGACAGGATCAGGGGCGTCGGGGCGTCGCCGGCAAACGTCAGCCGGCGTCTGGGTCGCCTTCTGCCTGTTTGCGTTGTCGCGGCTTTGGCTGGGCGCCGAGGTGGGCGGCGCCGCGCTGGCGGGCCAGCGTTTCCTGCTTCTGGCGTTCGGCGAGGCTCTGGCGACGGGCGTCGTCCAGTTCATCGACACAGGCGGCGCAGCTGACGCCCTCCACATACGCCGGATGGGCGCGATCATCGGCGGATAACGGACGGCGGCAGCCGTGGCACAGGGTGTAATCGCCCTGCACAAGGCCATGGCGCACGGTGACGCGCTGGTCGAAGACGAAGCAGTCGCCCTGCCACAGGCTGTCCTGCTCCGGCACGGTCTCCAGATATTTCAGGATGCCGCCCTTGAGGTGAAACACCTCTTCGACGCCCTCACTCTTGAGGAAGGCCGTCGACTTCTCGCAGCGGATGCCGCCGGTGCAGAACATGGCGACCCGCGGCGGCTTGCCGCCTGGCGCATCCTCGCCCAGCAGCCGCGCCCGCTCCGCCCGGAACCAGGCCGGAAAATCACGAAAACTGCGGGTGCGCGGGTCGATCGCGCCCTTGAAGGTGCCGACCGCCACCTCATAATCGTTGCGGGTGTCGATGACGATGACGTCCTGGGCCGAGACCAGCGCATTCCAGTCCTCGGGCGCGACATAGGCGCCGACATCCTGCAACGGATCGATGTCAGGCTCGCCCATGGTGACGATTTCCTGCTTCAGCCGCACCTTCATGCGCCAGAACGGCATGGTGGCGGCGGCGGCGTATTTCACCTCAAGCCCGGCGCAGCCAGGCAGCGCCCGCACATGCGCGACCACCTTTGCGATGGCGTCTGCGCTGCCGGCGATGGTGCCGTTGACGCCCTCGCGCGCCAGCAGCAGCGTGCCCTTGACGCCGAGGCGACAGCACAGGCGCGCCAGCGGCTCGCGCAGGGCGGCAGGATCATCGAAACGCGCAAAATGATACAGCGCCGCCACGCAGAATGGGGCGGCGTCTGGCTGCTGGCCGGCGTCTGGCTCGCCCTGCGGCGCGACAGCGGACATGAGATGGCTCCTGTTGGCAGAACAATGGGTGCGCGAGGGGTGTATGGCGGCGAGCGGCCTCAGCCAGCCAGCAACGGATCGTAGAAGCCCGGCTTGAAGCCGACGATGATGGCGTCGCCGCGCGTCAGCACCGGGCGCTTGATCATCGACGGCTGGGCCAGCATCAGCGTCAGCGCCCGCGCGGCGTCAAGATCGGCGCGCTCGGCCTCAGGCAATTTGCGAAACGTCGTCCCGGCGCGATTGAGCAGCGTCTCCCATCCGACACGCTCCATCCAGCCGCGCAGCAGGTCTTCGCTAACGCCTGCGGTCTTGTAATCGTGGAACTCATAGGCCACGCCATGGTCATCGAGCCAGGCCCGCGCCTTCTTCATGGTGTCGCAATTGCGAATGCCATAGATTGTCGTGACCGTCATCACCTGCTCCTCCCGTGTCGCACCTGCTATACAGCAGCCTGCGGCGCGGCGCAGTCCTGACGCCTGCTACAGATCATCCCAGCGCGCACCGGGTTGCAGCGCATCTATCCGCCCGATCACCCGCCTTTGGAGCCGCCCATGACCAGCTACCAGACGGACGCCATTGTGGTGGGCGGCGGCGTCGTTGGGCTCGCCATCGCCCGCGAGCTGGCGCTGGCGGGCCGTGAGACCATCGTGCTGGAGCGGCACGGGGGCCTGGCGCGCGAGACCTCAAGCCGCAATTCCGGCGTCATGCACGCCGGCATTTATTATCCGCCCAACTCGCTGAAAGCCCGCTTTTGCGCCTCGGGACGGTCGCTCTTGCAGCGCTATTGCGTCGACCGGGGCGTGGAGCACCGCCAGTGCGGCAAGCTGATCGTCGCCTGCAATGACCGTGAGGCCGACGCCCTGCCGGCCCTCATGGTCCGCGCCAAGACCAATGGCGTGCGGGACATCCACATGGTTGACGGGGCCTTGGCGCGGGCGCTGGAGCCGGAGCTGGCCTGTATCGCCGCGCTGCTGTGTGGCGACACCGGCATCGTCGACGCTTTGGCCCTGGCCGCCAACCTTGCCGGCGACATCCAGGCGGCGGGCGGCGACATCGCGCTCAAATCCATCGCCAAAGCCATCATCCCCGATGGCGCATGCCTGCGCGTGCTGGTGCAGGGCGACGATGGCGACATTGAATTGCGGGCGAGGACCGTCGTCAACGCCGCCGGCCATGGCGCGCCGGCGCTGGCCCTGGGGACGCGAGGGCTTGGCGCGCCCGCGCCGCAACAATGGTTCGCCAAGGGCAATTACTTCGCCTTCACCGGGCGCAATCCGTTCCGGCGGCTGGTTTATCCGGCCGGCGTCGCCGCCAGCGGCCTCGCCGCCGGACTTGGCGTGCACGCCACGATAGATCTCGGCGGTCAGCTGCGTTTCGGACCCGATGTGGAATGGACCGACGCCGCCGATGACTACACGGTCAATGCGGCGCGCCAGGCGCTGTTCGAGGAGGCGATCCGCACATGGTGGCCCGGCCTGCCGGACGACGCCCTTGCGCCAGCCTGGGCCGGCGTGCGGCCCAAGCTGCATGGCCCAGGCGCGCCTGCGCCCGACTTCCGGATCGATGGCCCCGAGGTCCACGGCGTCGCCGGCCTCGTCAATCTGTTTGGCATCGAGAGCCCTGGCCTGACCGCATCCTTCGCCATCGCGCGGCATGTGGCGCAACTGGGCGCGGGCTCCTGAGATCTGGTTTGCCTGCGCCGTCACGGCGGAAGCGTTCGGCCCTCGGGAACCAGCGGATCAGGTGGTGATGACGCTTGCCCCCAGCGCCTCGTTCGGCGCGGCGATGAAACCGTCGCCAGGGCGCTGGCCGTTCAGCGCCGACCAGCGCCACCCCGGGGCGCGGCATCGGACAACCCTGATCGCCAGCTGCGGGTTGACCATTCTCAACCTCAGGGCCTGTCTCCAGCAATGCTCATACAGCTCATCCGGGCAACCATGTCTGGCGACGCACGCCTTGTGCGCCCTGTCCGAGGGATTGATCAGGATAAAGCGCACGCCAATCCGCCCCGTCACGGAGCGCATCTGCGGCGCGCCGCAAGGCGGCGGAACGTTACGGAAGTCATATAGGGACACCGCGTTGCTCTTGCCGACGACGAGCACCTCATTGTGCCCACCTGCCCGTCTGGGTATCAGGTCTCTGGGCGCCCTGACATTGATCAGACTTTTGGCGGCTGGCTTCTGGCGCTGGAACAGACCTTTGAGCGTCACGTCGGTCAGCAGACACTCCGACAGCAGCGCCGCTTGCTCGATGCGGCGCAGGCTTTGGGCGCGTTCAGCGTAGCGCGCTCCCACATGGTTGGGAAACCAGACATCGTCATTGTGTGCGCCAACAATGTTCTGTGGCGGCACGCGCAGAGCGAAACCCACGCTGGCGATGGTGTCATCGCCCGGCCAGGTCAGCCGTATCAGCGAGCAACTGACGACATCCCAGCCGCCCACCAGCTCGTGAAAACGCCGGCAATAGACAGGCCCCTGGTCATGGCGGACCATGTGCACCAGAGCCAGGCTGGCGTCATCGTCGTTCCACCTGACCGGCCGCTGCGACCGCGATGGGACAAAGTGTTCGTCGACCAGATGGGCGCAGTACAACCGCTCCCATGCCATGAGGATGTCCATTTTCTCGCTGTCGACGACAAAGGACTTCCCGTCCTGCACGTGACGCTTCTGCTGCTTGCGGATCAGGCGCATCATCGGGGCGTCGGTCATCAGGCTCTCCTGTACGATCCCCAATCCCGCCCCCGATCTCCCCCGATGTGCGCCAACGACCACATGCGGCCGCCCACGCCGTGATTGCCCCCCCACGACGCCTTGCCCCCCACCGCCCCGGGCCCGCGACAGCCTGGACCAGCCACATCCTCGGCCCACAGCGCCCGTGCTGCGCGGAACGCTCCGGCAATCTCAGCTATTCAGCCGGGTTCACAACCGGGACGCCGCCATCCGCTGCGCTCACGATCACGTCTCGCAAGATTCTATTTCAGAAATATATCGCAATACGTTGACATGTTGAAATACTTTCTTGCGTGATTACGCTGCGACATGCCCCCGTAAACCCGGCGCTACCTGCGTGACATCCAATGTGCATCACAGGCTGCGGCGTCGGCCATGAGGAAACGTCACGCCATGCGTCCCACCATCGGCGCCACTCTGCGAAGCCGATGCGGTGAGCAAATTGCGTGCCCCCCTCAACTGGCGTGTGGTGCAGAAGCCTGGAACCCATGGCCATGCACAGCCTGTTACGGCCCCAGCGCGCCAGTTACTGCTGTCTTGTGCTGCCGACTTGTCCTGCTGTCTTGTCCTGCTGTCTTGCGCCCGCAGTGTTGGCGGCTGACGCGTTGCCGACGCTGGGCTAGCGGATGGGCGCTCAGCAACTGCGACAACACACCGCCGCGCGACGTCAGACGCTCTGCAGGCAGTCCGTCACGCGCCATTTCGACAGAAATCCGGCGCAATTTCCGCTCCAATGGGCCGCGCCTCAAGAACATGTCCGGCAAGAATACAACATTATTCTGGATTTTCTGGCCAATGAACCGGGTCACGACTGCAAGGCGATCGCCGCAACTGGACGCAGCCAGCCGCATGGCATGCGCCAGCGGACGCATGCAGCTGTCGCAACTGTCACAATGAGTCAAGCTTAACAATAAAGGGGCATCGACATACAATAGCCAAACAGAACGGCGTAACGTCATCTAGGGCAATCACCTGCCTCATCCAGTCGCGACCCTGCGGATGACATACAAGATGTGAAGAGCAAATCCCTTGCCAATCGGCCACACTATTGGTGATGATGCCGTCACAGCAGATGACTGGAGCATGCGAGCCCTGTGACATCCAAGAAACGTCAACGAAACCTGAGCCAACCGGAGTAAAGTCAATGGCGGCGAAGTTCGAAATCTATGTCGATGCCGGCGGCCAGTTCCGGTTCCGGCTCAAGGCGGCCAATGGCCAGAACATCCTGTCGAGCGAGGCTTACAAGCAGCGCGCCAGCGCCGTGAATGGCGTGCAGTCGGTGCAGAACAATGCCCCCGACGACAATCGCTATGAACGCAAACAGACCTCTTCAGGCAAATTCACCTTTAGCCTCAAGGCGGCCAATGGCCAGATTATCGGCTCCAGCGAGACCTATGAGACCGCCGCCAGCCGTGACAAGGGCATTGAATCGGTGAAGAAGAACGCTCCCGACGCCCAGATCGTTGATCTGTGACGCAATATGCTGTTCGCGTTGGGGCGCATTTGCGCCTCGACAGCGCATGTCGTGGAGCGATGCCCTTGCCCGAGCGGACATGGGCACGGCGGCCACAACGGTGATCGGTGGGGGCGCCGCTCACCGGGGATTGCGTCTGCCTCGGAAACGGCGGGCGATGTCGTCGCAGCCGTCGGTTCTGTCGTTTCGGGAGGGGGTAGTCCGCAGGCTGACCGACGCCAGATGACCACGTCGCTGCACAACGCGTGGATGCCCGTGACAAGCACGGGCATGACGCCGGTTGTAATGGCCGGCGGGCCGTTGCGGCAAGTCGCGCGCCTGGCGCAGGAAAGCAAGTGGGGGGCTAGAACAGGGCGCATTCGCTCCCCCACCCGCCTCAGACCTCGCGCCCGGCGCCGGCAGCATGGGTGCGCGCCCAGCGCCGAGCCGTGATCGGCCGCCTACCCCAGCAGGCCGCCGACCAGCTTCCAGCGCTTGCCGTCGAAGGTCATCATCTGCATCTGCTTCAGCGGAGCAAAATCATCGGGCGTGGTGCGCGCCTTCACCCCGGGGATCAGCGTGTCGAACTCCCAGCCTGGCACGTTGGCCGCCTGCTTCATAAGATTGGCCCGGGTCAGATCATCGCCGCAGGCCTTGAGCAGGCGGGTGGCGAAATCGGCGATATAGTAGCCGGTGGTGTAATTGAGGTCGGCCTTGTTGGCGCCTGGCACATATTTGTCCATGAAGGCGTGCCAGCGCTTCATGCCCGGATCATTGTCCCAAGCCGGATCGGTCGGATCCTTGACGTAAGCCACCGAGATCACGCCGACGCTGTTGTCGAGGCCAGCCGGTTGCAGCACGCCAGCCACCGAGGCGGCGATGCTCGACAACAGATGCAGCGGCTGCCAGCCCATTTCCTTGACCTTGCGGATGGTCTGGGCGGCGAATTTCGGCGAGGCGTAAGTGATCAGCGTCTCGGCACCTGAGGCCTTCAGCTTCAGGATCTGCGAATCGACATTGGTGTCGGTGATCTCATAGCTCTCCACCGCCAGCAGATTGGCGTCCTTCCCCAGCGCCTGCTTGATGCCGGCGTGAGCGTCGCGGCCCAGATCATCATTGGCCATCAGCAAAGCGATGCGTTTGCCGGGCTTCTGCTGCATGGCGTAGACGGCGAGGATGCGCGCCTCATTGAGGTAATTGGGCAGCGCCGCCATGGTCCATGGGTAGTTCTTCGGGTCGTTGAACTTGCTGATGCCGCTGGAGATCAGCAATTGCGGCACGCCCTTGCCGTTGAGGTATTTATGGATGGCGGCGTTGGGCGCGGTGCCAAGCGCACCGACGATGGCGAACACCTCCTCCTGTTCCACCAGCCGCCGCGTCGCCTCCACGGTCTTGGGCGGCGAATAGGCGTCGTCGAGGCTGATCAGATTGATCTTGCGGCCATTCACCCCGCCCTGATCGTTGATCATCTGGAAATAGGCGGCTTCGGTCTTGCCGATAATGCCATAGGCCGAGGCCGGGCCACTGTAGGGCATGGTCTGGCCGAGCTTGATCTCAGTGGCGGTGACGCCCGGGACCTTCTCACCTGCGGCGCGCGCTCCCGTCGCCGACAGCAGCGCCCCCGCCGCAGGTAGCGACGCCAGCGCGCCAAACTGGAACAGTCTCCGGGTCACCGTCATATTATCCTCCCATGTTTTTTGACATGTTATGACAAATAACGGATGCAGCAAGCATGATGGCGGAGGTGAGGACGCCAGCGCCGTAGCGGGCCGAGCGGCGCCCGCTCCATCTGCGGCTCCCTCCCTATGCAGGAAGCATGGTCGGATCGCCAAAACCATCCCGTTTGATCACAAAGCGCGCTCAAGGAGGCCACAGGACTGGCAGTGTCCGTCCGGGTCATCGCTGACTCCGTCCTCGCGCCCTATCTCTGACAGGTCGGAAGCGTTCAGTGCGTGGGAACCCACCCCGCTGTCCCCCTCTGATGTCTGGACGACATCAGCTGGAACGTCGCTCAAATCGTGGACGTTCATGCCTGTTTGGCCGCCTGAACCACCACAGCCCATGCATGGACATGGGGGCGAACAACCGGCAATAGCGGACGCAACAATTGCAACAAATATCGATGCGGGAATAATAAATGCACGGCAAACCAAGTGCGCCACCAATAGTCATGATCTATTCACGCATACGATCCCGCTTCTGATCCCTCCGCAATCACCCCGCGGCGACGCTAACATCCGGACGCAAACGGCATCCGGATCACATATGGACCGGCAGTAGACACGCGCGTGCAACGTACGCCCTCATGTGCGCCCCACCGCCTGCAAAGCGCCCGCAGGCGGTCGTGGCGGCGTTTTTGTTCCGCTAGATCCCCGACGCCTGGTCGTTGAACAAAGCGTCGATGATCCGCCCCTCCAGCGCCGCCAGTTCGGCGTCGCCACGGTGGCGTGGGCGGGGGCCGGGCACGGCGATGTCGGCGGCGATGGTTCCCTGGTCGATCACCAGAATGCGGTCGGCCAGGGCGATGGCCTCGCTGACGTCATGCGTCACCAGGATCGCGGTGAAGCCCTGGTCGCGCCAGACCTTCTCGACCAGCCGCTGCATGTCGATGCGGGTCAAAGCGTCGAGCGCGCCGAGCGGCTCGTCCAGCGCCAGCAGGCGCGGGCCGCTGGCCAGCGCCCGGGCCAGAGCGACGCGCTGCTTCTGCCCGCCCGACAGCACCGAGGGCCATTCGCCGCCACGGTCACCCAGCGCCACCGCCTCAAGGGTGCGCTGGGCGATGGCCTGACGCTCCGGCTTCGGCAGGTAGCGGCTGAGGCCGACCTCGACATTGCCGCGCACCCGCTCCCATGGCAGCAGGCGCGGCTCCTGAAACATGATGCGCACGCCATCGGCGCCAGCCTCATGGCCGCCCGCCTCGCCTTGGGCGACGCCGGACAAAGCGATATGGCCGCTGCTGGGCTGGTCGAGGCCGACGATCAGCCGCAACAGCGTGCTCTTGCCGCAGCCGCTCTTGCCCACCACCGCCACAAATTGTCCGGCGGGAATGTGCAGATCGACATGGTTCAGCACCTGCTTGTCGCCAAAGGCGCGCGACAGGCCGCGGATGGTGACGGCTGCCCCGCCTTTTCCTGCAGTGCCCTTGCCTGCCCCACCCTTGCCCGCTTCACTCCTGGCGCTGCCGGCGTTGGCCGCCGGCGCCCGGCTTGCGGCGTCAGCCCTTGCATTGGTCAAAGCCATGGCCGCCTCCTTATTTGCGATAGGCCGGGTGCCACTGCAGCGACAGGCGCTCCAGCAGACGGGCGATGCTGTCGGCGGCCTTGCCGAGCAGCGCATAGATGATGATCGACAGCATCACCACATCGACGAGCAGAAATTCGCGGGCCTGCATGGCCATGTGGCCAATACCGGATTCGGCGGCGATGGTTTCGGCGACGATCAGCGTCAGCCACATGATGCCCAGCGCATAGCGCAGGCCGACGAAGATCGACGGCAACGCGCCAGGCAGGATCACCCGCCAGAACAGCTCGCCCGGCTTCATGCCATAGATGCGGCCCATCTCGACCAATTGCGGATCGACATGACGGATGCCGTGCAGGGTGTTGATATACATCGGGAAAAACACCCCGAGCGCCACCAGGAACAGCTTGGCGCCCTCATCGATGCCGAACCACAGGATCACCAGCGGAATCAGCGCCAGATGCGGCACGTTACGCACCATCTGCAGGCTGGTGTCGGTGAGCTTTTCCGACAGCTTCGACAGGCCATTGGCGAGGCCGAGCGCGAGGCCAATGCCGCCGCCGACCACGAAACCGGCGAAGGCGCGCAGGGTCGAGACCAGAATGCTCTCGGGCAGCTGGCCTGAGGCGGTCAGCCGGATGGCGGCGGCGAGGATGGCAGAGGGCGCTGGCAGCACATTGGCCTGCAGATAGCCGATACGCGACAGCCCCTCCCACACTGCGAGGATCAGCACCGGCACGACCCAGCCAGCGAGCGTGCTGACGCTGAAGCGGTCGACGGCGCGGCGCAGCCGCGATGGGCCGGCCTTGCGCGCCCCGGCGACGGCGGCCTGCTCGACCGGCGCAGATTTCACGGCGACGTCGCTCATGATGCGGCCGCCCTGAGATCGACCGGGCCGATGCCCGCGCCGACGGCGGCGAACTCATTGGCGAGGCCCTTGCGGTAGCGTGCGCCAGGGCGCTCGATGCCAAGCTCGGGGAACAGCAGCTCGGCGACGCGATAGGATTCTTCCAGATGCGGGTAGCCGGAGCCGATCACCGTATCGATGCCCAGCGCCTGATATTCGCGCAGCCGCTCAGCCACGGTTTTGGCGTCGCCGACCAGCGCCGTGCCCGCGCCGCCGCGCACCAGACCGACGCCGGCCCAGAGGTTTGGCGATACCTCCAGCCGGTCGCGGCGACCCTGATGCAGATCGAGCATGCGCGTCTGGCCAACGGAGTCGGTCACCGTGCGCAGCCGGTTCTGGGCGAAGGCGATCTGCTCGTCGGTGATGCGGCTGATCAGCCGCTCCGCCGCCTCCCAGGCCTCGTCATTGGTCTCGCGCACGATGAAGTGCAGGCGAATGCCGAAGCGGATGGCGCGGCCACGTTTCGCCGCCGCAGCGCGGACCCGGGCGATCTTTTCGGCCACCTGTTCCGGCGGCTCGCCCCAGGTCAGATACAGCTCGGTCTGGTCGACGGCCAGATCAATGCCGGCGTCGGAGGAGCCGCCGATATAGAGCGGCGGATGCGGCTCCTGGGCTGGGGGGAAGTCGAGGCGGCTGTTCTCGATCCTGTAGTATTTGCCGTCGAACGTAACGGTCTCGCCGGCCATCAGCCGCCGCCAGATGTGGATGAACTCCTGCGCCTGCTCATAGCGCTCATCATGCGACAGATAGATGCCGTCGCCGGCCAGCTCCAGCGGCACGCCGCCCACCACCACATTGAGCAGCAGCCGGCCGTTGCTCAGCCGGTCAAGCGCCGCCGTCTGCCGGGCGGCGAAGGATGGCGTGGTGACGCCGGGGCGCAGGGCGACGAGAAATTTCAGCCGCTCGGTGACTTCGGCGAGGCCGGCGGCGGTGATCCAGCTGTCGACGCAATTCTGGCCGGTGGGCAGCAGCACGCCCTGATAGCCGAGCCGGTCGACGGCCTGGGCGATCTGGCGGAAATAGCCATGGTCGGATGGACGCTGCTGGGTCTCGGAGCCCAGATAAGAGCCGTCGCCATGGGTCGGAATGAACCAGAAGAAGTTCAGTGGATCGGCGCTGGCGCGCGCATCGGATGCGGAAATGCCGGTCATGGCGTGCTCCATGTCAGTGCGGCGGCATGGGCGGGGCGGCAGCCACGGCGAACCCATGCGGCGAAAAGCTAAAGCCGCCCTTCCCCGACAGATTGGGGCGGGCGGCTATGGTGATCAGCGGCTGGCCTTTTCCTGCGGAGCGGTCCACAGCGCGTCGCGCACCTTGATCTGTTTGGGGATCAGGCCCAGGGCGAAGAAGCCGTCGGCGACCTTTTGCTGATTGGTGATCTCGGTCTCGCTCAACGGCCGCAGCGAATAGGCGGCGCGATCGACCGAGCGGCGGTTGGCCTCCGGATCGAGGCCCGTCGCCTTCTGCGAGGCCTCGGCCACGGCGGCGCGATTGTCGCCCGCCCAGCTGACGATCTTGCCGATCTCATCCAGCGTCGCCTGCAGCGCCTTGGGGTGCTTCTCGGCGAAGCTGCGGTTGGCGAGATAGAAGGCGTTGGTCGGCGGCAAATTCTCCAGCCCGGTGACTGGCCGGCCATTCTGGCGCAGCTCCACCAGCGCGAAGAAGGGGTCCCAGACGGCGAAGGCGTCGATCGAGCCACGGGCGAAGGCCGCCGAGCCATCCGCCGGCGACAGATAGACCGGCTGAATGTCGGTGAAGCTCAGCCCATTGGCGGCCAGCGCCTGCACCACGAGATTGTGGGCGCTGGAGCCCTTGGGGATGCCGACTTTCTTGCCCTTGAGGTCGGCGACGGTTTTCACCGGCGAATCCGCCTTCACCAGGATTGCGTGCTGCGACGCCGGGGTGACGGCGGCGTAGACCACATTGGCGCCCGCCGCCTGGGCGAACACCGGCGGGCTGTCGCCCACTGCGCCCAGGTCAATGGCGCCTGCGCCGAGCGCCTCCATCATCGGCGGCCCAAACTGAAACTCGACCCATTTGACATTGTCGACGCCCAGCTCCTTGAGGCGCTTCTCAATCTGGCCCGACTGACGGGCGATGATCGACACCGAGGCCTTCTGGAAGCCGATGCGGACCTCCTTGGGAGCGCTGTCGGCATAGGCCGGGCTAACGGCGGCGATGGACAAGGAGGCGCCGGCAAGCGCGGCGCCGGCGATCAGCCTGGTAAGATGACGACGGTTGAGCATGGTTCTGACTTTCGGTTGCTGTGCCCTGCAGCGCGTTACGCGGGGGATGTCGGTCGCTGCTGCGCGGGCAATTGGTTTGAAACGCAATTGGTTTGAAACAGTTGTGACGTAACGGCGGAGACCGCACATCCCAGCCGCAACGGGCTGGGATGTGCTGACCGCTTGGGATGTGAAGCTTCAGGCGACCTGACGGCTGGCCGCCTCCTGGCGTTGCAAGGCGGCGTGCCGGGCGGCGGCCAGATGCGCCAGTTCGCTGGCCGCCTGATCAAGGCGGGCTCGGACGTCGGCGGCGCTCAGCACGCCGTCACTGAAGTCAGCATCGGCGGCGTAAACGGCGGTGGGCGTGCTGAGGGCGCTGAAGAAGCCGAACAGGGGCCGCAGCTGATGCTCGACCACCAGGGCGTGGCGGTGACCGCCGCCGGTGGCGCCTATCAGCACCGGCTTGCCGACCAGCGCCAGTGGATCGACAAAATCGATCAGATGCTTGAGCAGGCCGACATAGGAGCCCTTGTAAACGGGCGAGGCGACGATCAGCGCATCGGCGTTCTCGATCGCCTCAAGCGCCTTTTGGCCCGCCTCCGGCAGCTTGCTGCGGCTGAAGGCGCCGACGCCAGGGCCAATATCCACGAGGTCGAATATCTCGGGCGTCACCGTGTGGCGGCGCGCCACGGCGCTGACCGCCGCCTCGACCAGGGCGCGGGTTTTGGATGGACGATGGGTGTTGCCGCTGAGGGCGACCAGACGCAGGGCGCTCATCGACGCGCCTCCCTTGCAGGCGCAGCAGTCGCCACGGCCTGCGCCGCGACCTGCTTGCGATTGGCGTAAAGGCGTCGGGCGGCGCGCTCTGCCTCGCCCGCCGAGCGGAAGTGCTGGCCATCAAGCGACGCATAACGCGCCTCGGCGCTGTGGAAGCGGTAGCGGGCGCCGTCTTCGGCGAGAATGCCGGCGGCGCGATTGGCCACCTCAATGATCACGGCGGTGAGCTGATGGCCGGAGCTGGCGGAGCCCGACGGGCTGGCGGCTGATGTAACAGGTGAAGCAGACATGACGTCCCCATGCGCCGGAAAGGCCGGCGTTCGATGTCTTTGAATATTCCGGATTGCTTGAACGACGGCGCATGGCGCGCCGTTCCTGGCTGCAGGCGGCGCGCGCCCGCAAGGCTGGCGGCCGTTAGCAGCCGCGCTGCATACAGGCCGGTCGGCGACACATCTGCATGAAGGAGGCGCTGCGCCCCCGGGACCTTGTGAGGTAAACCATCTGTCTGCTCCAGCTCGATCCGCCTACTGACGCCAGGCTGCGAAGATGCTGATGCATCCGCGACCTGACATGCTCAGTCGCCGCACGGGCTTGACCATCACTCGATGACTCACGTTCATCGATTGATGGCACGAGGCGTCGCTTTAGCGTTTGGTGACGCGGCGCAAGCTGCTGATGTCAAATGCCCGCGGATCGTTATGACCACAGCCATGAAACGCCGGGCGCGCGGTCATGGTCAATATTGATCGAAGGCGCTGAATTCACTTTGGAAAAATTCAGCCACCCCAGCGTATTTCGGGAATTTATTTCCGGCGTACACCCATGGGCTGAAATATGCTTCTTCACGCCGGGAGCGCTGCGAGGGACGCAGACGGCGCCGACGCCAGCTGACCAAAGGTGAGCTCCACCTCATGGAAAGCCCTGCTCATGGCAAGCCCTGGCATGCACCGCGCCGCCAGGCGCCTGCAGCCGCGAGCGCTGGCCTGCCGCGTACAGCTAGCCAAACGTTGCGCCACTGGAGCGCGGCCCTAGCGCCGCAGCACCCGCATCAGGGCGACGGCGCTGGCCAACAGACGGCCATCGGGGGCCCGCAATTCGCCCTGAACTTCTGCATCGCGGCCATCATTGGCCACCACATGGGCGGTCGCATGGATGACGCCGGGCGCGGCAGGGTTGTGATAGCGCGTGCGCAATTCGCGGGTCACCGCCGTCAGCCCCGGCCCGAGGCTCTCGATCAGCGTGAAGCCCGTCGCCGAATCCAGCATCGCCGCCAGCAGACCACCCTGCACCGTGCCGTGGCGGTTGCAGAAATCTGCCCCCGCCACATAGCTGAAGGCGCCCTCGCCCTTGCCCGTGTCGAAATCCAGCACGGTGCGGCCAAGCAGCCGCGCCGCCGGAGGATTGGCGCTCGGGCGGCCAGCGGCCGCGTGCGTCAGTGGCGACCCGGGTTTATCCTCCGCCACAGCCGTCAGGCCATGGGGTGGAAGCCGCACAATTTATTGCCGTCCGGATCACGCAGATAGGCGAGGTAGAATTTGCCCATCGCCGTCTCGCGGGCGCCTGGCGGGTCCTCGCAGGTGGTTCCGCCATTGGCGAGACCGGCGGCGTGCCAGGCGTCGATGGCGGCTGTATCCGGGCCGGCGAAGCCAATGGTTGCGCCATTGGCCGCCGTGGCCGGCTGGCCGTCCAGCGGTTCGGACAGGATCAGCATGCCGCCATTGTGGTTATAGAACACCTTATTGGTGTGCAGGAAGCCAGGCTCGCCAGCCGGCGCGCCAAGCGGCGCCAGAATGGCGTCATAGAACCGCTTCGACTTCTCCAGATCGTTGCTGCCAAGCACGATGTGACTGAACATGAGCTTCTCTCCCTGTATCGTCTTTTGCCAGACGTCTTGCTGTTTGTGTCGCCATGCGCGCCATCCGATGCATCGGTCGTGGCGGAAAGGACCGCGAACGGATTGCCACACCCGATAACGCGCCATTATTCAATGCGTTAGGGCCGCTGTCGACATAGTTTGCGCACGCAGCCGTCGCCTGTCGCTTATGCGCCAATCGCTGTGCAGCCATGTCACCCGCCAGCCCCAATGACCCAGCCAGCGATGCGCCTGCATGGCGCGCGTCTCAGGGCTTGCCGACCCGGGCGAGCCGTTCCGCCTCCAGTTCGTCAGCCACCGAGACCCCGGTGTTGGGGATCACCTGCACGGCGCGATCATCCCACAATTCGCGCATCCACAAATCCTTGACGCAGGTGACTTCGAGCTGCGGCAGACCATGGCGTTCCAGCCAGGCGTGGATATGGCCGATAATCTCGCTGAGCAGCGGCTCCTCCACCGACGCCCTCGCTGTGAAGATCCTGACCTCACGCTCCTCGGCCAGCCAGCGCCGCACCCGGTCCATCATCGGGCCAATCGGCTCGCCAATATGCTCCACCCCGCGCCACTCGTCGAAATGCGCCAGGGTTCCATCCAGATCGACGCCGATCCAGGGTTTTCTCCGCATGGGTCCGTTTCCTCGTTCCTGTTGCGGCAGTATCGACCGCGCGCCGCCTGCCCGCCAGTAATTTTGCGCAGCACACTTGAGATCAGGCTTTGACAGGCCGATGTTGTGGGCAATGGATTCCCCACCGGCGGCGCGCCCTGCGCCACAAGGCGGCGGAGAACGCTGGCGCACTGCCAGGCGCCGGCGCTGTCGACGGCGAATTCATGCAGCGTCGCGGGCTGTGACCTGCGGCGCCCAGGTTTGCGTATCTGGCCCGGGGCCGTGGCCTTCCCGCCGGAATGTCTGAGGAGTGCGCCGTCCGTGCCGCCGTTTTCCGTTCTGGACCTTGCTTTCATCCCCGATGGCTTCACCGCCGCCGACGCCCTGCGCAACACTGTTGATCTCGCCCAGCACACCGAGCGCTGGGGCTATCGCCGCTTCTGGCTGGCGGAACACCACAACATGACGGGCATCGCCAGCGCCGCCACCTCGGTAGTGATTGGCCATGTGGCGGGCCACACCAGCAGCATCCGCGTCGGCGCGGGCGGCGTGATGCTGCCCAACCATTCGCCCATGGTGATCGCCGAGCAGTTCGGCACGCTGGAGACGCTTTATCCGGGCCGCATTGATCTGGGCCTTGGGCGGGCGCCAGGCACTGACCAGCGCACCCTGCGCGCCTTGCGCCGCGATCCCGCTGCCGCGGACCATTTCCCCCAGGACGTGCTGGAATTGCAGGCGCTGCTTGGCCCCGCCCAGGAGGGGCAGGTCATCCAGGCCGTGCCAGGCACGGACACCAATGTGCCGCTGTGGATTCTCGGCTCGAGCCTGTATGGCGCGCAACTGGCGGCGGTGCTCGGCCTGCCCTATGCCTTCGCCTCGCATTTCGCGCCGCAGGCGCTGGAGGAAGCGGTGGCGATCTATCGCGAACGCTTCAAGCCATCGGCCCAGCTCGACCGACCCTATGTGATGGTCGGCGTCAATGTCATCGCCGCCGACACCGACGCCGAGGCGCGGCGGCTGTTCACCTCGCCGCAGCAGCAGTTCGTCAATCTGATCCGCGGCACGCGCGGCCGCATGCGCCCGCCGATCGATGATATCGACGCCTATTGGGAGCCGCATGAGAAGGCGCATGTGTCGTCGATGCTGGCCTGCTCGGCGGTCGGCGCGCCCGACAGCGTGCGCCAGCAGCTCGACGCCATCGTCGCCCGCACCGGCGCCGACGAATTGATCCTCGCCGCCGCCATTTACGACCACAAGGCGCGGCTGCGCTCCTATGAGATCGCCGCCGGGCTGATGGGCGCCTGAGGCGGAAGGCGCCCGCCCATGTCGATCAGATGACGTAGGGCGGGCGCTCGCCTGCCCCACGGCTTCAGATCAGCTTTTGCGGTGCAACAGGTGAAGCGCCAGCTCCGACATGGCGGCGGCGCCGTTCACCACCTCACGTTCGGTGGAGATATTGCCGTCGAGCGCGCGGCGATAGACGCCCTGGGTGATCGACGCCAGCCGGAAGGCGGCGAAGGCCAGATAGAAGCTCCAGTCGTCAATGCCGTCGCGGCCCGTGCGCTGGCAATAGGCCGCGACATAGTCCTGCTCGGTGGGAATGCCGCTTGAGGCGAAGTCCACGCCCTTCAGGCTGCCCAGCTCAACCGAATCCGTGTGCCACATGAAGCAATTGTAGCCGAGATCGGCGAGCGGATGGCCGATGGTCGCCAGCTCCCAGTCGAGCACGGCGACGACCCGCGGCTCGGTGGGGTGGAACATCACATTGCCCAGACGGTAATCGCCATGGGCGATGGTCGAGGCGTCGTCAGCGGGAATGCGGCCAGGAAGTTCGGCCAGCAGCCGCTCCATCGCCGGGATCTCTTCGGTCTGGGCGTTGCGATATTGCGTCGACCAGCGCTTGAGCTGACGGGCGAAGAAGTCGCCGGTGCGGCCAAAGTCGCCAAGGCCCACGGCGTGATAATCGACCGCGTGCAGGCTGGCCAAGGCGGCGTTAAGACTGTCATAGATGGCGGCGCGCTCGGCGGGCGTCTGGTCGGGCAGCGTGGCGTCGCGAAACACCCGGCCTTCGAGGAAATCCATCACGTAGAATTCGGTGCCGATCAGGTCGCGATCGTCGCAATAGGCGCGCGCCACTGGCGCTGGCACGGCGGAGCCGGCGAGCGCCCGCATCGCCTTGTATTCGCGGTCAACCTGATGGGCGCTGGGCAGCAGCACGCCCGGCGGCTTCTTGCGCAGCACGAAATGCCGGTCGCCCTGCGCCGCCGTGGTCGACAGCAGGAACGTCGGATTGGACGCGCCGCCGGCGAATTGCAGCACGCGCATGTTATCGCCGAAATCGCTGATCTGGCTGGCCAGCCAGGCGTGCAGCCGCCCTTCGTCGAAGCGGTGCGCCGCCCGCACCTCGACCAGCGGCAAATCATCAAAATTCATTGGTGGCGTTCCCGATTATTGTTGCGCCGCGCTGTGGCCGCCAGCGTGAGGCGTGCGCGGTTATTGGCGTCGCAGGGCGCGACGCAGGCTCGGCAGCTCCGGGGCGACGCAGGCCGCCCCGGAATTCCCTGGCTCAGCGCGGGGCCATGCGGATGGCGCCGTCGAGGCGGATGGTTTCGCCATTCAGCATCGGGTTCTCGATGATCTGCGCGGCGAGCAGCGCGAATTCCTTCGGATTGCCCAGACGCGGTGGGAACGGCACGCTGGCCCCGAGCGACTGGCGAATCGGCTCGGCGAGGCGGCCCAGCAGCGGCGTGTCGAAAATGCCAGGGGCGATGGTGTTGACGCGGATGCCGCGGCTGGCGAGATCGCGGGCGGCGACAATGGTCATGCCGATGATGCCGGCCTTGGCGGAGGCATAAGGGATCTGGCCAATCTGTCCCTCGTAACCGGCCACCGAGGCGGTGTTGATCACCACGCCGCGCTCTTCGCCATCGACAGGCTCATTCTTCGCCATGGCGGCGGCGGCCAGACGCAGCACGTTGAAGGTGCCGATCAGATTGATGCGGACCACCATCTCATAATGGTCGAGCGCGCCGGGGTTGCCGTTCTTGTCGAGGATGCGCAGGGCGCCGCCGCGGCCGGCGCAATGCACCACGGCGCGCAGATTGTTATTGGCGTTGGCCAGATCAACCGCCGCCTGCATGTCGGTTTCGCTGGTGACGTCGCCGGCGATGAACTGGGCCTTGGCGCCGAGTTCTTTGGCGGTGTTGGCGCCGTCCGAGGTCGGCAGGTCGACGATGACGACGCTGGCGCCGCCGGCCAGCAGCTTCTCGGCGGTGGCGCGGCCAAGGCCAGAGGCGCCGCCGGTGATCAGGGCGGTGATGCCGTTAAGATCCATCTCAATGCTCCTTGCGTTAAATTGGGTGCGCCGCCTGTCCCCGCTGCCTGCCCCCGCCGCCGTGCCCGCGCTGCGCCAGGGCTGCGGGGCGGTTCAGCGCTATACGGGGGCGCTGGGCGGCTCATGGGGCGCGTGACCGCTTGGCGTTGCGGCTTATTTCTTTTTGGGGCCGGGGCCGACGAGGCGGGCGCCGGCGTCGAACGGCACCAGTTCGCCCGTCATGAAACGCGAGTTCGGGCCGGCGAGGAAGATCGCCGCCTCGGCCACATCCTCGGGCTTGGGCGCCACATTGAGCGGCATGGTCGCGGCGACCTGGTCACGCAATTTGTCGGCGTTGTCCTGACCAGTGCCCTTCACGAACCATGGCGTATCGATATAGCCAGGGCACAGGGCGTTGACGCGGATGGCCGGGGCCAGCGCCCGGGCCAGCGACAAAGTGATGCCATTGAGCGCCGCCTTGGAGCCGACATAGGCCACCGACGAGCCGATGCCAGAGATGCCGGCGATCGACGACACATTGACCACCGAGGCTGGCAGCCCCCAATCGGCGGCGCCGGCCTCAAGCAGAGCGCGGGCCGCGCGGACCATCTGGAACGGGCCGACCGTGTTGACGCCGTAGATGCGGTGGAAATCCTCCGCCGACAGCCGGTCCAGCTCATCATGCGGCACATGCAGCGTCGTGCCGGCGTTATTGACCAGCGCATGCAGCGCGCCCCAGTCGGCCACGGCGGCGACGATCTTGCGGCAATCGGCGTCCTGGGAGACGTCGCCCTGCACGAGGCGCACATCGGTCGCGCCGGCGTCGCGGCAGGCGGCGCCGGTCTGCTCGCATGCCTCACGGCTCGAGGCGTAATTGAGCGCCATGCGGCGCACGCCCGCGCGGGCAAGGCCAATGGCGGTGGCGGCGCCGAGCCCCGTGGCCGCGCCGGTGATGATGACGTTCATGTCGCTGAATGCAGCCATGTCTGATCCCTGCCCTGGACCGCGTGCGCCGAAGCCAGGGTCCATCGTTGCGTTTCCCGGAGGGTCGCCAGCCCGGATCACCGGCGCTGCAGCGCATGGCGGGCGCTGCAAGGCGCGCTGCGGCATCAGGAGGCGACCGCATTTGTCCCACGCGTGGCGCGGGTTGCGTCTGCTTGTAGAGCAACCAGCGTATAAATGAACATGATTTTCGCAAGCGCGGCGACGCCAGCCGTGTGCCCAGCGCATGGAGGCGTGCTGACGCCAAAATTTTCCTGATTTGTCGACAGCTGGCGCTGCTAAAATCCGGAACCAATGTTGGGGCAGCACGTTATGGCTGCAGAAGAGTTTTTTGGCTGGCGTGGCCTGTGCGCCTCGTCCGGCAGTGCGTTTAGCGCCGGCGCGCGCAGGTCCATTGTGGACATAACCACAGCCTCAGCCATGATTTGCCCCTGAACCGGGTCGCCGGAGTGTTTGATGACCACCGTTTCCACCGCCACCAACCCCGTCCATGCCAACACCGCCTCCACGGGCGTGGGCCCACGCCAGGTCGACGCCCGGCATGGCGAGGTTGATATGGGCAAGGAAGGCAGCGTGCGCGCGGCGGTGGTCGCGCTGGTGCTGACGGTGGTGTCGGCGCTGGCGATCTTCCCCTTTATCCTGCCGACCATTCCGGTCTGACCGGCGTAGACGCCGGACTTCAGCTCGCCACCGACCGGTTGGAGAGCATGTCACGCAGAAAACGCCCGGGCGCGCCGGGCGTTTTTTCATGCGCAGACGGCGCCACAAGGTGTGACTGTATTCGGGGCAACGTCCCTCACGCAGGCGCTCGGCGCGACAACGCACTGACGATGCGCCGTGCTCCTTACTCAGTCGTCCTCAACCTCATCGACTGGCCGGCCCGGGATCACATAAGAGCCAGTGAGCCAGCGATTGAGGTCGACATCGGCGCAGCGCGGCCCGCAGAACGGCTTGTGCGCCTGCGTCGCTGGTTTGCCGCAGACCGGACAGGCCAGCGCCTTGCCGGTGCGCCCGCCGGGTTGGCCAGCCGACGCCTTCGCAGCGGTTCCCCTATCGCCAGGGCTCGTCAGTGGTGAATTATCCTGCTGCAGCCTGTCGCTGTCGCTCATCTCGTCCTCATTCAAGCAAGCTTGCGCCAGCCACCCATGCATCGGCGGTCTGAACGGGCATGCATCGCCAAGGCCTGCCCACTGCCGCGACGGGTGGCGCGCAACGCCCGTTGGGGTCTGCTGGCGGACGGCGCGACAGGCCATGCAGCGCGCAGGCGTCCGCCATGCATTGTCAATCCGCTGTCCAGCCGGCGCGCACCGGATAGCCCTCGCCCGACAGCAGATTGAGCGTCTCATACAGCGGCAGGCCAACCACCGAACTGTAGGATCCGACGAGCTTGATGACAAAGCCGCCGGCGATGCCCTGAATGGCGTAGCCGCCAGCCTTGCCACGCCACTCGCCGGACGCAAGGTAAGCCGCCAGATCCTCCCGGCCAAGATTCTTGAAACGCACCCGCGTCTCGACAAGGCGCTCGCGCAGGCCGCCGCGCGGCGAGATCAGGCCGACGGCGGTGTGGACGCGATGACTGCGGCCTGACAGCAGCCGCAGGCAATCATCCGCCTCCTCCACCAGTTCGGTCTTGGGCAGGATGCGCCGCCCCACCGACACCACCGTATCGGCGGCGAGGATGAAGGCGTCATCGGCGCCGCCGGTTTCGCGCAGCAGGCGCTCAGCCTCGCGGGCTTTCTCCCGCGCCATGCGTCGGGCGTAGTCGCGCGGCTTCTCGGCCTTGCGCGGCGTCTCATCGATATCGGCGGGCAACAGCGCCGTGGGGCGCGCCCCGACCTGCTCCAGCAAAGCGAGACGCCGGGGCGACGCCGACGCCAGGATCAGCCGCAAGGTTGGGGGGGAGGCAGTTTCTGCCGACATCAAACTCTCCAGGCGGCGGCCACAGGACGAGGCCTGTGACCTGCTTTGGCCATGTCTTCAGGCGCGCCGACGCCGCCGCGTGGTCGCCGGCGGCGACGATCGCCTCACGCTCCGGTCGGGGTCTCGCTGTCCGTGCCGGCGGGGCGCGGCGACGGCGGAACGGCATCGGCCGCTGGCGCGTCGGGCGCCACGGCGCCGAAGCGCTGCAGATTGCGGCGATAGCTGATGATGCCGACAGGAATCAGCGCCAGATAGACCAGGGTGATCGCCGTCAGCACCTCGAAGGTGTAGCTGGCCAGCAGGCCGGCGATCAGCACGCAGGCGACGAACAGCGGCAGCACCCGCTCACGCGGGATGCGCTGGCCAAGGTTCTTGCCCGACCAGGTCGGGATCTTCGACACCATCATGAAGGCGATGGCCAGCATAAAGATGCAGATCAGCCCGGCGAAGTCGCGCGTCGGCAGGCCCATCAGGTGCAGATACACCGGCAGCAGCGCGCACAAGGCGCCCGCAGGCGCCGGCATGCCGACGAAATAGTTCTTCATCCATTCCGGTCGGGTCGGATCGTCGAGCATGACGTTGAAGCGCGCCAGCCGAAGCGCCGCCGCCACGGCGAAGATCAGCGCCACGATCCAGCCGACCGAGCGCAGGCCGTCGAGGGTGAAGGTGTAAATCAGCAACGCCGGGGCCACGCCGAAATTGACGAAATCGGCCAGCGAATCGAGCTCGGCGCCAAAGCGCGAGGTGCCCTTGAGCAGGCGCGCCACCCGGCCGTCGACGCCATCAAGAATGGCGGCGGCGAGGATGCCGAGCACGGCGAGGTCAAGCTTGCCCTCGATGCCGAGGCGGATGGCGCTGAGACCAAGGCACAGCGCCACCAAAGTGATCAGATTGGGGACCAGCACCCGCACCGGCACGGATTTGAGGCCGCGTCGGCGAGGTTCGCCGCCGTCCGGAGCGAAGGGAGGAAACAGGTCCGCCATGGCGTGCTACTCCACTCAGGCGCTGATGAACGTGCGGCGGGTCGCGCCAGCCCGCAGGTCGGCCAGCACGGTTTCACCGGCGACAGCACGCTGGTTCAGCCCCACGGCAGGGATTGTGCCGAGCGGCAGGAACACGTCGACGCGCGAGCCGAAGCGGATCAGGCCATAGCGCTCGCCGGTGACAAGGGCGTCGCCCTCCTTGACGAAGCCGACGATGCGACGGGCGATCAGGCCGGCGATCTGCACCACGCCGACATCGCCACGCGGCGTCTCGATCACCATGGCGCTGCGCTCATTGTCCTCGCTGGCCTTGTCGAGATCGGCGTTGAGGAACAGGCCGGGGGTGTAAGCGATGCGCTTGACCGTTCCGGCGACCGGAGCGCGGTTCACGTGCACGTCGAACACATTCATGAACACCGAGATGCGCAGCATCTTCTCGGAGCCGAGCGCCAGCTCCGGCGGCGGGATCACTTCGACGATGGAGCTGACGCGGCCATCGGCAGGCGAGATCACCAGATCGGCGTCCTGCGGCGTGACGCGCACCGGATCACGGAAGAAATAGCAGATCCACAAGGTGATCAGCGCGCCAATCCAGCCCAGCGGCTCCCACAGCCAGCCGAGCAGCAGGGATACGACCACTCCGATGGCGATGAACGGGTAACCTTCCTTGTGGATCGGAACCAGCGTTTCACGGACCGAGTTGAAGACCGACATTCCTGCTCCATGCATTGCCCAGCGGGCGGTGTTCAGCGACTGGCGCGCCACGGCGCCTGCCGTCAGGTTGCGCGAGTACGCGCGTAAGAAGTGCGCAGACGAAGCCCCGCAAACCACGGCCTGCGGGGAGGACAAGCTCTATCCTAACACGGCCAGCCAGGGAATGCCGCAATGAGCCTGTGGCGCAGCGCCACCGCGGGCCACATTGCGTCGCCCCACGCAGGCAGGCGCGGCCCGCGCTGGCCAGCTCCCGCCATGTGGCGAGGGTCGCGGCCAATCACAAGGGGCCACCGGCGCAGCCGGTTTCGCCCCCCACCCCCCCAGCTCAGCCGGCGGCTTCGACCTGAAGGTCTTCGCCTGTCTCGCGCAGGGTTTCCCGCGCCGCCTCGGCCTTGCGTTGCCGATTCCACAAACCAGCGTAAACCCCGCCAGCAGCAAGCAATTCGGTGTGTGTGCCCCGCTCCGCCACCTCACCCTTGTCCAGCACCACGATCTGGTCGGCGTTGACAATGGTCGACAGCCGGTGGGCGATCACCAAAGTGGTGCGGCCACGGCTGACTTCGGCCAACGCGTCCTGGATTTGCCGTTCGGTGAAGCTGTCGAGCGCCGAGGTGGCTTCGTCCAGCACGAGGATCGGCGGGGCTTTCAGAATGGTGCGGGCGATGGCGACGCGCTGTTTCTCGCCGCCTGAGAGTTTGAGTCCACGTTCGCCGACAATGGTCTGATATCCCTCAGGCATCGCCTCGACCACCGGGGCGAGCTGGGCCATGCGGGCCGCGGCGCGCACCTCGTCGTCGCTGGCGTCCCAGCGGCCGTAGCGGATGTTGTAGCCGATGGTGTCGTTAAACAGCACCGTGTCTTGCGGCACCATGCCGATCGCCGCCCGCAGGCTGTGCTGGGTGACGCTGGCGATGTCCTGGCCGTCGATCAGGATGCGGCCAGAGGTTGGCTCGTAGAACCGGAACAACAGCCGCGACAGCGTCGACTTGCCGGCGCCGGACGGGCCGACGATGGCGAGGGTGCGGCCCGCCGGGACCTCCAGGGTGACGCCGCGCAGTATCTCGCGATCGGCGTGATAACCGAAGCGCACATTGTCAAACCGCACCGATCCGCCCGCCACCTGCAGGGGCTGCGCGCCTGGGGCGTCCTGGATTTCCGGGGCCTGGTCGAGCACGTCGAACATCTGGCCGATGTCGAGCAGCGACTGCTTCACCTCGCGATAGATCATGCCCATGAAGTTCAGCGGTATCGACAGCTGGATCAGCATGGCGTTGATCATGACGAAGCCGCCGACCGTGGTGCGGCCGGCGCGGATATCGGTGACCGCCAGCGCCATCGCCGCCGTCAGGCCGAGGGTGAAGATGATCACCTGGCCGGCGTTGAGCACCGCCAGCGAGACATAGCTCTTGACCGAATTGACCTCGTAGCGCGCCATGGATTCGTCATAGCGCTGCGCCTCGCGCGCCTCGGCGCCGAAATATTTCACCGTCTCGAAATTGAGCAGCGCGTCGACGGCTCGGGTCTGCACCACATTGTCGCTGTCATTGATGCGCTTGCGGATGGCGATGCGCCAGTTGGTGGCGTGGTAGGTGTAGAGGATGTAAGCGGCGACCATCACCACGACGATGGCGGCGTAACGCCAGTCGAACTGCCAGGTCAGCACCGCCAGCACCAGGGCGAATTCGACGATGGTCGGCAGTAATTGCAGCACGAACAGCCGCGACAGCTCCTGCACGCCGAGCCGGCCCCGCTCCAGCACCCGCGTCAGCCCGCCCATGCGACGGTCGAGGTGGAAGCGCAGCGACAGCTGGTTCATGTGCTCGAAGGTGTCGGTGGCCAGCCGCCGCACCGCCGCCATGGTGACGGTGGCGAAGATGGCGTCGCGCGACTGGGTCAGCACGGCGATGCCGATGCGGGTCAGGCCATAGAGCGCCGTGAGCGCCAGCGGCGCCTGCCACAGCCAGTGCAGCGAGCCGCCCGACAGCGGCTGGTCGCCAGCCAGCGAATCCGTCGCCCATTTGAAGGCATAGGGCATGCCCACCGTGACCAGCTTGGCGGCGAGGATCAGCGCCGTGGCGATATAGATGCGCAACCGCAGGTCGCCACGATCGGCGGTCGGCCAGACATAGGGCGCCAGCCGCCGGGCCGCGCCGAGCAGGCCCCCTTCCACATCCGTCTTGCCAGGGGCCGGATACAATCCGGCCTGTCGACCAAACCCGCGCGCCATCAGGGAAAATACCTTCGTCTCACCATGTGAAGCGACCGCAGGTCCGCATCGACCCGCAGGAACAAGACCCGCAGGCGCAAGACCCGCGCCTGATCTGCGCCAGGTCCCGATCTGCGCCCGTAGCGAACGGCGCGCAGCGCCCGCTCCCGCGACGATGACGCTTGGGGGAGCCGCTCAAGGGCCTGTCACTAGACGGAAACACCGGCCAGCGCCAGCGACATGACGCGGCGCAGACGCCCGCTCGAGGGGCGCCGCCGTGCATGAGGCCTTGTTAACGTGGGGCGGTCAGCGCTGCGGCGTTGTCGCCTTGTGATCCGGCAGCACAAACACCTGGCCGGGATAGATCAGGTCGCGGTCGGCGATCTGGTCCTGGTTGGCGTCATAGATGGTGGTGTAGCGCGAGCCGAGCCGATAGGTGCGGCGGCTGATGCTCCACAGGCTGTCGCCGCGCGCCACCACATGGGTGCGCACCGGCGGCACCCGCACCACATCCGCCGCCGCAACGCCAGACTGGTCGTCGCGCCCGCCGGGCTGGCCAGGGGCGCTGGCCGCGCCGCCTGATTGGCCAGGCTTGCCGCCAGCGCCAGCTTGCGTCGCGCCAGCCTGGGCAGTTTGCCCACCTTGAGCGACTTGCCCCGCCTGAGCGTGCTGACGCCGGTCCCATGGCGCTTCGGCCCGGGACAGCACCTTGCCCGTCGCCGGATCGACCTCATCGAGCCGCACCCGATAGGCGCCGTCTGGCAGGAGTGATTCCATGGCGAATTCGACCACGCCCTGCGGATTGGCGACGCCCGAAGCCAGCAAGGAGTCGTTGAGATACAGCCGCAAGGTCGCGCCAGGCCGCGCCTTGCCGACGACGAACAGCTTGCCGCCGTCATCAGCCTCGACCTGCACCACCCGGGCCGCGGCGGCCATGGCTGTGCCCGCGTCGCCGCTGCTGTCCTTGCCAGCGCCACCGGCCTGCCCTGTCGCTGCGGCCGCCGCCGGAACGGCGCCAGACGATTGCACGCCAGCGCCCCCTGCCCCCGTTACCCCAGAACCCGCTGCCCCCGAACCTGCTGCCCCAGAACCCGCTGCCCCTGCCTGTGCAGTCGCCGTTGCGCTGGCTGGCTGGCCGTCGGGACGCGACAGCAACACGGTTGGCCTATCGGGTTCGACCAGCGCCACCAGCGGCGGCCGGGGCGGCGCGAGCTCAACCGTCACCGCCTGGCGCGACTGGCTGACCACGCCGCCGGCATCCGTCGCCCGCAGCGAAAACGCGTGGCGGCCAGCTGGCAAGGGGCCGCCGGTGAAGGCGAACAGCCCCGCAGCGTCAGCCGCGCCCTTCTGAACCACTTTCGGCGGCGCGCCAGAGCCATCATCGGCCAGTAATTCCACCATGGCGTGCGGCGTGGCGCGGCCCGCCACCACCGATTCGCCATTGGGCTCGAACCGCGCCACATCAAAAGCGGGCGCCGCCGTCTGCGGGGCGGCCTGCACGGGATTTTGACCAGCGTCTGTGGCGGCCCCGGACGTCCCCTGTTGCGCCGTGCTCCCGGCAGCGCCGCGCGCGCCGCCACCTGCCGCCGCGCCGGCACCTGCCGCCGCGCCGGTCGATGTCGCGTCGCCGCCAGGCGGCGCCGTTCCTTGCCCGTCCTTCGGTTTGCCGTTGGCCGCCGCCGTCGCCGCGCCGCTGGCGTCAGTCTGGGCGAGCCGCGTCGCATCGTCGCCGCTGCGGTCACGGAATGGTCCGAATGTCAGGGCAACGATGGCCAGAGCCGCTGCCGCGACGAAACCCAGCGCAATGCGGGCGATGGCCTTGACGTTGACAGGCGGCATTTCCGGTTCGCTCATGCGGCGCTCAATCCTTGCGCGATGGGCCGGCGGTGACCCGCAACCTGCGCTATGACGCCTGACCGCCGCGGCGCCCCCCTGGGGCAGACGCCGCACTGTCAGACGCAGGCGCAGGAAGGGGCGAGTTGCGCCCATCCCTGTCTGCAATCCTGTAGCAAGTTTCGCAGAGACTATTTGGCGTTACAATCGATGACTGGCAATGACTGGCGATAATCAGCAGACGCACGGCGCGGCCCCCGTCGCCATTCCCGCCACAGCCTGCGTCTTCTGCGGCTCAAGCGCGGGCGCGCATCCTGAATTTGCCGACGCCGCGCGGCGGCTCGGCGCGGCCCTTGCCGGCGCAGGCATTGGCCTGGTCTATGGCGGCGGCAATGTCGGGCTGATGGGCGAAGTCGCCCACAGCGTGCTCGACCATGGCGGCCATGTCACGGGCATCATTCCCGAATTCCTGGTCCGCCGCGAGCGGGTGCTCGCCGAGGTGCAGGAGACCATCGTGGTTCCCGACATGCATACCCGCAAGCGCCTGATGTATGAGCGCGCCGGCGCCTTCATCGCCATGCCAGGCGGCATCGGCACGCTGGAGGAACTGGTCGAGCAAATGACCTGGGCGCAATTGGGCGCCCATGACCGGCCGATCGTGCTGCTCAACACCCTCGGTTTCTGGACGCCGCTGCTGGACCTGCTGCAGCACATGCGGCGCCTGCAGTTCATCCGTCCCAATCTCGACGTCACCTTCACCGTGGTCGATGAGCCCGAGCACGTCGTGCCCTTGCTCCGCGCCGCCATGGCCCAGGCTGCCAGCGACAGCGACGCCCGCCGCGACGCCCCGCCTGACGCCGATCGTCCCGCCGCCCCTGGGCCGTTCTGACCGGCGCTGGCCGGCGCGCCGGCCGGGACCCCTCGGCCTAGTCTAAAGGCGCATATAGCGGCGATTGCTCAGATTTTTCCGCCGCGATAGTTGTAGATCTGTTGTCACCATGATGCGTTGGCGAACGCGCCAGGCCTTGCCTGGTCGCGCGGACTGGCGTGGCGCAAGGTCTTGGTCAGTCGTTGCGGCCAACCGCCGCGCGCCGCTGTCCCGCCATGTCAGAACCCAGCCGGCGCACGCGCCGCCACAAGGCCAACAAGGCCAGGGCGCGCCTTGGGACGACTGCGACGCACTCTGCGTCCGCGACCAGAAAATGCCGGACCCTGGCGCATGCCAGGTCATATCGGCCCCTGGCCCTTGGCCAGGACATGTCGGACCCTGGCCTCTGCCAGGACATGTCGGAACCTGGCCCCAGGCCAGGTCTGCGGGAGGATAAAGATGAACGCCCTGCTGACGCGCTGCCTCGCCAGCTGCCTCGCCGTTGGATTTGCCGTAGCGGCTCCGCTCGCCGGCGCTGCGGCGCAGGAGAAGAAAGAACTCAATATCGCCGTGCTCAACGACAAGAGCTCGGTGTTCTCCGACGCCGGCGGCGTCGCCTCGGTGAAGGCGGCGCAGCTGGCCATCGACGATTTCGGCGGCGAGATCAATGGCATGAAGGTCAAGGTGCTCGGCCCTGACCACCAGAACAAGACCGACGTCGGCGCCTCCCTGGCCCGGCAGATGTATGACCAAGAGGGCGTCGAGGCGATCTTCGACATTGGCAATTCGGCCATCTCGCTCGCCGTGCAGGACATCGCCCGCGAGCGCGGCAAGATCGTCGTGCACTCCGGCTCGGCCACGGCGGACGTGTTCGGCAAGGCCTGCTCGCCAACCGGCGCCATGTGGCTGTATGACACCTATTCGTTGGCCAAGGGCCTCGCCAAATCGGTGGTCGAACAGGGCGGCAAGACCTGGTTCTTCATCACCGCCGACTACGCTTTTGGCCACGCCATGCAGAATGAGGTGACCAAGGTCGTCGAGGCAAGTGGCGGCAAGGTTCTGGGCGCCGTGCGCCATCCCGTCGGCACCATGGATTTCTCCTCGTTCCTGATGCAGGCCCAGGCCTCTGGCGCGGACATCGTCGCTTTCGCCAACGCCTCAGGCGACACCGTCACCTCGCTGAAGCAGGCGCGCGAATTCCAGGTGGGCGAAGGCAAGCAGAAGCTCGGCGTGCTGATCTTCTATCTGACCTCGGTGCATGCGCTCGGCGCCAAGGCCACCCAGGGCGTGCAATATCTGTCCGGCTATTACTGGGATCGCGACGACGCCAGCCGCGCATTCGCCAAGCGCTTCGAGGCGGTGAACGGCAAGAAGCCTGATCACACCCACGCCGCCGTCTATTCGTCGGTGCGTCACTATTTGCAGGCGGTGAAGGACTCCAAGTCCACCGACGGCAAGACCGTGATGCGCAAGATGAAGGAGACCCCGGTCAACGACTTCTTCGCCAATGGCGCCAAGGTGCGTCCGGACGGCCGCCTGATGAACGATATGCTGCTGGTGGAAGTCAAAAAGCCGGAAGACGTGAAGAATGGCGAGTGGGACCTGCTGAGCATCAAGCAGGTGGTGAAGGCCGACGACATCATGCGCCCGATTTCCGAGGGCAATTGCAAGCAGCTCGACCCGCAGTAAGCCGCACGGGGCAATCGGGCCCGGACCGCCAGGCTGTGAGGGCCTCGGTCGGGTTTGGTTAGTGTCAGACGACTGAGCAGCCGCTGCGCATCCCTGCGCGGCGGCTGTATCATTTGGCGGCGTTTGTGCTGGCGTGACGCGCCTGGTGATGCTGGACTGGGAAGACGTGGATGCCCGTCACAAGCACGGGCATGACGGCGCGCGGGATGAACCAGATTTCGGCCGGGCTTGAGCGGGGCTTCAGCGGGGCCGTTCGTGCCGGCTTCAGTGTCGCAGCAAGGTTTTTCTGCGCTGATCCACATCGCCTAAAGTCGAATATGACAATATATTGATGTTCAACAGGGCCGCAGCTATGCGCTCTGCACAAAGCATAAAGCTTCCGGAGGAATATCCATGCGTCGTACTCTCTCCCGCTGCCTCAGCCGCAGCCTCGCCTCGGCGGCCGTGCTCGGTCTTGCCCTTGCGGCGCAGGTCAGCGCCTCCTCGGCCAAGGATCTCGAGCGCCCGGTCGGCATCGCCGTGCTCAATGACAAATCGTCGGTGTTCGCCGACCCAGGCGGCATTGGCTCGGTGTGGGCCGCCGAACTGGCGATCGAGGATTTTGGCGGCAAGGTTGGCGGCCATCCGGTGAAGCTGCTGGCGCCTGACCACCAGAACAAGGCTGACATCGGCGCCTCGCTCGCCCGCCAGATGTATGACCGCGAAAACATCGACGCGCTGTTCGACATCGGCAATTCGGCGATCTCGCTCGCCGTCAACGACATCGCCCGCGAGCGCGGCAAGGTCGTGGTTCACACCGGCTCGGCCACCGCTGACGTGTTCGGCAAGGCCTGCGCCCCCACCTCGGCCATGTGGCTGTATGACACCTATTCGCTGGCCAAGGGCCTCGGCAAATCCGTCGTCGACCAGGGCGGCAAGACCTGGTACTTCCTGACCGCCGACTACGCCTTCGGCCACGCCATGCAGGCCGCCGTCACCAAGGTGGTAGAGGCTGCCGGCGGCAAGGTGCTCGGCTCGGTGCGGCATCCAGTCGGCGTCATGGATTATTCGTCGTTCCTGATGCAGGCCCAGGCCTCGGGCGCCAATATCGTCGCCTTCGCCAACGCCTCGGGCGACACCGTCAACAGCCTGAAGCAGGCCCGCGAGTTCCAGGTCGGCCAGGGCGACCAGAAGCTCGGCGTGCTGATCTTCTATCTCACCTCGGTGCATTCGCTCGGCGCTGAAGCGCTGCAGGGCGTGCAGTATTTGTCCGGTTATTACTGGGACAAGGACGACGAGAGCCGCGCTTTCGCCAAGCGTTATGAGGCCAAGTCGGGCGGCAAGAAGCCGGACCACAATCACGTCGCCGTCTACAGCGCCGTCAAGCACTATCTGAAATCGGTCGAGGCCACTGGCTCGCTCGACGGCAAGACCGTCATGCGCGACATGAAGTCGAAGCCGCTGGACGACGTGTTCTCGCGCGGCGCCACCATCCGTCCGGATGGCCGCCTGATGAACGACATGCTGCTGGTCGAGGTGAAGAAGCCGGACGAGGTCAAGACCCCCTGGGATCTGGTGAAGATCAAGCAGGTGGTGAAGGCCGAGGACATCATGCGCCCGATCTCCGAGGGCAATTGCACCCAGCTCGACCCGGCGCCTGAAGCGGCGACCGAAAAGAAGTAAGCGTTAAAATACGGCGGCCTTTCAGCGTGGGGATCACGATGAAAAGCCTGCCCTGGCTACCGCAGTCCCCATATAGGGACTGCGCACATCAGACGCTTCTGGCACAATAGCCCACGTCCGGCGCTCCTGCGCAGACCATGTCAGCAGCTACGTTGACCAGTCGCGAGGTGGAGATCACAGCGCAGGACAGCGCCACAGGCCGCCCGTTTACGCATACCAGCGGGCCGCCAGAGGAGGACCAGACAATGACCAACAACACGTCGCCGATGCTCCGTGTTGTCTCATTGAACAGGTCCACCCATGCCGCAATTTCTCTCTCTTTCCTCTGTCGCCGCGCGCACGCCTGACGGGCGCGTCCTGTTTCATGACCTGACGCTGCTGGTCGGCGTCGAGCGCATCGGCCTGGTTGGGCGCAACGGCTCCGGCAAATCGACCCTGTTGCGCATCATGGCCGGGGATCTGCCGCCATGGCAGGGCGAGATCAGCCGCCATGGCTCGGTTGGATTGCTGGCGCAGGAGGCGCCGCCGCAATGGTCGGTGGCCGACGCACTGGGCGTTTCTGAGGCTTGCGAAGCCATGGCGCGCATTGTTGCGGGCCATGGCGCGCCAGCTGATTTCGCCCTCGCCGACTGGGAGCTTGAAGCGCGCATCGACAGGGCGCTGGCCAGGGTGCGCCTCCATGGCCTGTCTCTGCAGCGCCGCATGGGCGAGCTGTCGGGCGGGGAGCGGGCGCGTGTCAGCATCGCCCGCCTCTATGTGGAGGCGCCCGATCTCATTCTGCTCGATGAGCCCACCAACAATCTCGACGCCGCGGGCCGCGAAGCGGTCATGTCCCTGATCGCCGACTGGCGCGGCGGCGTGGTCATCGCCAGCCACGACCGGACGTTACTGCAAGGCGTCGACAGCATTGCCGAATTGGCTCACGACGCCGTGCGCCGGTTCGGCGGCGGCTGGGACGCCTTCGCCGCAGCGCGCGACATGGCGCGCGAGCGCGCCGCGAAACAGGTGGAACAGGCGGAAACGGCGTGCAGGGCGGCCCAGCGCGAGGCCCAGGCGCGCCGCGAGGCCCTCGACAAGCGGGCGAGCGCAGGCCGCGCCTGGGCGGCGAACTCCTCCGAACCACGCCACGTCCTCACCGCAATGGCGCGCCAGGCGGAGGTGACGCGCGCGAAAGACACCGCGTTCCGCCAGCAGAAGATCGGTCTGGCGCAGGAGGCGCTGGCTGAAGCCCGGGCCCAGGTGGCGATCATCACACCGCTGACCATCGCCCTGCCGCCAACCCACATGCCGTCGAAGGCGCTGGCGCTGAGCATCCAGGACGTGACGGCGCAGCGCGGCCACCGGCGCTTTGGCCCGTGGTCCCTGCTGGCGCATGGTCCGGAACGGATCGCCGTGACGGGGCCCAATGGCGCCGGAAAAACCACCCTGCTCCGCCTCGTCGCCGGCCTCGACGCGCCCAGTTCCGGCGAAATCTGGCGACGCGAGGGGCCGATTGCGTTTCTGGACCAGCATATGGCCTTGCTGGACCCGGAGCGCAGCATCCTCGCCAATCTCAGGGCGCGTCACCCTGGATTGCGCGATGAAGCGGCCCATGCCATCTGCGCGCGCTTCGCCTTCCGCAATCGCGACGCCCAGCGTCTGGTGGGAACGCTCTCCGGCGGCGAGCGGCTGCGGGCAGGCCTCGCGGTCGCCTTCTCGGGTCCGCAGCCGCCGTGGCTACTGATCCTCGATGAGCCGACCAATCACCTCGACATTGAGTCGTGTGAGATTCTCGAAGACGCCCTGCGCCAGTTTGACGGCGCCCTGCTGGCGGCCAGCCACGACGCAGCCTTCCTTGCGCGTATCGGCATTGAACGCGCGTTTAGCGTAGAGGGTCCGGCCTAAATGGGGGGCAAGCGCTGTCGCGACCGGCAATTGCGCCGTCATGCCCGTGCCCGTCACGGGTATTCACGTCTGGCGTGGCTGATGTCGAGCGCGCGTAACGCGTGGATCCCCGTGACAAGCACGGGGATGACGGGGGAGGATTGCCGTTTGGGCAGGAAGCGTGCGGGAGGCTGTCAGACTTTACGCGGTCAGGCGCAGGAGACCCGCGTCAACATGCGGGGCTGCAAGCGCTGTCGCGACAGGCAATTTCGCCGTCATCCCCGTGCTTGTCACGGGCATCCACGTCTGGCGTGGCTGATGTCGAGCGCGCGTAACGCGTGGATCCCCGTGACAGGCACGGGGATGACGGGGGAGCGGCGGCCTCGCGGCGCCCTCCCCCGTGCGGCGCCTCAGACCTGGGCGCCGCTCTTCATCAGCTTGTAGATGATGGAATCCACCAGCGCCTGGAAGGAGGCGTCGATGATATTGGCGCTGACGCCGACGGTGGTCCAGCTGTCGCCGGTTTCGTCGCCGCTCTCGATCAGGACGCGGGTCACCGCATCGGTGCCGCCCTGGAAGACGCGCACCTTGAAGTCGCGCAGGCCGAGGCCCTGGATCAGCGGCTGGTATTTGCCGAGGTCCTTGCGCAGCGCCACGTCGAGGGCGTTGACCGGGCCATTGCCTTCGGCCGCCGAGATCAGCTCCTCATCGCCAACCCGCACCTTGACCACGGCCTGGGTGACGGTGATCAGATCGCCGACGGCGTTGAACCTGCGCTCGACATTGACGCTGAAACGCTCGATGTCGAAGAAGGCCGGGACTTCGCCAAGAACGCGGCGGGCCAGCAGATAGAACGAAGCGTCGGCGCCCTCATAGGCGTAGCCGCACGCCTCTTTTTCCTTCACCACCTCAAGCAGCCGGCCGATGCGGCGATCGTCCTTGTCGAGGTTGATGCCGACCCGCTCCAGCTCGGCGAGAATGTTAGACTTGCCAGCCTGCAGCGACACCAGCAGGCGGCGGGCGTTGCCGACCGTCTCTGGCGCGACGTGCTCATAGGTGCGCGGATCCTTGAGCACCGCAGAGGCGTGAATGCCCGCCTTGGTGGCGAAGGCGCTGGCCCCGACATAAGGCGCATGCCGGTTGGGGGCGCGATTGAGGATCTCATCGAGGGCGCGCGAGGCGTGGGTCAGCGTCGTCAGCCCCTCCTGCGTTACGCCCAATTGCAGCGTAGAAGCGTAAGGCTCCTTCAGCATCAGCGTCGGGATCAGCGAAACCAGATTGGCGTTGCCGCAGCGCTCGCCAAGCCCATTGAGCGTGCCCTGAATCTGACGTGCGCCGGCGCGGACGGCGGCCAAAGCGTTGGCCACGGCGCAGCCGGTGTCGTCATGGGGGTGGATGCCGACATGGGCGCCGGGGATGTGCTGCACCACCTCGCCGACAATCTTCTCCACCTCGTCGGGCAGCGTGCCGCCATTGGTGTCGCACAGCACCACCCAGCGGGCGCCGGCGGCATAGGCCTCTTTGGCGCAGGCGAGCGCGTAGTCCGGATTGGCCTTGTAGCCGTCGAAGAAGTGCTCGCAGTCCAGCATCACCTCGCGGCCAGTGGCCCTGGCGGTGGCGATGCTGTCGCGGATGCCTTCGAGATTGTCGTCAAGCGAGATCTCCAGCGCCACATGCACCTGGTAGTCCCAGCTCTTGGCCACGAAGCAGATGGCGTCGGCCTTACTGTCGAGCAGCGCCGCCACGCCCGGATCATTGGCCGCCGAGCGCCCCGCCCGCTTGGTCATGCCAAAAGCGGTGAAGATGGCGTTTTTGGTGCGCTTTTCCTGGAAGAACTCGGTGTCGGTCGGGTTGGCGCCCGGATAGCCGCCCTCGACATAATCCACGCCGAGCCGGTCGAGCATCGCGGCGATCTGGCGCTTGTCGTCGACCGAAAAGTCCACCCCGGTGGTCTGGGCGCCGTCGCGCAGCGTGGTGTCAAACAGATACAGACGTTCGCGCGTCATTGCCGTCCCCCGGGCGCAGCCGGTTTGCCGGCGCTGGTCAGTTTCTTGGTCATATGGGTGCGGCCGAGCCAGACGCCGTCGAGGTCGACGGTCTCGCGCCGCTGCTGCTCGAAGCCGAGCTTCTGGAACAGATGGCTGGCGACATCGCTGACATCGGCGCTCAGCGCCTCGGCCCCGCGCGCCCCGGCGAGCTTCTCCAGCGCCCCGAGCAACAGGGCCCCGACGCCCTGATTGGCGGCGGAAGGATGCACAAACAGCATGTCGACATGGTCCTTGCCGCGCAGCGAGGCGAAGCCCAGCGGCGCGCCGCCAGCCACCGCCACCAGCGTCAGATTGCCCGCGAGCCGGGCGGCGAAGGCCGCCTCATCATCAGCTGAGGCCGCCCATGCGTCGCGCTGCGCCTCATCATAATCATCTTCCGCCAGCACATAGATCGCCTCGCGGAAGATCTCCGCGAGGATCGGCGCATCAGCCGGAAGATAGGGGCGCAGCCCGGGGTTAAATGCCTGTCCCATGTCGCCCGCCCTTACTGCCCTGCGGCCCATTCGATGGTGACGCCGCCATCCTTGGCGTCCTTGACCACCGCGCCCATGGCGGCGAGTTCGTCGCGGATACGGTCCGCCTCGGCCCAGTCCTTGCGGGCCCGGGCCTCGGCGCGGGCGGCGACCAGCGCGTTGACGCGCGCCAGCGCCGGATCATCGTCAGCCTCGGAGCGGAATTGCACCAGACCATTGGCGTCGGTCTCGATGCCGATCTTCTTGCGCGCCAGCTCGTCACGGGTCGACTCAAGCAGCCGCCGGTCGCCATTGACCAGCGCCGTGCGCCAGATGCGGCTCATGCTGAAGCCGAACATGCCGGTTTCGGGGCTGAACTGGCCGCAGCCCAGCGGCGCCGCCAGCGCCAGCGGCGCCTTGCGGTCGATCAGGCCGAGGAACGACAGCGCGCGGATCACCTGACCGGCGGCGTCGAGGTCGCTGGTCATGCGGCTGATCTGGCCACGCACCCAGCCGATGGCGCCGGGGGTGTTGAGGTCATCGGCCAGGAAGGCCAAAAATGCGTCCGGCGGGGCGCTGTCGAGATCGCGGATCCAGTTGCGTAAGGTCATGTCGCAGCCGCCGAAGAAGCGGCCCTGCAGGCCGCCGATGGCGCCGGCGATGGTCTCCAGCTCGCTCTGGGCCCGGGCAAGGCGCTTCTCGGTCCAGTCGATCGGCTGGCGGTAATGGGTCTCGAGCATGGCCCAGCGCATCACCGGCCCCGCCCATGGCCCGCCGAACTTGCCGGAGGTCAGCAGGTCGCGGATGGTGACGAAATTTCCAAGCGACTTCGACATCTTCTGGCCTTCGACCTGAAGGAAGCCGTTGTGCAGCCAGTAATTGGCCATGCGCGGCGCATCGAGGGCGCAGCAGGACTGGGCGATCTCGTCTTCATGGTGCGGGAACACCAGATCGATGCCGCCCGCGTGGATATCGAAAATATTGGCGTCGGCGGCCTCGCAGCTGACCCGCCCGGCGAAGCCCTGGATCAGGTGTTTCCACGACATGGCCGAGCACTCAATGTGCCAGCCTGGGCGGCCTTCCACCGCGATGCCGCCCGGCGACGGCCAGCCTGGCTCGCCGGCCTTCGACGGCTTCCACAGCACGAAATCCATCGGATCGCGCTTGTAGGGCGCAACCTCGACCCGGGCGCCCGCCAGCATCTCATCGAGCGTGCGATTGGCCAGCGCGCCATAACGCGGCGCGCCTGGCTTGTCGGCCATCGCCTTGACCGAGAACAGCACGTGGTCTTCGGCCACATAAGCGATGTCACGGGCGATCAGCCGCTCAATCAGGTCGCGCATCTCGACGATGTGCTCGGTGGCGCGCGGTTCGATGAAGCGCGGCGGCGCGCCGTCGACATTGACCTGGTCAGCCATCAGCACGCCAAGAGCGCGAATGTCCTCGTGGAAACGGCGAGCGGTGACCTCGGTCAGATCGCGAATGCTGACGCCGCGCTCGGCGGCGCGGGCGTTAATCTTGTCGTCGACGTCGGTGATGTTGCGGACATAGGTGACCGCGGCCTCGCCATAGATCTGGCGCAGCAGCCGGAACAGCACGTCGAACACGATGATCGGGCGGGCGTTGCCGATATGGGCGTCGTCATAGACCGTGGGGCCACAGGCATACATGCGCACATTGGCCGGATCGATCGGCGCAAACGCGTCCCTGGTGCGCGTCAGCGTGTTGTGCAGCCGCAGAACCGGCGCGCCGGACCGTGCGCGACCCATATCCTGCTCAGTCGGTGCAGACGGTTCCCTGGACACGGACATACCTCTCCAATGGCCGCCGGCCAGGAGATCAATCCGATTTTCAGGTTCTGAAAAGGGGACGGCTCCGGGCCGCGCGGTGCGCTAGCCGGTTATAATGCAGATCGCACAAATAATGCGGGCCATCGTCATGGCGACGTTGTGCGACGGCGCGGGCGCGCCGTCAAGGGCGCCAGGCGGGCCGAGGCGCGCTGGCCAACGAGAGTGGCTGGGCGAGGACTGGGCAAAGGGATGGCCATACCACAAGCTGAAGCCAGATTAGCCGATGGACGATGGGTTCGCGACCAGCAAGGCAGCTTGTCGCCAGGCCAGCGAGGCTGGCGCGGCGCAACGCCAGCGCGCCTCAGCGCGTCGTGGCTGGTGCGCCAGCGCCAGTTCTGGCTGGATCGCGCCGCAAGCAACGCCTGCGGCTGCAACCTTGTGCTTACTTCACCCAGTCAGCGCATTTCACCGGAGCGCCCTGACCGCCCCAGGGCGCGATGGGCACGGCGGCGGTGGCGTTTTGCGGCGAGCCTTCGATCACCCGGTCAGAATAGACAAGATAAACCAAAGTGTTGCGTTTGGCGTCGCAGGCGCGGACGATCTGCATCTTCTTGAAGATCAGCGAGCGCCGCTCCGAGAACACCACCTCACCCTGGGAGAACTTCTCCTTGAAAGCGATCGGGCCGATCTGGTTGCACGACATGGAGATGTCGGACACCTCTTCGGCGACGCCGAGCATGCCCTTGACGCCGCCGCGCTCCGGCAGCGTGTAATGGCAGGCGACGCCCTCCACCACCGGATCGTCGATGCCATAGACGACAAGCTTGTCGTCTGGCGTCATGAATTTCCAGACGGTGGATTTTTTCAGGATGACGTCGGGGCCATCAGCCAGGGCGGCGACTGGCGCAGCGATGCTGGCGACGGCCGCGAGGCCGGCAAGGCCCAACGCCATGGCGCTGCGCCGCCACATCGACGGACCACGCCCGCCCGCCGGATGCGCCGCGCTGATGCCCTGACTGCTCATGCCTGCGTCACTCATAGTGCCTCGCCCTCACATCTGCCCCGCCATGTCTGGCGGTCTGCTCCACACATGGCGATCGTCGCCTGGCAAGGCAAGCGTGGCCTGAGGCGGTGGTGAATGGTGGGGCGACCGCTGTTCGGATGAGCGATGCACCGCGCCCACCCGCCTGTGCGCCCTACTCTCCGCGCGCTTTGCCTGCCCCCTTGCCCGCGCCCTTTGCCCGCCCAATTGCCTGCCCAATTGCCCCAGGCTGAGGCAGGCGCCAGCGCCGATCGGCGACGCGGCGCCCTCTTGATAAGGCGAAGGCAGCCGCATGCCGGGCCAACTGCGGCGTGGAAGTTGGTTTGACCCGCGACGCAACCTGGGACGTGACCCGCGACGTGACCTGGATGCCACGACGGCGGTTGATCCACGCGACATCTGGCGGCAAACCGGTTGATCGCTTGCGATGTGCGGCATTTACGGTGACATAGAGTGGCCCAGCGCACGGGCTGTCGCCGCAATTCGTCGGCAGAAACGGGCGCGGCCCTTTCTACGGGATGATTCGATGCTGTTTCGGCGCCTACCCGCCCTGTTTTCCTGCCCTGCCGACACGCGCGGCGGTGATCGCGCGTCATTGGTCGGCGGCGCCGATTCGGTGGGCGGCGGCGTATGGGCTGGCGCGCGGCCGCTGGCCCGCGCGGCGATGGTTGGCTTCGCCCTGCTGGCCAGCGGCTTCGCCGCCGAGGCGCAGAGCCCGGCCTGCAATCAATATCGCGCCGAACTGCAATCCCTGTCGCGCGGCGACCCTGGCGCCGCCGCCCAGGCCAACGCCATTCGCGGCGAGCTGGGGCGACTGCAAGCCTATCGCTCCCAGCTCGGCTGCGATCGCGGCTTCCTGTTTTTCGGCGACAAGCCGCCGCAATGCGGCCAGATCGACGCGCGGATCCGGCAGTTGCAAGGCGCCTTTGGCGCGGCCCAGGCCCGCGCCCAGGGCGACCCTGGTCGCCGCCAGGCCCTGCTCAACGCCATTGCGCGCTATTGCACGCCAGGCGGTCGTGAGCCGAATTTCTTCGAGCGGCTGTTCGGCGGCGGTCAGGCCGCGCCGCCGCCGCAACAATATGACCAGAACTATGAGATGAACACGCACCAGCAGGCCACCGAAGGCACGGGTCGCTTCGGCGGTTCGCGCGTGGTCTGTGTGCGCGCCTGCGACGGCTTCTTCTTCCCGCTGCCATCCAACCGGCGTGATGGCGCCGAGGACATGTGCCAGGCGCTGTGCCCCAACACCCAGACGCTGGTGTATTTCATGTCGGGCGACGGGGCGATTGAGCGGGCCGGCAATCGCGAGGGCAAGCCCTATACGGAGCTGCCCACCGCCGGGAAGTACAAGAAATCGTTTGATCCCGCCTGCTCGTGCCGCAAGGAAAACGAGAGCTGGACGACGGCGCTGACCCCGGCGGAGAACATGGTCAAATCCGGTCGCGGCGACCTGATTGTGACGGAAGACAAGGCCGAGGAACTGTCGCGACCCAAGGCTGTCGCAGCTGCGCCGGTCGCCCGCGCCAAAAAGCCTGAGCCCGTCGCTGCGTCGGAAAGCGATGAGGAAGGCCCGGTCGATCCGAGCAGCGTGCCGACCGCCTCCAATGAATCGTCAGGCATCGGCCCGCAAACCATCATCGAAGAACAGACGGTGGGCGCCCGCGAGGGCCAGATCCGCGACAGCGTCGGCCAGTCAGGCGAAAAGGCCAAGGTCCGCGTCGTCGCCCCCAATATCTTCGTCGCCCCGGCGCCGCGCTGACAGCGGCGCCATCGGCGCAACGGGAGCCCGCCGATCGGCGGGCTTTTGTTTGGGCTGACGCCAGCTTGCGCCGATGTCCGCGTGTCGCATGGCAACCCCATGGCAGCAGGTCACGCGTTAGCGCGTAGTCCGGACGGGCTGGGCTGCCGCCCGGCTCCTGTCCCGGCACAGTGCCGCCCGATCCGCAATGCGTAGCCAGTATCTGTCGGTGGGGCCGGCCTCAGCCGGCAGTCGTGAGCCGGCGCAGCGTCTCGTCGCGCCCGATCAGCGGCAGCAGCGCCGCCAGCTCGGGGCCGTGTTCGCGGCCGGTCAGCGCCAGCCGCAATGGCATGAACAGCGCCTTGCCCTTGGCGCCCGTCGTCTCGCGGATTGCTGTGGTCCAGGCCTTCCAGGTGTCGCTGTTCCAGTCGCCTTGCGGCAGGCTGGCGATGGCAGCGGCGCGGAAGCCGTCGTCCATGCCGCTGGCGACGGCGCCTTCAGGTCCGGTGGCGATAATGGCGGCCCAGTCGGCGGCCTCGGAGAGGGTGGCGAGATTGCCGCGCACCGTGAGCCAGCCAGCCTCGTTGAGGGCGACGCCCAGCTCCGCCAGCCGTGGCGCTGCGGCTTCCCAGGGCATCTCATGCAACAGCCGGGCGTTGAGGCTGGCCAGTTCGCTCTCGTCGAATTTCGCCGGGGCGCGCGAGATGCCTGACAGATTGACCAGGGCCGCAAGGGCGTCGAGATCGCCGACCGGGCGCACCGCCTCTGACGTGCCGACCAGCACCGCTAGCGACGCCACCGCCATCGGCTCAATGCCCGCCGCGCGCAGGCCGCGGAGCGACAGATGGCCGAGCCGCTTGGACAGGCCCTCGCCGCTGGCGGTGGTCAGCAGATTGTGGTGGCCGAACTGCGGGGCGCTGGCGCCCAACGCCTCAAAAATCTGGATCTGCACCGCGGTATTGGTGACGTGGTCTTCGCCGCGCACTACATGGGTTACGCCCATATCGGCGTCATCGACCACCGATGGCAGGGTGTAGAGAAACGCGCCGTCCTCACGGATCAGCACCGGATCGGACAGTGAGGTGCTCTCGACCCGCACCTCGCCGCGCACCAGATCGGTCCAGTTCACCGGCGCCGGATTGAGCAGGAAGCGCCAGTGCGGCTTGCGGCCTTCCGCCTCCAGCGCGGCGCGGTCAGCCTCCGTGAGCTTCAGCGCCGCGCGGTCGTAAACCGGCGGCAGGCCACGGGCGAGCTGGCGCTTGCGCCGCCGCTCCAGCTCGTCCGCCGTTTCATAGCAGGGATAGAGCCGCCCGGCCTGACGCAGCCGATTGGCCGCAGCCTCATACACATCCATCCGCTGCGACTGGCGAAACTCCTGATCGGCGATGACGCCGAGCCAGGCCAGATCGGCGCGGATCGCTTCGGCATATTCCTCGCGCGAGCGGGCGGCGTCGGTGTCATCGAGGCGCAGGATGAGCTTGCCGCCAGCGCGCCGGGCCATTAGCGCGTTGAGCAGCGCGGTGCGGGCGTTGCCAATGTGCAGATAGCCAGTGGGCGAAGGGGCGAAACGGACGATCATGACAGGTCCTGGCGCGCGGCGCCCAGCCAGCCCACAAGCGTGGGGCGCGGCTGCGGCTTTCCGGGATGGCGGGCTGCGCGCAGCAAGGCGCAGCCGCATGGGCGAAAGCGTCGTTATGCCGGGACGCAGGGGGCAGCGCAACACGCCCTGTTCCGGGCAGTGGCGCGATACGCGATGGGGGCGCGCCATTGCCACGCCTCCGGCGCCATGCTGGAGTGCGCCCTGCAACCAGAGCGCGATCTCGCAAGCCGCGCCGTAGCCCGAGGAAACCATTATGGCCAACGCCGCCGAGGCTCCCCGCACCCTGCTCTCGCTCGCCGGCGCGCCGCCGCAACAGGCGCGGCTGTCGCAGGCGACCCTCGTGACCATCGACGCCCAGAACGAATATCGCTCCGGCGGGCTGCCGCTCAGCCAGATTGACCAGGCTATCAGCCGCCTCGCCCTGCTGCTCAAGCGGGCCCGCGCCGCTGGCGCACCCATCATCCATGTGGCGCAGCTGGGCCGCCCTGGCGGGCTGTTCGATCCGCAGGGGCCTGGCGGGGCGTTTCTGGATGAGGCGAAGCCGCTGGATGGCGAGCGGGTGATCGAGAAGCGCCTGCCCAACGCCTTCACCGGCACCGAGCTGAAGGCGATCCTCGACGCCCATGGCCGGCCGCAGCTGATCATCGCCGGGTTCATGACCCATATGTGCGTCAGCGCCACCGCCCGCTCGGCGCTCGATCACGGCTGCAACAGCTTCGTCGTCGCCGACGCCACCGCCACCCGCGCCCTGCCCGACCCCACCGATTCCAGCGCCATCAGCGCCGCCGACATCCAGCGCGTCGCCCTCGCCGAAATCGCCGACCGCTACGCCGAGGTGGTGCACTCGGACAATATTGGGGCGTGAGGCTCGCGCGGCAGGGATGGGGCCTGTCCGCCGCTACCCCGCGCCGTCATGCCCGTGCCCGTCACGGGCATCCACGCGTTTGCAGCGTGGACAGCAGGCGCGCGTGGGGGGCGTGTGGCGCGTGGGGAAGACACTGCTGCCACGAGAGGTGTTTGCCGCTTGTTCTGCCGGCATCAGGACTGAAGCGTAGCAAGACGTGGATGCCCGTGACGAGCACGGGCATGACGGCGGTGGGGTGGCTTTGGATTGGTTTGGCTGCTTGCGTCTTTGGTGGGCGCCTGCAGCGGGCGCCGGCGGGCGGCTCGGGTGGGGTCTGTTTGAACTCCCTCGCCGTCATGCCCGTGCTCGTCACGGGCATCCACGCGTTTGCAGCGTGGGCAGCAGGTGCGCGTGGGGGGCGTGTGGCGCGTGGGGAAGACGCTTTTGCTGGTAAACGGTTTGCCGCGGTCCTGCCGGCATCAAGACTGAAGCGTAGCAAGACGTGGATGCCCGTGACGAGCACGGGCATGACGGCGGTGGGGTGGGTGGGGATTGGTTTGGCCGCTTGCGTCTTTGGTGGGCGCCTGCAGCTCTCGCCCACGGAACGGAGCGCCTTGTCAGCCAATAAAAAAACCCCGGATCGCTCCGGGGTTTTTCGATTCATTGTCTGGCGCAGAGCGCTATGAGGCTCACTCGGCGGCGGCGGCGCGCTGCTCGGTGAGTTTGCCTTCGCGCTCCTTCTTGAGGCGTTCGGCCACCAGGAAGGCCAGCTCCAGCGCCTGTTCGGCGTTGAGGCGCGGGTCGCAATGGGTGTGGTAGCGATCCGACAGGCCCGCTTCCGAAATCGCCCGGGCGCCGCCGGTGCATTCGGTGACGTCCTTGCCGGTCATCTCCAGATGGATGCCGCCGGCGTAAGAGCCTTCCGCCGCGTGCACGTCGAAGAAGGTCTTCACTTCCGACATGATCAGGTCGAACGGACGGGTCTTGTAGGCGCCAGCCTTGACCGTGTTGCCGTGCATCGGGTCGCACGACCACACCACCTTGCGGCCCTCACGCTCCACCGCGCGCACCAGCGCCGGCAGGTGGTCGCCAGCCTTCTCGGCGCCGAAGCGGCAGATCAGCGTCAGGCGACCCGCCTCGTTCTGCGGGTTGAGCACGTCGATGAGGCGCAGCAGCTCCTCAGCGCCCAGCGACGGGCCGCATTTGACGCCGATCGGGTTCTGCACGCCGCGGAAATATTCCACGTGAGCATGGTCGAGCTGGCGGGTGCGGTCGCCGATCCACAGCATGTGGCCGGAGGTGGCGTACCAGTCGCCGGTGGTGGAATCGACGCGGGTCAGCGCCTGCTCATAGCCGAGCAGTAGCGCCTCATGGCTGGTGTAGAACTCGGTCGACCGCATCTCTGGATGCGTCTCCGGGTCGATGCCGATGGCGCGCATGAAGTCGAGCGCCTCGGTGATGCGGCCAGCCAGCTCCTGGTAGCGGCCCGACTGCGGGCTGTCCTTGACGAAACCCAGCATCCAGCGCTGGACATTGTCCAGATTGGCGTAGCCGCCATTGGCGAAGGCGCGGATCAGGTTCAGCGTCGCCGCCGACTGGCGGTAGGCCATCAGCTGCCGGCGCGGATCCGGCGAGCGGGCGTCCTCGGTGAAGCCGATGTCATTGACGATATCGCCGCGATAGCTCGGCAATTCGACGCCGTCGATGGTCTCGGTGTTGGCCGAGCGCGGCTTGGCGAACTGACCGGCGACGCGGCCGACCTTCACCACCGGCGAGGCGCCGGCAAAGGTGAGCACCACGGCCATCTGCAGGAAGACGCGGAAGAAGTCGCGGATATTATCAGCGCTATGTTCGGCAAAAGCTTCGGCGCAATCGCCGCCCTGAAGCAGAAATGCCTCGCCAGCAGCAACCTTGCCGAGCGCGCGCTTCAGCTGCCGCGCCTCGCCAGCAAAAACCAGCGGCGGAAACGCAGTCAGCTGCTCCTCAACGGCGCCGAGAGCGGCCACGTCGGGATAGGCTGGCATCTGCTGCACTGGCTTCTGGCGCCATGAGGCGGGCGTCCACCGCTCACTCATATTCGTCACTCCCGCAGCGGATGATTTGTGGCTTGCAGCCGCTGCCCTGCCCCCGGGCGAGAAGCCTGGAAGCGGCGCTTATAACGCCGAAGCCGCCAGGAGAGAAGAGGTTTGGTTAAAGCGTGACGCAGGCGCAGCTTTCCCCTGCGCCAGACGCAGGGCCACCCGGCGATTGCGCCGCCCAGGACGCCGCAAACGCCGCGTCATACCAGGATGCGAAGATGCGGACGCATCCGCATCCTGAAATGCTCAGGCGCCGCACGGGCTTGGCCAGAACCCGATGAGTGAAGCTCATCGGGTTCTGATACAAGTGACGGCGCGGACGCGGGTCGCCGCGCGCCCAGTCGCCCATGGCAGGCGCCAGGCCAGCGGCGTCACGGATTGACCGGCGTGCGCATGGTGACCAGCTCCTCCGCCGCCGTTGGGTGGACGGCGATGGTGCGGTCAAAATCCGCCTTGGTGGCGCCCATGGCCACGGCGATGCCCACCGTCTGGATCATCTCGCCAGCGCCCTCGCCAAGGATATGCACGCCCAGCACCCGGTCTGTCGCGCGGTCGACGATGATTTTCATCATCATCCGCTCGTCGCGGCCTGACAGCGTCGCCTTCATTGGCCGGAAGCTGGCCCGGAACAGCAGCACCTCGCCGTGCCGCGCCCGCGCCTCCGCCTCGCTCAGGCCGACTGTGCCCAGTTCGGGCGTCGAGAACACCGCCGTCGGGATCAGGCTGTGGTCAACCTGCCAGGGCTTGTCGCCATAGAAGGTGTCGGCGAAGGCATGTCCCTCGCGAATGGCCACCGGCGTCAGATTGGCCCGGTTGGTGACGTCGCCGACGGCGAAAATCGACGGCGTGCTGGTCTGCGACTGAGCGTTGACGCGAATGGCGCCGCTGGAATCAACCGCCACGCCGGCTTTCTCGAGGCCGAGATTGCGGGTCTTGGGGGCGCGACCGATGGCCAGCAGCACCTGATCCACCTGCACCACAGCGCCGTCGCTCAGGGTGACGTCGAGCCCGGCGTCGCTGCGATCAATACGGGACAGCTCGGTGTTGAGGCGCAGGTCCAGTTCCCTGGCGAGCGCCGTGGCGAGGCCCTCCTGCAGATCCTGATCGAAACCGCGCAACAATTGCGCGCCGCGATGCACCAAAGTGACGGCGCTGCCCATGCCGGCGAAAATGCCGGCGAATTCGACGGCGATATAGCCGGCGCCGACCACCATCACCCGTTTGGGCTGCGCGGCAAGGTCGAGCGCTTCATTGGAGCTGATGGCGTGCTCAATGCCGGGGACATCTGGCAGCGTCACCGGCCAGGCCCCAACGGCCACCAGGATGCGCGCTGCGGTGACCACGCGCCCTTCCGGCAGCAGGCGCACGGCGTTGGGCCCCTCGATCACCGCGCGGGCGGCGACGATCTCAACGCCGGAATTGGCCAGATTGTTGCGATACAGCCCCTCGAGCCGCGTGATCTCGTCATTCTTGCGCGCGATCAGCGTCGCCCAGTCGAACTGGGGGGCGGCGGGCAGCGTCCAGCCGAAGCCAGCGGCGTCCTCAAACTCATGGGCGAAGCGGGAGGCGTAGACCAGCAGCTTCTTCGGCACGCACCCACGGATGACGCAGGTGCCGCCCATGCGGAATTCCTCGGCCAGCATCACCCGTGCGCCATGGCCAGCGGCCACGCGCGCGGCGCGCACGCCGCCCGAGCCGCCGCCAATGACAAACAGGTCAACGTCATATGCGCTCATGATGCGTGCCCTTCCAGCGCGCGGCGCGCGCGATGCTGCGCCGGCGCCTCGCCATAAATCTTCGCGAACCAGACGCCAGCGGCGCCAACAATCGCCACCCACCAGCCCTGCCAGGCGCCGTGGCCAACCTCGGCGATCACCAATATGGACGCGAGGCAGGCCAGCGCCGGGGCCATGCGCTGCGCCGGCAAAAGCCGCGTCGCCCGGCCGAGCCAGAACAGTCCGAGCGCCGCCAGCAGCGCGCCGAGCGCGCCCAGCTCCGACCAGATCTGCAGGAACATGTCATGGGCATGGCCCACCGACAGCAGCGTCCGGTGCTCGGGCGGCACGCGCGCCGCCACCGGAGCGTCGCCCATCCGCGGGCTGGAGCCGAAGCCGACGCCAGCCAGCGGATGGAAGCCCACCACCTCGCCGAAGCTCTGCCAGATCTCGACGCGATCGCGCGCATGCAGCGACTGGATACGGTCTAGCGCCGAATCGGGAATGGCGCGGTGCGCCAGCTCACCTTTCACCGGGGCCAGCGCCAGCGCTACGCCGAGGCCGAGCATCATCACGCCCCACATCAGGCGCGGGGCGAACCGGGCCAGCACATAGGTCAGCAGTCCGCAGACCAGCGCCAGCATCGATGCGCCCGACACGGATTTGAAGGTGGCCGCCGCCATCAGCACCGCGAGGACGCCCATCACCAAATTGCGGCGCGGCATGCCCTCGGACAGCGCCAGCAGCGGCCAGTACAACACCACGAGGCAGATCACCGGCTTGTTGAGCACGAACAACGCGGTACGCGCTCCCAGCGCCTCACGCCACGCCATATTGGTCCATAATTCGAGGCTGACCTCGATGCAGGCGAGGCCAAACAGGCTGGCGGCGACGAAAAACAGCCGCTGGCGCTCAGCCTGGGTGTCCGGCAGGCCGAGGCAGAGGCCTAGCGCCAGCGCCCCGGCGAGCGGCGCAAAGGCCTCGCCAAAGGCGAACAGACCCTGGGTCGGGAACGGATGCCACAGCAGCGACGCCGCCGCCAGCACTGCAAACAGCGGGGCCAGCACGCCCGGCATCGACACGGCGTGGCGCGCCGCCGCATGCGCAATCGCCCCGCCGCGGCCTGCCGCCAGGGCGCCGGCCAACGCCAGCGCGCCCGCCGCCACGATCAGCGCCGCCGACGAGCGCACGGCGAAACTCAGCGCTAACGGCATGGCTGCAAGCACCGCCCAGGCGGCGGCGTCCAGCCGACGGCCTGCTAGGGCAGTGGAGGACTGGGCTTGCACGGAGGCAGTGTCAGCGGAGGCGGTGTCAGACGGCGCCGAGGCCAATGGTCAGGCTCCCCTTGCGGCGCAATGCGCCAGATACAACTGCGCCGGCCCAACGGCCGGCGCGGAAATGCTCATTGTGCCGGGCTCAGAAGCTCTTGCCGCGGGTCCGCAGCTCGTTGCGGATACGCTCGACCACCACGCCCGACAGGGCCTGGCTCCACTCCTGCATGCGCTCGACCATGTCCTGCATGACGCGGGGCTGGGCCTGGACATATTTGACGCCCGCCGGCGACTTGAAGAAGGCGGCGATTTCCTTGAGGTCGGCCTCAGAAATCTGGCTGGCGAAAATCTTAGCCGCCTCGGTCACCATGTCGTCGGCCCTGGCGGTGATCTCCGGCGTGATCTTGACGATGATCTCCTCAACGTCCGCCTTGATCTCCGGCCGGGTCAGCAATTGCTCGCGCACCTGGGCGAACAGGGTCGGCGGCACCGATTCAAACGACCGCGCCAGGCCCGAAGCCTTGACCACCTCGCGGGCCACCGCGATCTGTGCGCTATTGGCGTCGGCGCCCTGGGCGAAAGCTGCGCCGGCAGCCAGCGGCGTGGCGAGCGCAAACAGGCCGATGGCGGCAAGACGGGCAAATCGGTTCATCTCTCTCTCCAGCTCACCAGAACGATTGTCGTTTCGGCCCCAAGGCGGGCGCCCCTCATGACATGCGCGTGCGCCGCTTATGGCGTGCGCGGGCGGCATATATCAGGCCAGCTTGCGATGGCCGCGCAGAATCCCCCCAACCCGCGCGCTTCCTTGCATACGATCATTTTGCCCGGCTCACCACCACATCGCGCGCCATATACAGCGCATCCGGGTCATAACGGCGCGCCGCCGCCTGCAACGCAGCGTCATCGACGGGGGTGAAGCCGCAGCGGCGCCAGAAACGGTCGGCCCCATTGACCGCCACCAGCGCCAATTGGCCAAAGCCGTGGCGGCTGGCCACGGCAAGGGCGGCCTCAACCGCAGCCAGAGCCGCGCCCGAACCGCGCATGGCCGGGGCCAGGGCCAGATCGTGCAAATAATACAGGCTCGGCAGAGCGGGCAGCGCGCCAAGCAGCGTGTTGAGCGACGGCGGCGTCGCCCCGGTCCACGGGTGCGACAGCAGATAGCCCTGCACCACGCCGCTCTGCTCGAGCACCAGGCACCCCTCGCCGAACAGCCCGAGCCGCTCGGCGAACACCGCCGCCTCTTCCGGATAATCCGGGTGGATCAGCGCCGCGAGCTCTTCAACCCGCGCCAGATCAGCGCTGGTCATGGCCCGCCAGCGCCAGTCGGGCGTGGTTGTGGCAGTGTGTGGCGCGCTCATCGCTCGTCTGGTCCCTGGGCTCGGCGGCTCAGATCTCGCCGAGCTCGATCAGGCCCGACGCCGACGCCAGCACGACGCCTGTGGCGAGACCGATGAACAGGCCGTGCTCGACCACGCCGGGGATCGCCACCAGCGCCGCAGCCAGCCCATCCGGATCAGGCAGCACGCCAAAATGGCAGTCGATGATGTAATGGCCGCCATCGGTGACAAAGGTCTTGCCGTCGCGCTGGCGCAACACCAGCTCGCCGCTGCAGCCGGTGCGGGCCGCCGCTGCGGCGATCTGCCGGCGGGTGACCTCGAGGCCGAACGGATTGACTTCGACTGGCAGCGGGAATTTGCCCAGCGTCGCCACCTGCTTGGTGTCATCGGCAATGACGATCATGCGGGCGCTGGCCGAGGCGACGATCTTCTCGCGCAGCAAGGCGCCGCCGCCGCCCTTGACCAGGCGCAGCTGCGGATCCAGCTCATCGGCGCCATCAACTACCAGATCGAGCTCTGGCGTCGCATCCAGCGTCGACATCTCAATGCCCTCGCCTTCGGCCTGGGCCTGGGTGGCCTCCGACGTCGCGACGCAGATCACCTTGAGGCCGGCGCGCACCCGGTCGCCGAGCAATTCCACGAAATGCTTCGCGGTCGAGCCGGTGCCAAGGCCCAGACGCATGCCATCGGTGACCGCCTCAAGGGCGCGGGCGGCGGCCTGCCGCTTCAGATCTTCAGAGCTCATCACGTCCTGTCCCGGGCGCCAGGCGCCCCATGGTCCTCAGGGGCGGCCCCTCTGCGCCGCGCCCTCACTTGGCCTGCGGCGTGCAGACCACTTTTTCGCTGAAGACGTAGCAGATGCTCATCTCGCCCGTGCGATCATTGATGCGGAACACGCCGCCTTCCCGCTCATGCCGCGAGGTCACGAGCCGATAATCGCCCGGCGTCTGGGCGCCGCCGCCTTCGCCGGGTCCATAGCACAGGGTGACGCCAACAGAACCCTCTTTCAGCCCATACTGGCACGCGCCCATCTCGCCCGTGACCCGCTCGACACGGTAGATGCGGTTGAGGTCCACCTGCGGCGCCGGGGCGAAATCGTAATTATTGGCGTGGGCGCTCCCTGGCGCGGCAACGGCTGCCGCCACGCCCCCCGCCGCAGCGGCCAGCAGCAGCGCAAGACGGGGCGCCAAACGGCGCGGATTGGCGCCTGCGCCACGCTCGCGGGCCTGCGGAGAGGTTGCGGCCGCGCAATGGCCGGACACGGTGCGTTTGTTCTCGGACATGAACCCGTTATCCCTGTAGCTAGCGTCGAATCGACAGGCAGCGCCTCGCCCGGCGCACTGTAACAGACCGCGTCCGGCCAGATCATGGCTGGCCGCCGCAGCAAGGGCGCGTCTGCCAAAGGAGACATCATGAGCCTGCAGCCAACTCTGGTTCTCGATCTGGACGGCACGCTGGTCGATACGGCCCCGGATCTGCTTGGCGCGCTGAACGCCGTGCTGGCCACCGAACACCTCGCAGCTGTGAGCCTCGACCAGGTGCGGGCCATGACCGGCGCCGGCGCCCGCGCCTTGCTGGAGCGCGGGCTCGCCGCCTCCGGCATTGTCGCCGAGCCCGCCCATATGGATGTGCTGTTCGACCGCTTCATCGCTTATTACGAAGGGCATATCGCCGACCATTCCCGTGTATTCTCCGGGGCGCTGGAAGCGCTCGACCGCTTTAGCGCCGCCGGCTGGCGGCTGGCCGTCTGCACCAACAAGCTGGAGGGGCTGGCGCGCAATCTGCTGGACACGCTGGAGCTGACGCCCCGCTTCGCCGCCATCGGCGGCGGCGACACCTTCGCCTTCCGCAAGCCAGACCCGCGCCACATCACCGAGACCGTGTTGCTGGCCGGCGGCGATCCATTGCGGGCCGTGATGGTGGGCGACAGCGCCGCCGATATCCACGCCGCCCGAGCCGGCGCCATCCCCTGCGTCGGCATGACCTTTGGTTACACCGACATTCCGGTGGCTGAGCTGGGGGCTGATGTGGTGCTCGACCATTATGACGGGCTGTTTGACCACGCCCATGCCCTGCTGGAGCGGCCGCGCACGGTGATCGCCGGCTGAGGCCGCGCGCGGCGCAACGGCTGCGCGGGCGTCATGGCGCGCTCAAGGCCAGCCTCGACAAGCGTCGCGCGGCGTGGTTTTTCTGCGGGGAACAGCGCGGGGCCGGCCAACGGCCCGTCGCCAAACCTGGGAGAACGCCATGGACGCCGCCGCCACCGCCAGCGAAGTGCTGTATGCGGTCGACAATCACGTCGCCACCATCACCCTGAATGCGCCCGAGCGCATGAACACCATCTCGGGCCCGATGCTCGACGAGCTGACCCAGCTGCTGGTGCGCGCCAATGATGACCAGGATGTGCGCTGCATCATTCTGACCGGCACGGGCCGCGCCTTCTGCGCCGGCCTCGACCTGCGCGCCAAGGCCGACAGCGGCCGCACGCTGATGAGCTCCGCCTCCTCGCCCACCAACATCAATCTGCGCAACACGCCCCCCACCGTGATGCACGCCATGGATACGCCGATCATCTGCGCCATCAATGGCGGCGCCGCCGGCTATGGCATGGATACGGCGCTGGGCTGCGACATCCGCATCATGGCCAAATCCGCCAAGCTGGCCGCCGCCTTCACCCGGCGCGGCGTGGTGCCGGAATCGGGCGGCACCTGGTTTCTGCCGCGCATGATCGGCTGGTCAAAGGCGGCGGAGCTGATCTTCACCGGCCGCACCCTGTCGGCCGAGGAATCGGTCGCCTGGGGCCTCGCTTCTTATGTGGTGGAGGACGACCAGCTGATGATCAAGGCGCGCGAGCTGGCTGACGAGATCGCCAGCAACGCCCCGCTGGCCGTGCAGGCCTCCAAGCGCATGATGCGCATGGGCCTGTCTGAGCCGTTCAACGAGCACGTGCACCACGTGTTCCTGCAGCTGCTGCCGCTGTTCAAATCAGAAGACGCTGCGGAAGGCATGTCGGCGTTCATGGAAAAGCGTCCGGCGGTGTTCAAGGGACGCTGATACTGGCGCCCGATGAGTATGACTCATCGGGCGCCGGTTAAGCCCTTGCGGCGCCTGAGCATTTCAGGATGCGGATGTGTCAGCATCTTCGCATCCTGGTATGAGGCCCGCGCCGCCGCCTCACCGCCCCGGGGGGAGCCAGCATGAGCCTGGCGGCGTGGTCAACGCACCACGCCGTTCAGGCCACGTGGGAAGAAGCCGCCGGGGCGTCTGCCGGAATTGAGGTAGACGATTGCGAGCAATTGCTCCGGCGTGCGGCCGCGCAGCACGCCATTGCCATCGGCGGGCACGATCGTCGCCTGCTGAAAATCGCCCACGCCCTGGTCCATGGCGCTGCCGCCGGCCAATTCATTGCGGGCGGCTGCGATGCGCGCGGTTGGGCCATAGACGCCGCGCGCGTAAAGCATCACCCGGACGCCGCCTGCGTGATAGGCCTCGGTCGCCAACAAGCCTGCGACCGCATGCGCCGCCTGAAGGCTTTTGAACTGCATCGCCACGCCCTTGTAGGCGGTGACCGCCAGATCCTCCAACAAATAGGCGCCGAGCAGGAAGCGGCTTTCGCCGTCGAAGGGGTCGAAGACGTCGTCATCGCCAATGATCCCGGATCGCCGCGCCGCGCGCGTGAACGCGTCGTTGATGTCGATCAGTGGCCGGGCGATGCGTGCGCCGCCGAGCATGGCTCTGAGCAGGCGGACGTGGGCAACCTCCTCCGCCGCGATCTCCACCGCGTAATTGTGGACCGCAGCGTCCGCCCAGGCCAGCTTGCGGCCGCCGACGACGCCGCCAGGCCTGCCCCGCCCGCTGATGTCCTCCGCCTCCAGCCCATGCCCGTGCGCGGCGCGCAAGTAAAACTCCGCCTGCAGATATTCCAGATTGAGCATGAAGTTTAACATGTCGACATCGCCCAGCGCTGGCGGCGTCGCGCGCTCCGGCGTCGCCAGCGCCCTGCGCCCTGCCGTTACGCCCGCGAGTGAAGTCATCGCCATGCCGACCGCCCTCAACACCTGCCGCCGCCCGATGCGTCGCCCTGCACCAACGGCAGCAGTTGCGGGGCCACGCGCGTCGTCACGGCAAGATGCGGAGTAACACATGACACAATCCCAAAACATTATTGAGAAATAACCCCTCCCTTGCTTTCATTATTTACAGTTGCCGATTTCTCGGCGATATTATTTAAAGTTCATTCCGTTTTTTCCATGGCCGATTCATGGCTTAACCAGCGCCAGCGCCGCCCGCTGGCGGTTGACGCCCGGCCCTGCGCCGGGTGATCCTGTGCGTCGATGCGTGCAGGCCTCGCCACAAGAGCGGGCCGCATGCTCGGGAGGAAACAGGATGAAGCATCTGCTGAAAGCCGGCGTGGCTGCGCTGGCGGTTATGGCCTGCGCCGCCGTCGCCCAGGCTGAGACCATTCGCATTGGCGTTCTCACCGACATTTCCGGACCTTTGTCTGACGCCCAGGGGCCTGGCTCGGTTGAGGCCACGCGCATGGCGGTGGAGGATTTTGGCGGCAAGCTGCTGGGCGAGAAGGTGGAGGTGCTGGGCGCCGACCACCAGAACAAGGCCGACATTGGCGCCGCCATCGCCCGCGACTGGTTCGACACCCGCAATGTGCGGATGATCATCGACCTGGGCAATTCCGCCGTGGCGATCGCGGTGCAGAACATCGCCAAGGACAAGAACCGGCTGTCGGTGGCGACCGGCGCGGCCAGCGGCGAGCTGACCAACAAGCACTGCAACACCAACGCCATCCAGTGGGGCTATGACACCTACCAGTTCGCCAAGGGCATTACCGGCCCGGTGGTGAAGGCGGGCGGCGACAAATGGTTCTTTATCTCGGCGGATTACGCCTTTGGCCACGCGCTGGAGAATGACACGCGCAAGGCCGTGGAGGCGCTGGGCGGCAAGGTGGTGGGCCATGTGCGCCACCCGATCAATACGCTGGATTTCTCCTCCTTCCTGATGCAGGCCAAGAACTCCGGGGCCAATGTGGTGGGCGTGGCCAGCGCCATCGCCGACCAGCAGAATGTGCTGAAGCAGGGCCAGGAGTTCGGCATTTTCGACGACAAGGTGAAGCCCGCCGCCATGGCGCTGCTGCTCTCCGACGTGCATTCGGTGGGGCTGAAGGCGGGCCAGGGCACTACGGTTTCCTCGATCTTCTATTGGGATGCGGACGAGGAAAGCCGCGCCTTCGCCAAACGCTACGCCGAAAAAATGGGCCGCCCGCCATCTGAGGCGCAGGCCATGAACTACAGCGGCGCCCTCGCCTGGCTGCGGGCGGCGGAAGCGGCGAAATCAGTCGAGACCGACAAGGTGCTGGCGCAACTGCGCTCCGGCCCGATCAAGGCGCCCTTCATCAAGAATGGCGAGCTGCGCGCCGACGGCAAACTGGTGCGCGACATCTGGCTGATGCAGGTGAAGGCCCCGGAGCAGTCGACCAGGCCGTGGGACTATTTTGAGATCAAGGGCGAGATCAAGGGCAAGGATGCGTTCCGGCCGGTGAGTGAGAGTGAGTGCAAGCTGTTGAAGGGGTAAAACGAGCACAACCGATGGCACATTGCTCGGGAAGTCATCTATCAACGTGAAATTGCGAAGCGCCCAAGATATCGTGTTTTTCGTACTCTAAGTCGAACTTCGCCGACTACAGCACGTAAATCTGTCGATACGCCTAGTTCTAAACCCTAGTGCGTATTGCAGTCAGACTTCACTACTCGGGATTGAGTGTGCCCCCCCCGAAGACAGTCATACTCAAGGTCGCGAAGAGACGGACGCATCCGCGGCCTAAAATCTAAGAGACGCTCGGGCTCACGCTAAAACGAATTTGTCCCGCCCTCCCCGAATTCCGGTATGGGCACATTAGAAATCGGAAGGCGTCGAGTCATCGTGCGCCCTCCGCTCCACCACCCTACACCGTCACGGACGCATCTCGCGAAACACGTTCATCGCCTCGGTGAAGTCGGTTCTCTCGGCGCATAAGGCTCTGTGTTGGCTTCGATGTCGATGACGGCGCGCAGGTTGGTGAGGCGGAGGGTGCTCTTGCGGTTTAGTTGCCGGCGCGGGTCGACGACAATACCCCCCCACCCCTTTGCGGCATGGCGCTGGTTGCGTGCTTCTCCACTCCATTAAGCCCCACCGCACTGGCTGATCATTCACGCAAGTCGCAAACTTGACCTTGACTGCATGGGGCGGCCAAAGCTGCTCTGCGGGGCGCTACGGGGGTCGTCGACCCGTGTCTGGTCAAGAATGAGAACTGGTGAGGAGCCCATATTGTCCGTCTCAGTCCCACAGCATGCCGCCGCCCTGCCACAGGCGGTGGACGCGAGGCTTACACGCGCGGCGATCTTCCTGGTGGTCGCCCTCGATCCAGCACGCGAGGTCGATGGCCGTGTGCGCGCCCTATGCGCCGCATTGCCATCGCTGGTGCGCGGCATCGGCTCGCGCATCAGCGATTGCGAGCTCTCCTGTGTGCTGGGCGTCGGATCCCATGCCTGGGACCGGCTGTTTGGTCTGCCGAGGCCGCGCGAGCTGCACCCGTTTCAGGAGATCAACGGCGTGCATCATGCGCCCGCAACGCCAGGCGACCTTTTGTTTCACATCCGCGCCACCAGCATGGACCTGTGTTTCGAACTTGCCGCCGAGGTATCGTCCCGCCTTGCGGGCGCGGCGACGATCGTCGATGAAGTTCACGGGTTCAAATATTTCGACAACCGCGATCTGCTTGGGTTCGTCGACGGAACCGAGAATCCTGCCGGACAGGCGGCCGTCAATGCGACGCTTGTGGGCGACGAGGACCCGCCGTTCGCCGGCGGCAGCTATGTCATCGTGCAAAAGTATTTGCACGACATGACGAAATGGAACGCCATCCCCGTCGATGTTCAGGAGAAGATCATTGGACGCAGGAAGCTGTCCAATATCGAACTTAGCGCTGATGAAAAGCCAAGCTACGCCCACAATGCGTTGAACAGTATTGATGAAGATGGCCGACCGGTGCGCATTTTGCGTGACAATATGCCGTTCGGTGATCTGAGCAAGAATGAATATGGCACATATTTCATTGGCTACACCCGCTCGCCGAAATGGATCGAGCGGATGCTGTCGAACATGTTTGTTGGCGATCCGCCCGGCAATTACGATCGCCTGCTCGACGTGAGCAAGGCTGTCACGGGTTCGCTGTATTTCGTGCCATCGGCAGATTTCATCCACGCGATTAAAGCGTGAAGGGACGGCGCCCTGTCGCGCGGCGGGTCTGCGGCGGGCGGAAGTTGTCCCTGGGGGCGCGGTGCGGTTGCGGGCGGTCAGTTATCTGCGGGTGGCGAACGGCGGTTGAGGTGGCGCGTGGGGCAACGCGCCCAAGTCGTGGATGGCCGGGTCAAGCCCGGCCATGACGGTGGAGGGGGGGCGTGAGGGGGAATTGAGATTTGAGCCTTGGCGGGGCTGATTTCTGGCCTCAAGTGTAGGTTGGAATCGGTGATAGACGCCCTCCGCCAGGCGATCAAGACTGGTCCGCTCCGCCTGGGGGGCGCGACGGAAAACTCCCGGTTTTACATTCACTTGGCGTCGTTTCAGCGCCATGCCATAGTGAATGTATAACAGATGATAAATCGGGAGACGCTCATGAAACGACCGTTGATGGCCGCAGCCATGCTGCTTGGGCTGGCCGCTGCGCCGTGGCAGCTAGCGTTGGCGCAAGGCGGCGCAAAGCCCGCCGCTCCCGCCGCAGGGGCTGAGGCAAAGGCGGCGCCAGGCGGCCCGGTGAAGATTGGCGTGCTGGCCGATCTGTCGTCGGTGTATTCGGATATGGGCGGGACCGGCGCCATTGAGGCGGTGAAGATGGCCGTCGAGGATTTTGGCGGCGAGGCGTTGGGCAAGAAGATCGAGGTGGTCAGCGCCGACGGGCAGAACAAGCCGGACATCGCCTCGGCCATCGCCCGCAAATGGTATGACAATGAAGCGGTCGACATGATCATCGACCTGCCCACATCAGCCATCGCCCTCGCCGTTATGGAGCTGGCCAACGCCCGCGAGAAAGTGGTGATGGTGACTGAGGCTGCGAGCTCCGACATCACCGGCAAGCATTGCTCGCCCTTCACCGCGCAATGGACCTGGGACACCTATGGCAACGCCATGACCATGGCCAACGCCGTGATGAAACAGGGCGGCGACAGCTGGTTCTTCATCACCGCCGATTATGTGTTCGGCCATTCGCTGGAGCGCGACACCACCAAGATCGTCACCGAAAAGGGCGGCAAGGTGCTGGGCAGCGCAAGGCACCCGCTCAACACCCAGGACTTCTCCTCGCTGCTGCTGCAGGCGCAAAACTCTGGCGCCAAGGTGATCGCGCTGGCCAATGGCGGCGCCGACACCAGCAACGCCATCAAGCAGGCCAATGAATTTGGCCTCACCCAGCGCGGCCAAAAGCTGGTGGCCATGGTGATGACCATCACCGACGTGCGCAGCATCGGCCTCGACACCGGCAAGGGCCTTGTGTTCACCGAGGCGTTTTATTGGGACAAGGACGATAAAACCCGCGCCTTCGCCAAGCGCTTCATGGAGCGTACCAGCAAGATGCCGACCATGAACCAGGCGGCCAATTACAGCGCCACCACGCATTATCTCAAGGCGATCAAGGAGGCTGGCGCCAAGGACGCCAAAACCGTGATGGCGAAAATGCGCGCCACGCCGATCCGCGATCCCTTCACCGACAATGGCGTGCTGCGCGAGGACGGCCGCATGGTCCACTCCATGCTGCTGCTCGAGATCAAGCAGCCGGGCGAGTCGAAGGGGCCGTGGGACCTGTACAAGATCCTGGCGGAAGTGCCGGCCGACCAGTCCTCGCGCCCGCTCAAGGATGGCGGCTGCCCGCTGGTGAAGTGATGTCGGCTGGCGTGGGCGCTTCGCTCGCGTCAGGCGGCGGCGAAGCGCCGGGGTTGGCCCCAGGGGGCCGCCCTGTCGCCAGCGGCGGCGGCGCGGCACAACTCTCAACCTGCGTCAGCTTACCTACGTAACAACACCTGCCTCATCATAAAGTATGAAATAAAGCCCACGGCATTGCCCGCAACTGGGCGCCAGGACATCATCGGCGACCCAAATCATCAAGAAGCAATACTTCTGGAGGAAACATGCGTAAGCTTCGCCGTGGGCTCACCACGACTTTCGCCGCCGCGCTGCTCGGCGCCAGCGCCCTCACCGCTGTCACTGCCGTTTCGGCTTTCGCGCAGACGGCGCAGAAGCCGGTGAAGATCGGCGTGATGGGCGATCTGTCGTCGGTCTATTCAGACATTGGCGGCCCGGGCGCGGTGGAAGCCGTGAAGATGGCGATCGAGGATTTTGGCGGCGAGGTGCTGGGCAAGAAGATCGAGATGGTCGCCGCTGACAGCCTCAACAAGGCTGACCAGGCCTCGGCTATCGCCCGCCAATGGTATGACAATGACGGCGTCGACATGATCATGGATCTGCCGACCTCCGCCACGGCGCTGGCCACCATGCAGATCGCCAATGATCGCAAGAAGATCGTCATGGTCACCGAGGCTGGCAGCTCCGACATCACCGGCAAGCACTGCTCGCCTTATACGGCGCACTGGACCTGGGACACCTATGCCAATGGCAAGACCGTGGGTCAGGCCATCGTGAAGGAAGGCGGCGACAGCTGGTTCTTCATCACCGCTGACTATGTGTTCGGCCACTCGCTCGAGCGCGACACCGGCGATTTCGTCAAGAAAGCCGGCGGCAAGGTGCTGGGCGGGGCCAAGCATCCGCTTAACAATCAGGATTTCTCGTCGTTCCTGCTGCAGGCGCAGAATTCCAAGGCCAAGATCATCGGCCTCGCCAATGGCGGCGGCGACACCATCAATTCGATCAAGCAGGCGGCTGAGTTCGGCATCGTCCAGGGCGGCCAGAAGCTGGCTGGCATGGTGATGTTCATCTCCGACATCCACAGCCTCGGCCTGAAGACGGCCCAGGGCCTGGTGATCACCGAAGCCTGGTATTGGGACAAGAACGACAAGACGCGCGAGTTCGGTCAGCGCTTCTTCAAGCGCACCGGCAAGATGCCGACCATGAACCAGGCCGCCAACTGGAGCGCCGCGACGCATTATCTGAACGCCGTCAAGGCTGTCGGCTCGACCGACGCCGACAAGGTGATGGCCAAGATGCGCGAGACGCCGGTGAAGGACATGTTCACCGACAATGGCAAGCTGCGCGCCGATGGCCGCATGGAGCACTCCATGCTGCTGCTGGAAGTGAAGAAGCCGGAAGAGTCGAAGGGCCCGTGGGATTATTACAAGATCCTGGCTGAAGTGCCCGGTGATCAGGCCTTCCGCCCGATGTCGGAAGGCGGCTGTCCGCTGGTCAAGTAACAAGACCTGCACAGGGCCATCTGACTGCAACGCCTGATGGCCCCCAACAAGACTTCGCCCCCCTGCCGTTTGATGCTGGGGGGTGTCGCTGCGCCAGGCTGCCGCCAGCCACGGCCCAGTGTCATCGCGCCGGCGGCAGCTTCTCGCCCAGGCGAGAGGTGAATGCTGATCGGTTACGGTTGACGGCGAGCGGGCCTCGTCAGCCGCTCCCACGGCCCGTCTCATGCCCGTCTCTTGCCCGGATCGCCCTGCGCCACGCATGCCAGCGATCTGGGCCGCCCCCCCCGGAAGCCGGCTGATGATCAGCGACCAAAGCCTCTGGACCACACAATTTCTGACGCTGCTGGCTGTGTTGGAGCCTGTCGACCACCTCAGCATGTATCTGGCGGCCACCAGCCACCTCAACGCCAGTCAGAAGCGCCGGGCGGCGATGATCGCCATTGGCCTGTCCTATGTGGTGATCGTGCTGTTTGGGCTGATCGGCCTGCGCCTGCTGAAGGCGATGGACGTGTCGCTGTTGTCCTTCCAGATCGCCGGTGGGCTGATCGTGCTGGCCTTCGCAGGCCAGATGGTGATGGGCGCGCCGCACAAACCCGCAGGCCCTGCCTCAGCCGACGCCGGCGACAACGCCTCGGCGCTGGAAACGGCGATCTATCCCCTCACCGTGCCGATTATCGCCGGTCCCGGCGCCCTGCTCAGCGTGGTGGTGCTGATGGACAACGCCCGCCACAGCATCGCCAACCAGTTGCAGGTGGCGGGACTGCTGGCGGTGGTGCTGCTGATCATGCTGGCGGCCTTTGTCGCCGGCGAGCGCATTTTGCGGGTGATTGGCGCGGGCGGCGCCAATTTGCTGCGGCGGGTGCTGGGCATGATCCTGGCGGCGATCGCCGTGAATCTCATCCTCAACGCCTTCGCCGCCTGGCTGCATTTGCCGCCGATCTGATGGCGCTGTCCGGCAAGGACGGTGGGCCGGGCTGCAGACGCCCAGGCGAGACCGCGGCAATGGCAGCGATGCGGTGGACTGCCAGAGGCAGCCAGCCTTGCGCCATCATCGATATGGAGTGAGAAATGGTGGGCGGTACTGGGATTGAACCAGTGACCCCACGCGTGTGAAGCGTGTGCTCTCCCGCTGAGCTAACCGCCCTAACCGGTTGCGACGTTGCCGTCGCCGGGAATGCGCCACTCATAGGCAGCGCTTGGGTCGCCGTCAAGCGCCGTGCGCCTGCCAAAGCAGAATCCACAGGCTGACGTAGACAGGGCTGTGCATGACGCTGCGAGCCGCCCCGCCCACCCCAACACGTTGCGCAGGTTTCAGGGCAGCACATCCCGCCGGGCGCTGAGCCCTCGCGCCGCCGCGCGCCTGAAGCTGCCGGATACAGTCATGTCGACCAGGGCCACAGCCCTGCGCCAGCGTCATGACGATCACGCTTGCGCCAGCCAGTGTTGCGAGGCTGACACGGCCATCGCCAATCTGGGACAACGACCAAATATAAGGTGCCGAACGCATTGCTTGTTAAGGCCGTCTTGAGCATTTTGGCGCAGATAAGGAACCGGAACGACAAGTCTGCGTTCTTTTCAGGAACTACCGGTTCATCTGCATTTCCCCGGACGAGGCATCAATGCGTCGCTTGACTTTCTGTACGGTCGGCATTCTCGCAGGCATGGCGGCGGTTGCGCCTGCCGCTCTGGCGTATCCCGAGATCGATCCGCTGACGCGTCAGCCCCTCGTTTATGCAGCCCCCAATTACAAGGCGCAGGCCACAGTCATCCCACGCGAGGTGGTGACCTATACCGCCAGGCACGCGCCGGGCACCATCGTGGTCAATACCTCCGAGCGCCGGCTGTATTACGTACTGCCCGACGGCAAGGCCATCCGTTATGGCGTGGGCGTGGGGCGTGAAGGCTTTTCGTGGGCCGGCACCCAGCGCGTCAGCATGAAGCGCGAGTGGCCGACATGGACGCCGCCCGCCTCCATGCTGAAGCGCCGTCCCGACTTGCCGCGCTTTATGCCAGGCGGTCCCGACAATCCGATGGGGGCTCGCGCGCTCTATCTCGGCAACACCCTGTATCGAATCCATGGCTCCAACGAGCCGGAGACCATTGGTCAGGCCGTATCGTCGGGCTGCATCCGCATGATGAATGAGGATGTCATCGACCTGTACGGCCGCGTCAATGTCGGCGCCCGGGTGGTGGTGCTGCGCTAAACTGCAGTGCGCCAGACACATTGGTCTGGCGCGAGCCTGGGTGCTGACCAACCGCTGAGCGATGTCTTGCGCTGCGTTGGTTAGCGCTCATGTGCAGCTGTGACGACATTCAGGGGCCCTTTGCGGCCCCTTTTTGCTACTCAGGAGGGGGATCTGCGGCGTACCCCCTTCCTCGCGCTCTCTGCCAGCCTGTGCGACGCGTGAGCGTGCAGAAGGCTGCGGCGTCTGCGCAATCACATACTGATATGGCCGTTACCGCGGCCAAAGATGCAGCTTGGCGACGGCATGGTCACGGGCCGAACGCATCGCCCTCTGGGGCGCTGACGATTACCGCCGCTGGGTCTCGATGCTTTGAGCTTTCAGAGCGCCAACGCATGCCGTCATGCCCGTGCTTGTCACTGGCATCTACGACTTCTGCTCACGACTTCGGCCCACGACTTGGCGCCCATGATTAGCCAAGGGCAAGCGCCTGGATCAATCGCCACGAGAGGCTGCGGGCAGGGCCCCCCCGCTGGCTAGTCGCCGCTCGTGGCGCCTGCTGGGCGCCCGTCATACCAGAACCCGATGAGCTTCACTCATCGGGTTCTGGCTAAGCCCGTGCGGCGCCTGAGCATTTAAGGATGCGGATGCGTCAGCATCTTCGCATCCTGGTAGCAAGACGTGGATGCCCGTGACAAGCACGGGCATGACGGCGGTGGGGCGGTGGGGGAAGCTGGCTGAGCGCGGGGCAGCCTCAGCCCCTGCCCATCCCCTTTGCGGCGAGTTCGGCCTCGTAGGAGGTCCACATCTGGGCCTGCTCGCTGATCATCTGGCGCAGCAAGCGCCAGCCATACAGGCCGCTGTCGTGGCCATCATCAAAGACGATGCGCACCGCGTAATTGCCCACCGGCTCCAGCGCGCGAATGCGCACATGCCGCTTGCCGCCGACGGTCCGGCGATCGGCGCCGCCGTGGCCCCGAACTTCGGCTGACGGGCTGAACACGCGCAGGAACTCGGCAGGCAAGGCGCCCTCGCCGGCATCGTTAAACCGAACCGTCAGCTGGTTCTTGTCGGCGTTGAGGCGCAGCTCCTCTGGCCAGATATCATCCATGCGCTGTCAATCCTCACCCAAGCCTGCAGCATCACGCCACACATGGGCCGGCAGGTAACCCGGAAGCCGACGAGTCGCCAGCAAAAAGCCAGCCGTCCGGCGCGCTCCTGACGCGCCAATGGCTGGCTCTCCCTGATGCTGGCTGGAGCTGTGCCCAGCGGCGTCGGGCCTTCCGGGGCCTTGTGGGCGCCATGCCCCCTCGCCCCTCCTGGATTAGCCGCGGGCGCGGGCGCGGATCATGAAATTGTCATAGGTGTATTCGGCCACCTGCCACCACAGATACTCGTCGTTGCGGAAGGCGCGCACCGCTTCATACAGCTTCTTGAACTCAGGGTTCTTTCCCGACAATTCGTCATACAGCTCGTTCGAGACCTTGTAACAGGCCTCCAGCACCTCCTGGGGGAAGGGCTTGAGCTGGGCGCCGCTGGCGACGAGGCGCTTGATGGCGCCGGGATTTTTGGCGTCGTAATTGGCCTGCATCTGCTGGTTGGCCATCAGCGCCGCCGTGCGCACCGCCGCCTGGTAGGCCTTGGGCAACTCGTCGAATTTGGCCTGGTTGATGAAGAAGTTCAGCGAGGCGCAGCCCTCCCACCAGCCGGGGTAATAATAATATTTGGCGACGCGGGCGAAGCCGAGCTTCTCGTCGTCATAGGGGCCGACCCATTCGGCGGCGTCGATGGTGCCCTTCTCCAGCGCCGGGTAGATGTCGCCGCCGGCGATCTGCTGCGGCACGACGCCGAGGCGCTGCAAAATCTGGCCGGCGAGGCCAGCGATGCGCATTTTCAGGCCGTTGAGGTCCTGAACCGAATTGATCTCCTTGCGGAACCAGCCGCCCATCTGCGTGCCGGTATTGCCGCCAGGCAGCATGGTGACGTTGTACTTCTTGTAGAACTCATTGAGCATGTCGAGGCCGCCGCCCGCCAGCACCCACGCCGTGTTCATGCGCGAGTTGAGGCCGAAGGGGATAGCCGAGCCAAAGGCGAAGCACGGGTCCTTGCCGACGTAATAATAGGAAGCGGTGTGGCACATCTCGACCGTGCCGTTCTGCGCCGCATCAAGGGCCTGCAGGCCAGGCACGATCTCATTGGAGGCGAACACCTGGATCTGGAACTTGCCGTCGGTCATGGCGGCGACGGCTTTGGCGAAGTCCTCGCCCGCCCCATAGATGGTGTCGAGGGATTTGGGGAAGCTGGAGGTGCAGCGCCAGCGAATCTCAGGCGCGGATTGGGCGATGGCCGGTGAGGCGACGGCCGCGCCCACAACACCGGTGCTGGCAGCCTGCAAAAACTGGCGACGCTTCATCTGGGTTCCTCCCGCTGATCCGTCCGATGGACCATTCGTTTGCGTCAGAGAACCAGCGCCTCAGGCAGCGCGCAATCAAAATCGTGCAATTGCAACATCATACGTTTGACGGAGAGCAAGGCAGTCGCCCGGCCTCACGGGGCGTGGGGATTGGCTCAACGGCTATAAGGCTGCCCGCCGCGATCGACGCGCGCGGTGAACTGAAACACCACCGGCGTTTGCCGTTGCGCTCCCGCGTCGGCCTCAGCCACCCGCCAGCGCAGCGTCGCCGGGCGCTCGCCATAAGCCACGCCGAAACCACCGGCCACGGTGAGCGCCAGCGCCATCGCCACCGATGCAACAAGGCCTGATGGGCCATACAGCGCCAGTCTGGCGCGCTGTGTATCGTTATGGCGCAAGCTCATGCTCGCCTCCCTCGCGTCATCCAGGGCCCCATAGCCGCGCAGATCACTCCGACGCGGCGCAGGCTTCCCAGGACAGGATATGGCGCCCCCATGGCGCGCCAGCCACTGCCGCGCAGGCGCCATGGTCAGCCGTGTCCCTGGCGCGGCGACCAGAGGCTCCCGGCCCGATGTCATCCGGCGTCGCGCCGCATGGCCCTGCGCCCGGATGACCACGGTGATGCTAGGCACACAACAGCGCACGGTAAAGCCAGACAATACGCAACTGCTTGCGACAAGTGCGCACGGTAGATCAGAACTATTCTTGAAATAAATCCGTCACATTTGATCAATTCAAGGAAAAAATGCGTCAATTGTCAGCTGCGACACACAAGCGCTTGCGGCGTGACGCCGCGCGGCGACGCAAGTGATCAACCCCGCCAACAAACCTTGCGGCGGCGGTCGACGGCGGGGCCTTTGGGGTGGCGGAGCGTCACGGCCGGCGCCTGACAACACGATGCGACGATGCTGACGCCGCCGCATCCTGACATGCCCAGGCGCCGCACGGACGTGAGCAGGCCCCGATGGGTCATGCGCATCGGGGTCTGGCATGCCGCGACGCCGCGGCCTGCGCCAGATGGCGCACCCCGGCGCGCGCTTCTGACCCTGAGGTGTCGCGGCGCCGTCCGGGCGGCGCGACCGCCTGCTCAGTCGATGACGATGCGCGGCGCCTTGCGGGCGGCGGCGCCTGACGCGAGGCGGCGGGCCACGGCTTCGGCGATGGCCAGATAGGCCTGGGCGTGGGGCCCATCGGGCTCGGACACCATCACCGGGCGGCCCGCATCCGAGGTTTCGCGGATGGTCATGTGCAGGGGAATTTCGCCGAGGAACGGCGCGCCGATCCGCTCCGCCTCGTGGCGGGCGCCGCCATGGCCGAAGATGTCCGAGCGGGTTCCACAGGCGGGGCAGATGAAGGTCGACATGTTCTCAATCACCCCGAGCACCGGCACGTCGACCTTGTCAAACATGGCCACGCCGCGGCGGGCGTCGATCAGCGCGAGGTCCTGCGGCGTCGAGACGATGACCGCGCCGGCCAGCGGCACGTTCTGCGCCATGGTCAGTTGCGCATCGCCGGTGCCCGGCGGCATGTCGACCACCAGCACGTCGAGATCGCCCCACGCCACTTCGCGCAGCAATTGCTGCAGCGCCGACATCACCATCGGGCCTCGCCAGATGATCGCCGCCTCAGGATCAACCAGAAAACCGATCGACATGATCTTGACGCCCCAGCGCACCGGCGGGGCCAGCATGCGGTTCTCCAGCAGTTGGGGCTTCTCGGTGACGCCAAACAGGCGCGGCGCGGATGGGCCATAAATGTCGGCGTCGAGCAGGCCGACATTGAGCCCCAGCGCCGACAGGGCCAGCGCCAGATTGCAGGCGGTGGTCGATTTGCCCACCCCGCCCTTGCCGCTGGCCACCGCCACAATATGGCGCACGCCTGGCACCGCCTCGCGCTTGCGCTGGGCGGCGGCGCGCGAGCCGCCTGCCCCCGCCGGCGCTCGCCCAGTGCCCATGCCGCCAGGAGCGCCGCCTGCCTTGCCCCCTGCCCCGGGCGTCGCCTCGGCGGTCAGCGACGCCAGAGCGGCGCCGACGCCGGGAAGCGCGGCGATGGCGGCCTCCACCTTGCGGCACAGCGGCTCCATGGCCGCCGCCTCGGCGGGCTCGGTGCGGATCGCCACATAGACCCGGTCGCCAGTGATGGCGACGTCAGACATCAATCCCGTCTGGGGCAGAGGCGTCACGCCATCCGGACCCGGCACGCGCATCAGCGCCGCCACGATTTCTTCCCTGGTGATCATGGCGCAAGATATGCGGCGGCCCGACGTTGCGGTCAATGTGGCGGTCAAGGTGGCGGCGCCTGCGTCAGGCGGAGCGGCCTGGCCGGGCGATCCTTGTCCGCGAGCGTCAAGCAGACAGGCTGCAGAAGCACCATGGCTTTGCGCCGAAAAGGCGGGATAGCGGCGGCCGCACAGGTCAGGGCCGCTGGAAAACGGCGCCAGAAAGCTGCGCAACAATGCAAAAAGCTTTTCGTGGGCGACGTCGCCCGTCTGGTTGCGCCGGGTACCCGACGCGATACGCCCGGTTTATAAGACGTCCGGTAACATCCATGGGAGGCCGGGCCGCGCAGATTGGCGCAGGTCTCTGGCGCGGCGCGGTCTGGGTGCAGCGATTGCGACGCCACATGGGTCGATCTGTAGGCGGCGACAAAGGAGCGGGACATGGCGAAGGCAGCATTCATTGGCTTGGGCGTCATGGGCTTTCCCATGGCCGGACATCTGGCGGCCAGAGGGCACACGCTCACCGTCTACAACCGCACGGCCGCCAAGGCCGCGGCCTGGGTCGCCCGCCATGGCGGCGCGGCGGCGCCGACGCCAAGGCAGGCCGCCGCCGGGGCCGAGCTGGTGTTCGCCTGCGTCGGCAATGACGATGATCTGCGCGCCGTGACCATCGGGCCTGAGGGCGCCTTCCACGCCATGGCGCCTGGGGCGATTTTCGTCGACCACACCACCGCCTCCGCCGATGTGGCGCGCGAGCTGGCGGCGGAAGCCGCGGCGCGCGGCATTGGCTTCATCGATGCGCCGGTGTCGGGCGGCCAGGCCGGGGCCGAGAACGGCGTGTTGACCGTGATGTGTGGCGGCGAGGCAGCCGATTACGCCCGCGCCGAACCTGTGATCGCCAGCTTCGCCCGCGCCTGCCGGCTGATGGGCCCGGCTGGCGCCGGTCAATTGACCAAGATGGTCAACCAGATCTGCATCGCCGGGCTGGTGCAGGCGTTGGCCGAGGGCGTCAGCTTCGCCCAGCACGCCGGCCTCGACGTCACCGCCGTCATCGACGTGATCTCCAAGGGCGCGGCCCAATCCTGGCAGATGGAAAACCGCCACAAGACCATGGACGCCGGACAGTTTGACTTCGGCTTCGCCGTCGACTGGATGCGCAAGGACCTGTCGATCTGCCTCAACGAGGCGCGGCGCAATGGCGCCAGCCTGCCGGTGACGGGGCTGGTCGATCAGTTCTATGGCGAAGTGCAGGCGCTGGGCGGCGGCCGCTGGGACACCTCGAGCCTGCTGGCGCGGCTGCCGAAGGCCGACGCCAAACGCTGATGGCAAGTTCGAGCGGCAAGGGCTGGCGGAACAGGCTGACGGCAAGGGCTGTTAGCCAATGCTGTCGGCAAGGATCGCCAGCAAGATGCGATCCGGGTCGCAAGGCCGCCGGGGCAGCCGCGACCCGAAAAGCTCAGGCGCCCAGAGGCGCCACGTGCTGCCTGCGCGCCTGTCCTTCACTCGCGCCCCGCTAACGACCGGGCGCGGCGGCTCCGAGTTCGAGCACCAGGCCGTCCTCGGCCAGCTCATAGCCCCGGCGCCTCGCGTCGTCCTGCGCCGCTGGCGTCAACATGCCAGGCCCCATATGAGTGAGCAGGATGCGGCGCGCGTTCAGCCGCTTGCGGTTCGCCTCAATGGTCTCCAGATCCAGATGCGACGGCACAACGCCAAAGCGGCCCTTGCCGCGCCCCATGCACTCCAGAATCAGCAGATCGGCGCCGTCAGCCAGGGGGATCAGCGCCTCGGTCCATTCGGTGTCGCCCGAATAGGCCACGCGGCGTGACCCGGCGCTGGCCCGCAGCCCGGTGGCGGGCGCGCCAGAGGGGTGGATCACCGTCAGGCTCTGCAGGCCGAAGCCTGAGACCTGCTGTGGCGAGCTGCCCGGCGTCATCTCGGTGATGGTCAGATCGTAGCGCCAGCGGGTGTTCCAGACGCCGGGAAACATGATCTCGGTCAGCGCCGCGAGGCGCTGCTCGAACCCTGGCGGCCCGATGAGCTGTAGCGGCCGGTGCCGCAGGCTCTCATACTGGCTGTCGAGCAGGAGAAACGGCAGGCCGCCAAAATGGTCGCCATGCAGATGGCTGACGACCACCACGTCGATATCGCCGCCCCCAAGCCCACGCTGCTTCAGCGCCACCGGGGTCGATGCGCCAAAGTCCAGCGCCATCCCCCTGCCCCCGGCCTGCAGCAGGAAGCAACTGTTGAACCGACCGCCGGCGCCGAAGGCGTCGCCGCATCCGACAACCGTCAGACGCATCAGGCGGCGCTCGCGCTCGGACGGGCGGAGACGGCGGCGCGCCAGCGGTTGAGATGCGCCAGCTCGTCCGGCACAGCCACCCTGGCCACCTTGCCGAAATCAATCACGCAGATGGCGGTGATGTCCGCCACCGAAAAAGCGTCGCCCGCGATGAATTCGCGGCCCGCCAGCTCCTTGTCGAGCACGCGCATGAAATCCAGCGCCTTGGTCTTGTTGGCCTCGCCCCATTCGGCGATCTGCGGCTGTTCCATCGCCGCCATGGCCGGGTTGATGTGGCGGAAGGCGGAGAAAATCGGCTGGCCCAGATAGAATTCGACGTGGCGGTTCCACATCTCGACCAAGGCGCGTGAACGGGCGTCATGGCCGAACAACGCTGGCGCAGGGTGCAATTCTTCCAGATAGCGGCAGATCGCGACCGACTCAGCGATCACAGTGCCATCATCCAGCTCCAGCGCCGGCACGCGCTGCATCGGCGTGACCTGGCCATAAGCCGCGCCCTTGTGCTCCATCGCCCCAAGATTGACGACGACGCGCGGAATATCGATGCCCTTTTCGGCCATGAAGATGTGCACACGGCGGGGATTGGGCGTGCGGGGGGTGTCGTAAAGCTTCATGGGCGACGTCTCCTCATTTGTGCTGAGGGGACCATCGGCGCTGCATCAGGTCAATATGAGGCGCGGGCGCAATCCGCGCGCGCCGCCCTGTACTCCCCATGATCCTTCAGGCGCCGCGCTGTGACCGGGCGAAGACCAGCTGCGACGTGGCGCGGGGCTGATGTCGGATGCGTTGGGCGTGGCAGGCACAGGCGATCGGGTTTCGTTGGGTCGGGCCTGGCCCAGCCTGAGCCTTGCAGCGCTGGCCGGCGGTGACAGGCTCACTGCGCCCACTCGTTAATACCAAAGTGCGGTGAGCACGACTCATCGCACTTTGGTCAAGCCCGTGCGGCGCCTGAGCAATCCAGGATGCGGATGCGTCAGCATCTTCGCATCCTGGTATAGGTCGAGTTGGTCGCCACCAACAACACCCCCAAAAGTAAAGGCGCCGCGTGGGGGGAACGCGACGCCTTCAGGGGGGCTAGTCAAATCTACGGAGGTCGTTGGATTTGATGGTTCATCTGTAGCGCGGCGCCGGGCGGCTGTACGTGCGCCAGCGCACATGCATGCGTACAGCGCATCATAATTTCGGAGGCCGCTCGCAGCCATGCGTAAATAGCATGTCATAAACGTAGATTAGGCTGGCTGCCTTGGGGCGCCGCTGCGTGGCGCGCTGCCCTGATTTGGCGCAAGGATCAGCGCTACGCGCGCGGGTGGTTGGCCCGCCATTCGCGCGGCGACTGGAAGTCGCCAGCCCAGACGCCGCGACGGGCGGCCCGGGCTTCCGCCTCCTGCTCGCGATAGCCGCCATAGCTGACCGCCATGCCTTCGCGCACCAGGGCTGCATTCACGTCAATGTCGCCGACATGGCAAATGGCGAGGGTGCGACCGTAGACATCGAAGCCCCGCGCCTTGCACTTCGTCGGGCCGCGCGCCAACCACGACGCCAGCGCCCCCTGGGCGGCGCCGCCACAGCGCCAGGTCTCGCCAGAGCGCTGGCAGGTCTGCTCGCGCTCAGGCGCGTCGATGCCCCACAGACGAATGTCATGGCCGGCCAGGCGCACGGAATCGCCATCGACCGCCTTGCCCGCGCCCTCGATGAATTCGCCCGGATCGCGCTCAGGCAGCATGGCGACGATGGCGCCGCTGGCCAGCAGCAGGCTGGCGGCCAGCAGCATGTCCGCCGTGCTGAATCGCGCCAGCCGTCGCTTTCCGCCGCTCCGTCGCATCCGCGCCATCGGCCCCCGCCTCTGTCCTGCCCAGCGCATGAGGGACGCTGCTGCGACGCTTGAGCATGCACCGGTCACACCGCGATCGGCGCATGCTCCCCATCTCCACGCAAGGAGCGAATTCTGGTCGATCAAACCATGCCGTTTGATCAAAAGGCACGGCGCCGCAGCGCGTGGCGCAGGTGGCGCCCACGCCGTCCGCCCACTCCGCCCATCCACGCCCCGTCGCGTCGGCGCGCCGTCACGACCATGCATTGCACGGCGATCTGTCGTCACTATGGCGTTGCGCCCAGGGATCGGCCAGAGCGACGGCGACGCCCAAGGTGTGCGGCGCCCCGTTCGACCCGGAGGGCGCTCAGCCTGCTGGCTGTTCTGCGCTGTCCTTGCCCGCGACGCCGGCCATGGCGAAGGTCGCCATGTCGTTGTGGCAGGCCACCGCCGCCTTGATGACGCCAGCAGCCAGCGCCGCGCCGGTGCCCTCGCCCAGCCGCATGCCGAGATCGAGGATCGGCTTTTTGCCGAGGCGGGCCAGCACGTCGGCGTGCGCCCCTTCTGCCGAGCAATGACCGGCGACGCAATGGTCGATCAGCGTCGGTTCAATGGCGTGCAGGATCGCCGCCGCCGCGGTGATGACATAGCCGTCGATGATTACAGGGATACGCTGGGCGCGCGCCGCGAGAATGGCGCCGGCCGAAGCGGCGATCTCGCGACCGCCGAGGCGGCGCAGCACCTCTAGTGGGTCGGCGAGATGGCCGGCGTGAAACGCCAGCGCCGCCTCCACCGCCGCGACCTTGCGGGCAAGGCCCGCGTCATCAAGGCCTGTGCCCCGGCCGACCCAATGCGCCGCCGGGCCGCCATACAATGCGGCGAAAATCGCCGCCGCCACCGTGGTGTTGGCGATGCCAAGCTCGCCGAGGCAGAGCAAATCCGTGCCGCCAGCGATCGCCTCCATGCCAAAGGCCATGGTGGCGACGCAGGATTTCTCATCCAGGGCGTCTTCACAGGTGATGTCGCCAGTCGGCACGTCGAGCGCGAGGTCAAACACCTTGAAGCCGAGGTCATAGGCGGCGCAAATCTGGTTGATGGCGGCGCCGCCAGCGGCGAAATTCTCCAGCATCTGCCGGGTGACGCTCTGCGGATAGGCCGAGACGCCGCGCGCCGCCACGCCGTGATTGCCGGCGAAGACGCAGACCACTGGCCGGTTGACCATGGGCTTCGACCGGCCCTGCCACGCGGCGAGCCACTCCACCAGGCTCTCCAGCCGGCCAAGCGAGCCTGCGGGCTTGGTCAGCTCCGCATCGCGCTCGCGCACATGGGCGGCGGCGTCGACATCAGGACCCGGCAGTTCACGGATCATGTGGCGGATATCGTCGAACGGAAGTCCGGTGAAGCTGGCGGCCATGGGTCCCTGTCGCAATCGCTCTGCGGGCCTGGCCTTGCCAGACACCCGGAAATTCAAACGGCGCCGACGCGCCTTTGCGCGCAGCTATACCCCCAGGCTCGCGCCGGGTGAAGCGCTGTGGCTGATAGCGGGATTTGATGGTTGCGCCAGCGACGGTTGCGACGATGCCCGATGCAGGCCAGACGCTCGCCTCAGGCCGCCGCAAGCCCCGGCTGCACCAGGGCGATGGCGTCGCGTAGCACCTGACCGTCCGCGCCAGGCTGGGTGGCGTGGGTGGCGAGGTGACGGCGAAAGGCGCGGGCCCCGCGCTCACCGGGAAACAGGCCGAGCACATGGCGGGTGATCTGCGACAGGCGGAGGCTCTGTTGCAGCCGTTCCTCGATATAGGGCAGCAAGGCGTGCAGCGCCGCGCGCCCATCGTCGAAGCGGGCTGGTTCGCCAAACAATAGCGGATCGACCTGCAATAAAAGGCCGGGGTTCTGATAGGCCGCCCGGCCCAGCATCACCCCATCGAGCTGCGCAAGATGGGCGCGAGACTGGTCGAGATCGGCGATGCCGCCATTGATAATGATGGGCAGCGCGGGCCACGCCTGTTTCAGCCGGTAGACGCGATCATAATCCAGCGGCGGGATATCGCGGTTCTCGCGCGGCGACAGGCCCTGCAGCCAGGCCTTGCGGGCATGCACGATGAGCGCATCGGCGCCGGCCGCCGCCACAGCGCGGGTGATGTCCTCCAGCGCGATCTCCGGGTCCTGGTCGTCGACGCCAATGCGGCATTTGACCGTGACCGGCACGGCGACCGCCGCCTTCATCGCCGCAACGCAGTCGCCAACCAGCTCCGGCTGCCGCATGAGACAGGCGCCAAACGCCCCGTCCTGCACCCTGTCCGACGGGCAGCCGACATTCAGATTGACCTCGTCATAGCCCAGATCGGCGCACACCCGGGCGCACGCGGCCAGCGCCTTCGGATCATTGCCGCCCAATTGCACCGCCACCGGATGCTCCTGCGGACTGTAGCCCAACAGCCGCTGCCGATCACCATGCACGATGGCGCCGGTGGTGATCATCTCCGTATAAAGCCGCGCCCGCCGGCTCAGCAGGCGGTGGAAATATCGGCACTCCCTGTCGGTCCAGTCGATCATCGGGGCCACGCAGAAACGCCAGGGCGAGGGGTCGGATATCGGTGCTGATTGTTCGTTGTCGTCTCGGCCGTTGGACGCTCTGATCATAGGGGGACTTTTTGCGACTGCGGGGAAATTGATGGGCGGGTTTGCCCACCACGTGATACTAAGAATTTTTGACGCGGCGCGCAAAGTGGGGCGGGGCGCGAGATTGTCGCGTGGACGACAGACTGGCGATTTCCGCCGTATGCGATGTGTGCGAACATGCGCCGATTTGGCGTTTTATGGCGCTTTATGGCTCTTCAGCCTGCTTTTTTTCAGCAGGCGACGGGATTGTCCGTGACATCGCGGTGGCCATCCATGCTGCCCGTACCGGGCGCTTTGCGCTTGTTAGTGCTCTGGCCATCTGGCTAGTCGATGGGATGACCTGCTCGCTGATCGCGCCCGGAGATACAGACGACCAACCATGCCGCCACGAAATACAGAGGTTGCAGGTAGGCTCCATCAGGTGGTCGAGATGGCGGAAACCCGGCAAATGGCGTCTGGGGGCCTGTGTCCCTGGCCCGATCTTGTTCTGACCAACTGCCGGCGCCGACGGCGCAGACACTTGGCGACGGCGTTGCAAACCTTGCTGCGGTCGAGGCTCGCCGCCGACGAGGGCCTCCATCGTGGCGGTGGGACAGATGACGTCTGCGCTAGCCATGCGCCTGCCCCAGCCCCTGCCCCTGCCCTCCCGGGTTTGACGCCAGATAGGGCGCATTCGTTGCGATGGTCGCCAGAGGGCAGCCAGTCAGCGCGGCGGCAAGTGCAACTTTCGTGACTGCAGCGCCGGTGACTGGCTGGTCCACCTCAATAGCGAGGGATCAAAAGCGGATGGCCATGCGGCCGACCGCTTCGTGGCGGGTATAGTTCTCGCCGAGCCGCGCCTTGTACTCGGCGCGCAGCTCCAGCATGTCGTTGGCGAACAATTGCGCGCCGACGCCAAGATCCAGCAGGCGTTTGTCCATCCGGTGGGTGGAGGCGAAATGGGCGCCGTTGGCGTCCAGGCGGACGTGGCTGGTGAAGGCCGGATCGTTGAGGACCGTGGCGCCTACTGATGCGTAGGGACGCAGCCACATGTTCTCGCCGAGGTTGACCCGGGCGCCGATTTCGATGGTGGGGCTGGCCGTGAAGGTCCATTTGTTCATGGCGCCAAAGCTGTAGGCGTGCATGAAATTGCCGGCGCTGACGAAGCCCGGCGCATAGGTGTGCACGGCGTCGAGATCAACGTACGGACGGATATAGAAGCCGTTGAGATTGAACTGGTAGGCGGCGCGCAGACGCAGGCCGGCGGTCCACAGCTCCTGATCGGCGTTCAGGCCCCAGCGGCGGGCGCCGATGCTGATGCGGTGGTCGGTGTCGTAGGTCCCGTAGCCCACATGCGCCGACGCCGCGAACAGCCAGTCGCCCACCTGATGCTTCAGCGCCACCGAGACATCGCCGCCCTTGCCCTGGGCGCGGATGTGTCCGCTCTTCGTGGCCATATCGCTGGACATATAGGCGCCGGTCACGCCGAAGAACCATTGCGGCGCCACTTCCCACTGGGCGCCGATGCGGTAGGTGAAATCGTCGTTGCGCGATCCGTGGCCCGGACGCACCCCGTCCATATGCGCCCGCGCGCCGGAGACGCGCCCCCACACGCACTGGCTTTCACTGATGGTCACGCCGCCGCCAGAAAACACCGGGCAGCTCATGGAAGCGCCCATGGAGCTGGAGGCGTTCTGGGTCTGGGCGCCCGCCGAAGCCTGGAAGCCGTCCGGGTTCAGGCTGGTGACGGCTGTCTGGTAGTCGGCCGCAGTCTGCACATTGGCCAGGGCGCCGAACAGCGCGGCATGGGTCGGGTTGCCTGCGTTCCATTCGTTCTGCAGCGATTGCAGCATGCCGTTTTCCGTCGTGGAAACGGTGAAGGCGCTGGCCGCCGTTGTGAGGAACTGGGCGGACGGGGTGATGCTGCGGCCGCCATCCGGCGTGCTCCAGCTGATGGGGCCGCCTGATCCGCCATTGCTGACGATGAGCTGGTTGGACTCGACCGGCGTCTTGTTGAACAGCGTGAACTGGCCTGGCAGCAGGCCGTTGACCACATTGACGTGGATCTGCGAGCCTTACAGCGCGTTGGTCGAATACAGGTAAAGCGCATCGCTGACAGTGATGGCGTCATTGCTGCGGGCGCCCGTAGCCGGATCGACGTTGACGTCCATCTTCAGCACGCCGCCGGACACGTTCATGGCGCCGGTGACCGCCAGGGTGGAGATGGTGTTGACCCCGCCAACATCAAGCACGCCGCCGTTCCAGACGTCGAACCAGCTCCCGACGTTCTGTGAGCCAAGCTTCATGACGCCGGAGCCGGAGCGTGAGACATAACGGCCGCTTTGATCCACGCGAAAACTGTTCTGCTCGGACGTATTGGCCGGCTTGTCGGTAAGGATGACGTCACCGGTCACGAGGCCATAGACGGACACGTGCTCCACACCACCCGAAAACGCCCGCATGGCGACATTGGACAGGGCGCTGATGCTGGCCATGCCGCCAACGGTCACCACGTTGGGATTGTTTGTATCCTTGCTGCCGCCGTCAATACGCAGGCCGGCGCCATTGCCGGACCCACCAACTAAAGAGCCGCCAACCAGATCAATGGTGATCAGCCCACCCGTGGACGCCGGATCAATGGCGCCATTGGTCATCTGCTTGCCGCTCTGGGCAAGGATGGCGTTGGAGTACTGACCCGTGGCGGAGATGTTCCCGATGAAGGAAACATAGACAGATCCGCCGACGCCGGTTGCGCTGGTGCGCGCCTGAGCGTTGGCCTGCGTCGGATCAGCATTATAGAAGTTGTCGACATTCCCCCAGGCGCCGCCGCCGCCGCCGCCGCCGATGGACTGCGCGTAAATGCCGTTGGAGCCCCAGCCATAGGTTGTGATGTTGGTGGTGCTGATGTTGCTCGTGACGGTCACTGCCCCACCATTGCCGGCTGAGGCGTCATTGCTGATCATGTCAGTGGAGTTAGGCGTGCGCCCGAGATAGCCGCCGCCGCCGCCGATCGATTGCGCCAAAACACCGTGCGCGCCGTAGCTATGGGTGACGATCGAGGGCTGGGAACCTTGCAGGTAGACGCTCACGGCCCCGCCGTCATTGCCGGTTCCATTGTGGCCGGAGAATTTCACGTCCCAGCCATGGCTGAGATCGACCTTGCCAGTCTGGGTGAACAGGCCGCCGCCGCCGCCAATCGACTGGGCCAGCACGCCAATGCCCGCCTCGCCGCGCGTGACGATGGAGCCCGCATGGTTCACCGAGACCGCGCCGCCCGCGCCGCCGTTGCCGCCTGAGCCGCCAATGCGCACGGTGAACTCGGCCATCTCAAGTAGCTTGTCCTTGGACTTGTCCTTCAGGTCATCATAGTTCGGCGACTTGAAAGCCTTGGCGCCCGCGGCGCTCATCACGGTCCCGATCTTGTCCAGCTGGTCGAGCTTGAACTCGATCAGCTGCTGGGCGCGTTCGTCCGGGTCGTCTGTGGAGCCCATGTTCATGGTGACGGCGCCGCCGCCGCCACCGATGCTCTGGGCGAGAATGGCGTGTGATTCCGGGCCCAGGACAGTGATAGCCCCACTATTCTGGATGTTTACCGAACCGCCGACGCCGCCCGTGCCGCCCGAACCGCCCACCTTGAAATTGGCCGCAATGTGCCGGGTTTCGGGGCTGATGGCGCCGCCGCCAACGCCGCCGCCGCCGCCAACCGACTGGCCAAACAGGCCGTAAGCCGCGCCGCCACCGGTGTTGATCGCCCCAGTGTTGGCGATCAACACCGCGCCGCCCGCCAGGGCGCTCGGGTCGTTTGGATTGGCCGCGCCGCCATTGCCGCCCACCATCACGTTCAGATTGATGGTGTTGCCGTCCTTGTTTGACGAACTGGCGAGACCGCCGGCGCCGCCGCCACCGCCGATTGACTGGGCGAACACGCCGTGGGAGCCAATGCCAAAGGTGGTCAGCGCGGCATTGGTGACGACCGTGACGTCGCCGCCCCCGCCGCCCTTGCCGCCCGTGCCGCCCACGCCGACGGTGAGCGACATGCTGCGCTGTTCTTCCTCGGCTTCAGACTCGACAACATTGCCGTCCTCGTCGATCAGACCGGCCTTCTGAAACATACTGGCGGCCCAGTTGTGGTTCTCCGCGAGGCCGTAGAGCCTGGTCAGCAGCTCCTTGCGGAATTCCGTCTCGAACGCGTTGAGAATGTCGGTGTCATCGATGAGGCGCTTCAGGCCAGCCAGCGTCTTGTAGTCGTCGTCGTAGCCATTGTACTGGACCCAGGCCTCGAACTTGTCGACGCCAAGGGCGCGCCGCGCCTGCGACACGAAGGTGGCGGCGTCATCCGCATCGCCACCCTTGTCCGAGGTCATGCTGCCGCCAGTGCCGCCGCCGCCGCCGATCGACTGGGCGAAGACGCCGTGCGAGTGGGCGCTCCATGTCTGGATGCTGGACGCATCCGCCATGTCGATCTCCACCGCAGCGCCCTTGCCGCCGGCGCCGCCCTTGCCGCCGACCGTGGACTGGACGGCGATAATGCCGCCAACCTTTGAATCGGCCAGCAGGGTGCTGACCGTGTCGCCAAACAGAAGGCCAGTGCCGGCGGACGAATCGGCGTTACCGCCGCTGCCGCCGCCGCCGCCGCCGCCGCCGCCATTGCCGCCCAGGGCAAGGTTCATGGCGATGCCAATGCCATTGAGCTTGAAGATGTCCGCCGCCGCCGAGGCGTTGCCGCCCGAGCCGCCGCCGCCGCCGCCGCCGATGGCCTGGCCGTAAACGCCGTGAGCGCCTGCGCCATAGGTGGAGATGGCGCCGCTACTGTGGGAGAGATTCACGGCGCCTGCGTGGCCTGCGCCGCCGCCGGAGGCGCCGACTGACACCGAACTGCCGACAGCATATTGCGATGCAGACAACACATAGCCCGAGGCGCCGCCGCCAATGCTCTGGCCAAGGATACCATGCGAGCTGACGCCGTAAGTGGTGATTGGGGCGACGTTCTGCACCTGCACCGTGTTGCCCGACGCGCCTGAGCCGCCGGCGCCGCCGATGGAGACGCTCGCCGCAGCCGATGGCACATCGCCGCCGCCGAAGGCTGCTGCGACGGCCGAGGCCGAGCCGCCATGGCCGCCGCCGCCGCCAATCGACTGGGCATAGATGCCCGCAGAATTATGCCCCTCCGTCAGCAGGGTCGCGGCGTTATTGACATAGACGGGGCCAGTGTCGCCGCCCGCGCCCCCGGAGCCGCCGATGGCGATCGACACCGATATGAAAGCCCCGGCGCTATAGGACTGGGCGACGCCGCCATGGCCGCCGCCGCCGCCAATCGACTGGGCGACGATGGCCGCGGATGAATCGCCGCGCGTGGTGATGGCGCCGCTGGCGCTGACATCGACCGTCCCGCCTGCGCCGCCCTCGCCGCCATTGCCGCCGAGGCCAACAGCCACGAAGATGTCGCCATGCACCGTGTCGCCGCCATTGCCGCCGAGGCCGCCAAGGCTCTGCGCCACCAGCGCGGCCGCGTCGGAACCGCGTGTCTCGATGGAGCCACTATTGGTCACCGTCACCGTGCCGGCGCCGCCCCCCACCGAACCATCGTCGCCATGGCCCCATGCGCCGCTGTCGCCGCCGCTGGCTGCTGTCTGGCCGGCCAATGGATTGTAGTAGCCCGCGACAATGCCGCCGCCCACCGACTGGGCGAGCACGCCATAGGCCTCGTCGCCGAGGGTGAGAATGGAGGCGTTGGCGCCGTTGGTGAAGCTCACGGCGCCGCCGCGCCCATTGTCGCCCGCGTAAGAGCCGCTGCCGAAGGTGGACTTGACGCTGCCCGACGCCCCGAGGCCGCCAACGGAGTAAAGCGCCACACCATAGCTGCTGTCGCCAGTGGTGACGATAGAGCCATAATTGGAGGCGGTGACAGATCCGGCATTGCCGCCCGCGCCGCCATTATGAGCAGACGAGCCGTCGTATTGCTGCTGTGACCCCTCGCCGCCAAGGCTCTGCGCCACGAGGCCAATGCTGTCAGCGCCCGCAGTGTTGATTGTGCCTGAATTGATGGCGGAGACAGCGCCGCCGTCGCCGCCCATGGAAGGCCATTTGTCATTGTCGCCCTTCCAGTTGCCGCCGCCCGAGGCGCCGACCGATTCCACCACGAGGCCGACGGCGTTGGCCCCGTTGGTGCTGACGCCGAATCCCTGGGCCAGGGTCGCGCTGGCTGCGCCGCCGCTGGGCCGCTGGCTGGTCAGATAAGAGGCGCGACTGCTGTTGGAGCCGCCCCAGCCACTGAGCAGCCCCACGGAAGACACCCAGGCTCCGGCGTATCTGTCGCCGGTCGTCGCGACATTGGCCTGCAGGTTCAGGGTCGCTGTCTGGCCGCTACCGCCTGGACCACGATTATTCGAGTCGTCGCCGCCGGCGCCGCCCTGGGACAGCACGAAGATCATCGGCAGCACGTCGACGCTGGTGAAGCGCTGGTTGCTGTCGGCCGTGCTCCGGGCGTTGCCCTTGGAATCGTGGATCACCCAGGCCGGAAGCGCCGCGCCAGAGCTACGCTGCCCTGAGAGGTCACCGGTTTGCGTCAGGCTGACATGGCCGCCCCAGCCGCCATTGTGGCCGTTCTCGGCGTGGCCGCCCGCCGACCAGACGCCGACGCCGCGATCATTGACGATGTTGAGGTTGCTGTAGCTGTTGCCGGTCACCTTGATGTCGCTGCCGGCGGCCTCCTACGATGCGCCGGTCCACGATGTCGCCAGCGAGGCAAAGCGACTGGCGTCCTCTGCCTCGCTGGCGTCGTCATCTGAATTGCGCCTGCCACCACCGTAGCCTGCATGAGCCCAAGCGCCAGCGCCCGACCGCTCGCGCCAGACAACAACAACTGCGCACGTGCGCTGCAATTCCGATGGGATGACTTCAACGTCATGGGTGCTTCCTTAACCTCAGGTCAAGGCCGGACCGGACGCCGTGGCGCGAGGACATGGCGGGATCAGGCAACCTGCTCCGCCGAATTTACAAGTAATGAAAATGCGCGACAATGCAGAGACAAATAACGCAAGATTAAACAGCTACATGGCGAATGCATCATAAAATTACACGCATTCTATATGGACACATCACGGAAATGTTATAAGATATTGATCAGATGCCAGAATTTATAAGCAATTACCCCACAGTTAACTGGCGACGGCGGGCCACATGCGCCTGCGACAGACACGCAGCGCCGACAGATATGAGACAGGATGGCGAAAGCCAGGGCAGGCGTGCCAGCCGCGTTCAAGGCCGTAGGTAAATTATCTACCGCGGCAGAAATTTTCGCTGTCCAGATTGAGTATCGTGGGCCTGGCGCCAAAGACGCCGCGTCGCAGGCTTCAAAGCAATCATCTGATGAGGGGATCGCCACGCTCGTCCGGCGCGCGGAGCAACCGTTGGCCGTTCAACCGCCCAGGATTGGCGGCGCCACTTAAGCGCCATCAGATCAGCGGCAACACGCCTGTCCCCTGACCGCCGCCTTGCCCCGCGCGGGCGCCTTGCTGTGCTCGGGCGCCTTGCGCCGCCACGAGCGATCCATCGGGCAATTTGCGTTGCAGGGCGCGGGCTTCGGACCAGGGGGCGTGCAGCCAGGCCTCGATCTCGTCGGCCCTGGTGAGGATGACCGGCATGGCCTTGGGGTGGACGGCGGCGACTTCGGCGTTGGGGTCGCAGGTAAGGAAGGCGAACAGGTCGGCCCGCTCCCGCCCCGTGCGGATTTTGCGGACGCCCTCCCAGCCGCGCAAATGGACGCCGGCGAAAAAGGCCAGGGGCGCAGGGTCGTCGCCGGCGAGGCGGAACCAGATGGGGCTATATTTGCCCGCCGCATCGCGACCTGGCTCGCTGAAGGCGGTGAACGGGACGAGGCAACGGTGCTCTGGAGTCAACCATGGCTGCCAGTGGCGCGAGGCGGTGTTGCGCACATTGGTGACGCCCGGGTCAGGTTCCACCGCCAGCAGCGCCTCAAAGTCCACCTTCTTGCCCTGATGGGCCAGGCGGTCGGCCCGGCGCGTCGCCGCCTCATAGATCGCCCGGCGCGATGTCGGCATGCCCCAGCGCGCCAGCGTAAGCACACGCTCGCCGTTCTCGTGGCGCACCACCGGCGCAGGATAGTCGGGATAGAAGTCCGAAGGCGGCAAATTGCCCGCCGTCGAGCGCAAGGCCCGCGACAGGTCGAGGATCGCCTGCGGCCCCTTCGTCTGGCTGTACAGATTGCACATGCGGCCCCTTCCCCTTGTGATGACCCTGGCATCCCGCGCGCTCGCCAACGCTGGCCGTACCCGTCCCGCTGCGCCGCCCTGCGCCAATCTGGGCCGCGCGGGCCGGCGAGGCGCGCCGGGTTGCGCCGGGCTTTGTGGGGCAGGCAAAACACGCATCCGGGCCAGCTCCCCGCCCCGCCTGTCGATAATGGCCCGATGACAACACGCCGGCAAAGCCCGCTCTTCGTCGTGGTCTGCGCTGCGCGCCAGCGCGCCCGGCGCCGTCTGCCCTCCGCCGGGCGCAGGGAGACCGCAAAGGTTCAGAAGGCGGGGCCATGGCTGACAGCGCAACCTCGCCGCTTTGCCAGGACGCGACCGGGGGTCGCCAGATGCAATTTTTGCTGCGGCGTCAAAGTCAAAAGCGTCGCCTACGGGATCGATTTGCGCCGCCGCGCGTTTGTCGGAGCAGTGATGAAGCGCCGAGACCAGGCGCTTCACGGCCCGTCGCATGGCGAAGCTGGCGCCATGGCGCCTGCCCATGACGCAGCGCCAGGGTGTCATGGTGAGCTGCTTTGAACACTCGCCGTTTGGCGGCGGAAGGGGGACGGATGACGAGAGCAGCATCAGGCGGACGCGGCGCCCTGCGCATGGTCGGCATCTTCACGCTCGGTTTCGCTCTGGCGGCCCTGGCCATGGGCGGTGGTCAGGGCGGTGGGCAGCAACTGTCGGCGCGCGAGGAGGCGGAGCGCAAGGAGGCCGGGACCAATTCAGCGGCGGGCAAGGACGCTGCGGCGCCGACCGGGATCGAGGCGCGCGGCTGGCGGGAGATCGTTGTGCGCACCTTTGGTGAGATCAGCCGCGATCGCGTGCTGGCGGTGGCGGCTGGCGTAACCTTCTACGGCCTGCTGGCGATCTTTCCGGCCATCGCCGCTTTCGTGTCGCTGTATGGCCTTGTGGCGCAGCCTGACACGGTCATGGAGCACCTCGGCTTTCTGGCGACGATCCTGCCCGCTGGGGCGTATGAGCTGGTGCGTGATCACGTCTTGCGCCTCAGCGCCACCGGCTCGGGACAATTGGGACTATCGCTGGCCATCAGCCTCGCCCTGTCGATCTGGAGCGCCAACGCCGGCATGAAGGCGATCTTTGATGCGCTCAATGTCGCTTATGGTGAGGATGAGAAGCGGGGCTTCATTCACCTCAATCTGCTGTCGCTGGGCTTCACCGCTGGGGTATTGCTGTTCGCGGCGCTCGCCGTCACCGTCATCGTCGCCGCGCCGGTGGCGCTGGAGCGGCTGTATCTGGGGCGCTTTGTCGAACCGCTGATCTGGATCGGCCGCTGGCCGGCCATCGTCATCGTGCTGGTCGCCGCGCTCACCCTGCTCTACCGCTTCGGCCCCAGCCGCTCCCAGGCCAAGTGGCGCTGGGTCAGCCCAGGCGCCCTGGTCGCTGCCATGGTGTGGATCGTCGCCTCAATGGCCTTCTCCTGGTATGTGGCCAATTTTGAGGATTACGACAAAACCTATGGCGCGCTGGGCGCGGTGATCGCCTTGACCATGTGGATGTGGCTGTCGGCCATTATTATCCTGGTGGGGGCGGAGCTGAACGCCGAAACCGAGCGCCAGACCTATGTCGACACCACGACCGGAGCGCCAATGCCGATGGGCCTGCGCGGAGCCGACGCGGCTGACCGCAAACACTGACGGCGAACGATTGCGGCAAACGCTGGCGGCGCACACTCGCGGCGAACACTGGCGCTGATCAAGGCAGAGCGCGCAGGTTGCCAATACGCCCGCGACAGGCGTATGGCGCATGGTCCACTGCGCTGGATGCATGAAAGACGCCGTGGCGCCGCGCCCCAGCCCGGACCGGCAGCTGTCGCCTGGCGATAAATCGGGCCAATACGACGCAAAGACCCGCCTTGCATGGCCGCTCAAGCTGGCGTCGCCGCCGCGCAATGCTTATAGTTGTTCAAAGGTCACAGACAGGCGCACACACGTGCGGATGTGGCGGCCTGGCCGTTATGTTAGCGCCATTGCGCCAGCCGACGCCCAGAATTACCAGTGATCCGGCCGTGGCCGGGACGCTGGCGCCGCCGCCCCCGGGCGATGCGTCGGCCACATTGCAGGGTCACGCGCCGGCGCCACACCCCTGGCGCGGCGCCAGGAAACCGAGAGAGACGACATCCCGATGCCCGCGTATCGCTCAAGAACCACCACTCACGGTCGCAACATGGCGGGAGCCCGCGGCCTCTGGCGCGCCACTGGCGTGAAGGATGGCGACTTTGGCAAACCGATCATCGCCGTCGTCAACTCCTTCACCCAATTCGTGCCTGGCCACGTCCACCTGAAGGACCTTGGCCAGCTGGTGGCGCGTGAGATCGAGGCCGCCGGCGGCATCGCCAAGGAATTCAACACCATCGCCGTCGATGACGGCATCGCCATGGGCCACGACGGCATGCTGTATTCGCTGCCGTCGCGCGAGATCATCGCCGACAGCGTCGAATATATGGTCAACGCCCATTGCGCTGACGCGATGGTCTGTATCTCCAATTGCGACAAGATCACCCCCGGCATGCTCAACGCCGCCATGCGGCTCAACATCCCGTCGGTGTTCGTTTCCGGCGGCCCGATGGAAGCCGGCAAGGTGGTGATGCACGGCAAGACCGTGGCGCTCGACCTCGTTGACGCCATGGTCGCCGCCGCCGACGAGAACATCTCGGATGAGGACGTCAAGGTCATCGAGCGCTCGGCCTGCCCGACCTGCGGCTCGTGCTCCGGCATGTTCACCGCCAATTCGATGAACTGCCTGACCGAGGCGCTTGGTCTGTCGCTGCCGGGCAATGGCTCGACGCTGGCCACCCACGCCGACCGCAAGCGGCTGTTCATTGAGGCCGGTCATCTCATCGTCGATCTGGCGCGGCGCTATTACGAGCAGAACGACGACAGTGTGCTGCCGCGCAATGTCGCCAACAAGAAGGCGTTTGAGAACGCCATGTCGCTCGACATCGCCATGGGCGGCTCGACCAATACGGTGCTGCACATTCTGGCGGCGGCCTATGAAGGCGGCGTCGATTTCACCATGGATGACATCGACGCGCTGTCGCGCCGCGTGCCGTGCCTGTCAAAGGTCGCGCCGGCCAAGCAGGACGTGCACATGGAAGACGTGCACCGCGCCGGCGGCATCATGGCCATCCTTGGCCAATTGGAGGCTGGCGGGCTGTTGCACACCGACACGCCCACCGTGCATGCGCCGACGCTGGGCGACGCGATCAACCGTTGGGCCATCGACCGCACCGAAAGCGACAGCGTGCGCGACTTCTTCAAGGCGGCGCCGGGCGGCGTGCCGACCCAGACGGCGTTCAGCCAGTCGTCGCGCTGGGATGAACTGGATCTCGACCGCGAGAACGGCGTCATCCGCTCGGTGGAGCATCCGTTCTCCAAGGACGGCGGCCTTGCGGTGCTGAAGGGCAATATCGCCCTCGACGGTTGCATCGTGAAGACGGCGGGCGTCGATGAATCGATCCTGACATTCACCGGCACGGCTGTGGTCTATGAAAGCCAGGACGATGCGGTGGCTGGCATTCTGGGTAAAAAGGTCAAGAAGGGCGACGTGGTGGTGATCCGCTACGAAGGTCCGAAGGGCGGCCCGGGCATGCAGGAAATGCTGTATCCGACCAGCTATCTGAAGTCGCGGGGCCTCGGCAAGGATTGCGCGCTGATCACCGATGGCCGCTTCTCGGGCGGCACCTCGGGGCTGTCGATCGGTCACGCCTCGCCGGAAGCGGCGCAGGGCGGCGCCATCGGTCTGGTGCGTGATGGCGACATTATCGAGATCGACATCCCCAACCGCACCATCAATCTGAAAATCTCCGCTGAAGAGATGGCGGCGCGCCGGGCCGAGCAGGACCGCCTGGGCTGGAAGCCGGCGCAGCCGCGCAAGCGTAACGTCACCACGGCGCTGAAGGCCTATGCAGCCTTCGCCTCCTCCGCTGATCTGGGCGCCGTGCGCATTCTGCCGGAGTGAGCTGGCCCGGTTGGGAGCTGCGCCCTTGCGCGGCTCTTCAGCCGCCGCAGCGACTGCGATTTTAGCCAGACATTAAAAAGCCCCGGACCATCGCTGGTCCGGGGTTTTTCGTTGCTGGCGCCGGGCGGCCCTGCGCGCTGCGCGCGGCGCCATAGGCGCGGCGGGCGCGGCATGCGCCGGCAAGGCTCAGGCGCCCTGGGCCAGCACCGCCATCAGATTGAGTGCGAAGGTCGCTGCCTGGGCGGCGGCGGCGGCGGACGCGGCGCCGGCGGCGGCGCGGTTGAACCGCCCCTGTTGCTCCAGCGCCTGACGGTGCTGTTCGAGATTGCGTTCAATATCGCGCATGTCACGGCTGGCCAGGGCGCCGCCATCGACCTGCTGGATCAGATAGGGCGCGATGTCTGGCACCTTGATGGCGGCTGACCGCATCCACAGCACGCCGGCGGCCAGCGCGGCGATGATCGATCCAATGTGGAAGGCCACGTAGAGATAACCGGAAATGTCGCCGTGCATGCGCCCCGCCCGCCAATATGTCTGGCGACAGCACTACAGGAGCAGCGCCATAACAGGCAACAGCAAGCGACGGGCACGGCGTATTTGCAGACCAGGGCGATGGAGTCCCGCCACTCGCTGGCACGTCAACTTCGTCGCGGCATGATGCTAGCGCCGCAGATCCGACAGGCTGACGGCGCGCTGGTTGTGCTGGGCCTGGCGCTCGAACCAGATGCTGATGGCGCTGATATAGCTGACGCCCGCAACCGCCATGACCAGAAACACCGACATCAACACCACCAGCTCAATGATTTCCCGTCGCCGCATCGCGTCCTCCCCGCGTCACCCAGATTACGCAAGGTCAATGAGCGATAAACACATCCATTCGGCGTAGAATCGTGAACGTGACTGGACGCTGCTTTGGCAAATTGGCGGATGTCGGACACAACTGCTGCGTCGTCTCAGAACCCGGTGAGCATGAGAGATCGGGTTCTGGTGAAGCCGGTGCGGCGCCTGAGCATGCAAGGGTGCGGATGCGTCAGCATCGTCGCATCCTGGCATCAACCGGACGTCGGACCCGCCGGACGCGGGGAATGCTCAAGGGCGATATCTGATGCTGGCGCTGCGACGCACAGTGGCGGCAGCGGGTGGGCAATCGGTGACTGACGGCGTGAGGCGCTCGGCTGCAAGCCCGCGGCTGTGCCTGAGCTTGCGGTCAGGCCTTAATCGCGTTTGCGTCCGCCATCAGGGCGCAGGGCGCGCGCCCCGGACAGGAGGCGCTGGGCGCTGCCTGGCGCGGGCATCAACGGAACGGAATGTCGTCCGGGAAAGTCGTCAGAGCCAGGGCCAATCGCCGCGGAAATACGCCCATCGCGGAACAGGGATAGCGTTTTGTTGCGCGCGGACGTCCGCGTTGGCGTGGATTGGCGCGCATCTATACTGAAAAAATTAGCCAATAAACACAATTGCGGGTACGCCAAACGCCAGTATGACGACAATCAAAATAAGAAATTGCCTGAATTCACCCGTTTCCATTCCTAAAGCCTCATTCAAGAGCGGCGTCTCCGGTAAGGAACGGGCCAGGCCTTTTGGTTCCACAGCATGGCGATGTATTTTGCAGGGGCGATGCCTGGGCGTGCAGGCGCCAAGGCGCCAAGGCGCGGTCGCCTGCAGCCTCGTGTGGATAGATTGCATTGTTGAACTGGCCCCGGCGCAGACCCGCCCGCCGCGGCATGTGCCCATGCAGATCTGCAAAGATGTGCATGCAAATTGGCACAAATGTGGAAATCTGCTGACGAATGACCGCAAGTCATTGGCGAAAGTCGGCTTTTTGGCGCAATAGCACTGATCAAGCTGCCGCATCCACGTGTTCTGCAACACATTTTGGTTCAATTTCGCAACGTAAACAGTGGGGCGTTCGTCCGCCGCAGCGCGGACCGCTGTCATCACCGCCCCCTCCCCGGCGCGGAACAAGAGGAATACCCATGTCGCATCGCAGCATTCTGGCCATCTCCGCCGTCGCCCTTTCGCTCGCCCTTGGTCAGGCGCACGCCGCAGACAGCGCCGCGCCGAAGACCGAGGCCGCAGCCCCGGTGAAGGCTCCGGCCGGCGTCTATGTGATGGACCCCACCCATGCGTCGCTGAGCTTCTCCTTCCTGCACAACCGCATTTCGCACTACACCGCCCGCTTCAACGCCTTCTCGGGCGAGGTGACGCTTGATCCGGCCAACCCGGCCAAATCCTCGGTGAAAATCGAGATCAAGACCGATTCCGTCGACGCCAATTATCCGGCGGATTACAAGGCGACCCACGCGAAAACCGGCTTCGCCAGCTGGAGCGAGGACATCGCGAAGAACAAGAATTACCTGAACGCAGGCCAGTTCCCGACCGCCAGCTTCACCTCGACCAAGGTTGAGCCGACCGGCCCGCGCAGCGCCAAGGTGACCGGCGACCTCACCCTGCTCGGCGTCACCAAGCCGGTGACCCTCGACGCCACCTTCGTCGGCGAACTCGAGAAGCACCCCTTCATGCAGCGCCCGGCCATCGGCTTCTCGGCCACCGGCTCGTTCAAGCGCAGCGACTTCGGCATGCCGGTAGGCTTCGTCGGCGACGAGGTCAGCGTGCGCTTCGACGGCGAGTTCATCCGCAAGGCTGACGCCAAGTAAGCCGTGGCGAAGTAAGCCACAGCGCCCTTGATGACCTGGCCGCAGGCCCGCATGCGTTGCGGGCCTGCGGCGCCCTACGGCGCCCGTGCGCCGGATCTGGAAGTACCCGATGCCCTCCCGCCCCGCCCGCTACACCACCGTCGCCATCGCCCTGCACTGGGCCATCGCCCTGTGCATCATCGCCCTTATCGCCATGGGGCTATGGATGACGGACGCCATCGCCGATCCGCAAACGCAGGCGTTGGCCTATCGGGTGTTCCAGCTGCACAAGTCGCTGGGCTTTCTGGTGCTGGCCCTGACCGTCGTGCGTATCATCTGGCGCCTCACCCATCCGGTTCCGGCGTTGCCGACCGGCATGCGGTGGTGGGAAAAATTTGCGGCGGGCGCCACCCATGCGGCGTTCTACGGCCTGATGCTGGCTTTGCCGCTCACTGGTTGGCTCTATGTTTCGGCTGGCTGGGCCGTAGCCACTGACCGCGCCCTCGCCGTGCCCACCAGCTGGTTCGGCCTGTTCACCATCCCGGCTCTGCCCTTCGTCGCCGATGCGGCGGCGGCCACGCGGCGAATGCTCGCGTTTCAGAGCATGGGCGCCCATGCGGCGCTGGCCTGGGGCGCCGTGGCGCTGATCGTGCTGCATGTGGGCGCTGCGCTGAAGCACCAGTTCGTCAACCGCGATGGCGTGCTGGCGCAGATGCTGCCGGGCCTCGCCCATGGCGAAGCGCCGCGGGCCGCCCCGCCCAGTCGCGCCCTCCACATGCTCGAGCGCGTAACGGGCGCCGGCGCCATCCTTGCGCTGGCCGTCGCCGCCGCCATCGCCGCGCAGCCCGCGCCACAGGCTGCCTCGAGCGCGGCGCCCAGCGTCACGCCACAGGCCGGGCTGGCGCAGGCGCCGGCTGCGACGCCGCCCGCCGCAGCCGCCGGCAATGACGCCGCCAATGGCGTCGAACGCGCCGCAGCCCAGGCCTGGCAGATCGAGCGGCCAGCCTCGCGCATCAGCTTTGCCGGCGAGCACTCGGGCGCGCCCTTCGAGGGCCAGTTTGAACGCTGGAGCGGCGAGGTGTGGTTTGACCCTCAGAACCTCGCTGGCTCCCGCGCCGACATCCGCATCGACACCGCCTCCGCCCGCACCGGCGACGCTACCCAGGAAGGCGCGCTGGAGGGTGAGGAATGGCTAAATCCGAAGGCTTTCCCCACCGCCCGCTTTGTCGCCAGCGATTTCCGGGCGCTTGGCGGCGATCGCTTCGAGGCGATTGGCGCCCTTGAGCTCAAAGGCCTGCGCCTGCCGGTGACCCTGCCGTTCAGCTTTAGCGAGAGCGACGGCGTCGCCCACGTCACTGGCGATGTGCAACTCAACCGCACAGAGCTCGACGTCGGCATGCAATCGGACGCCGACGGCGCCTGGGTGTCGAAAGGCATCAACGTGCGCATCGCGGTGACGGCGCGCCGCAAGTAAGGCGGCGACGGGTGGTGGTCAGCGCCGCGCCGGCAGCGGCGTAAGGTTTCACCATGTGCAGCGCAGACGTCTTTGCGCTGCTTGATTGCGCCTTATACGGCGGCCAGGCGGCGGCAAGTCTGCGTCTGGCGGGCGCCCAGTGCTGCCAATGTCGGGATTGACGCCTACTTACGGGGTCATCGAAGCTGGTCTTCCGGATAAGGGATCCGGGAGGAAACGCCATGAAAAACATCCTGATCGCAGCGGCATGTCTTGCCGCATCGATTGGCGCCGCAGCCGCCAGCGACAAGAAATACGGCCCTGGCGCCAGCGACACGGAAGTCCGCATCGGCAATGTGGTGCCCTATAGCGGCCCCGCCTCGGCTTACGGTGTGCGCGGCTCGGCCATCGTGGAATACTTCAAGAAGGTCAATGAGAAGGGCGGCGTCAACGGACGCAAGATCAACATCCTGTCGCTGGACGACGCCTACAGCCCGCCCAAGGCGGTGGAGCAGACCCGCAAGCTGGTGGAGAGCGACAATGTGCTGGCCGTCTATGGTTCGGTCGGCACACCCTCCAATTCGGCGGTGCACAAATATCTGAACAGCAAGCAGGTTCCGCAGCTGTTTGTCGCCACCGGCGCCAGCAAATGGAATGATCCGAAGAACTATCCATGGACGACAGCGATGCTGCCGCTATACGACATGGAAGCCAAGATTTACGCCAATTACGTCCTGAAGAACAAGCCGGACGGCAAGGTGGCGATCATCTACCAGAACGACGACTTCGGCAAAGATTATGTGCGCGGCTTCCGCGAGGGGCTGGGCGCCAAGGCGAAGTCGATGATCACCATCGAGGCGCCTTATGAGATCACCAGCGCCACCGTCGACGCCGAAGTGGTGCGCATGCGGGCCAGCGGCGCCGACATTCTGTTTATCGTCGCGACGCCAAAATTCGCCGCCCAGGTGATCAAGCGCACCCATGAGCTGGGCTGGAAGCCGCTGCAGATGGTTGTCAGCGTCTCCGCTTCCATTGGCAGCGTGCTCAAGCCGGCGGGCGTTCAGGCCTCTCAAGGCGTGATCACCGCCGTGGCGCTGAAGGAGCCAGATGATCCGCAATGGGCCAATGATCAGGACATGAAGGACTACAAGGCTTTTATGAAGAGCATCGGCCAGGAAGGCATGGTCGACGATTCCAACGCGGTGCAGGGCTATATGGCCGCGGTGCTGCTGGAGCGCATCCTGAAGCGGGCCGGCGACAATCTCACCCGTGAGAACATCCGCGACGTCGCCGCTTCCATGGATGAGAAAGACGTGCCGATGGTGCTGCCGAAGCTGTCGCTGCACACCCAGAAGGACAATTACAGCCTGTATAACGCGCTGTATCTGCAGCGCTTCGAGGGCGACCGCTACAATCTGTTCGAAGGCCCGATTTCGGAGAAATGAGCCGGACACCGGACGCGCGCCAGTGGATGGCGCGCGTCTGCCTGCGGCGCGCGCCCGCCGTTCCCAGGGGAGGCGGGGCGTGATGCGCCGCACTGTGCGTCAAAGGCAAAACGCGCCTAAAGCAGACGAGCCGTGAGCAGAGTGCGCCGTGAGCAGAGCGCGCCGTGACGCAAGCTGCGTCACGGCGCCAGGTTCGGGCGCGTCGGCTTGTGCCGACGCCAGTTGACCGTCGCGCAGACGGCAGGCGTCTCCTGTCGCCGCGCCATATCCGACGCCTGGCCGAGCGGGCCCGATCCGGGTCAGCCAGGTCGCGCCAGCACAGGCAACGCCAGGCCGGACAGGGCAGCGCCATTCCAGGAATCGCATGACGTTGGCGCGCAGCTATATCTGCGCGAGCAGCGTAATTCGCGACCCAGACGCGCACAGCGATGACATTTGTTCTTTTGGATTCTTCGATAACACGTCAATCGATGCGCGCGATGACATGGTATGACGCGCAACAATACGTAACAATAAATAGTCGTTAACCATATTTTTAAAGATTTAATACATATCATTACTTCATGTTTTTTGATCAATATCCATTTTATTCATGCAACGGTGCATAATGACGCCGATCCCCCTGCACGAAGACGTGGCGCGCCGCGCCACTGGACCCCACCCCGCCCGTCGCCGCCATCGTGGCCTGATGGCTTCTACCGCCATGGCGCTGGCGCTTGGCTCAGGCGCGGCGCTGGCGGACCCGCCCATTGTCGCCAATGGCGTTGATCTGGGCATGCATGCCAACCCGGTGATCGCGGTGACGGCGGGACAACGCGCCGTCGAGGTTCACAATCGTGGCGGCGGCGTCACCCTGCTGGGAGGCGCCATCAGCGTGACCAGCACGGCGGCGGCGCCTGCCATCGGCCTCCTCGCCCATAGCGGCGGCGTGATCAATTCCGCCGCCACGGTCACCACCACCGGCAGCCATGGCTTTGCGGTGCAGGCGGGCGCCAGCGCCGCCACTGCAACGGCCTATGACGGCGCAACGGCAGGCACGGTCAATCTGACCGGTGGAACCATCACCACCAGCGGTGCGCACGCCGTGGCCCTGCACGCTCTGGATGCTGGCGTCATCAACGCCGCCCAGATCAGCGTCAGCACCACGGGCGCCAATGGCGTCGGCGCGCATGCCGAAAGTCGCAGCGCCATCCATCTCAACGGCGTCACCGTCGCCACGGCTGGCGCCGCCGCCATCGGCCTGCTCGCCGACAACGACCGGCGCAAGCAGGGCGTCGACCTTACGACCGCCGGCGGCACGATCGTCGCCGCCAATGTCACCCTGCGCACTGAAGGGGCGCAAGCGGCGGCCGCCCTCGCCTCGCATGGCGCCCACATCGGCATTGACGGCGGTCAGTTCACGACAATGGGCGCCGACGCTGTCGGGCTTGCGGCGATGATGGGTGGGACCATCGCCTCCAGCGGCGATATCCAGACCCATGGCGTCCGCGCCCATGCGGTTGTGGCTGGCGCAGCCGACGCATCAGACCCAGAGAACGCCTATGATGGGCGCAGCGCTGGCGACGTCACCCTGTCAGGCGGCGACATCGGCGCCACGGGTCAGGGCGCCATTGGCCTGTTGGCCAGCGATGGCGGCGCCATTCACGTCAGCAACACCCAGGTCGCCGCCAGCGGGGCTGATGGTCACGTCGTTGTGGTCGACAGCAACAGCGCTATCAATCTTAGCGGCGGCGCCTTTGCCGCCAGCGGCGCCGGCGGCCACGGCCTCGTCGCCCGGCACGGAAGACGTCTGCTTGACGCCGCAGCGATCAGCGGGGTGATCCAGAGCAATGGCGCGGCGATCACCGCCACAGGCGCCGGCGGCCATGGCGCCTGGCCAGCGACGGCGGGCGGATTGTGCTGATCGGCGGCGCGGTCAGCGCCTCAGGCGCTGGCGGCGCCGGGGTTCAGGCCGTGGCGCATGGCCAGCTCAGCAGCACGGCGGCGATCGCCGCCAGCGGCGCACATGGCGTCGGCGCGGCGGCGCTGGATGGCGGCCGCATCAACCTCGCCGGCGGCAGCGTCACCACAAGCGGCGACGACGGCCACGGGCTGCTCGCCGCCCGGAGCGGCGAGATCACCAGCGTCGCGACCATCAATACGCACGGGGCCCGCGCCCACGGCGCCCAGGCCGGGCTCACCGCCAGCAGCGCCGCCACCTATGATGGCGCGAGCGCTGGCGTCGTGCGGCTCAATGGCGGCGGCGTCGCCACCCAGGGCGCCGGGGCCATCGGCCTGTTCGCCACTGACAGCGGCGTCATTCACGCCAGCGGCGCGGCGGTTACGGCGGCGGGCGCCAATGCCCATGGGGCTTTCGCCGACAGCAACAGCGCCATCCACATCAGCGGCGGAAGCATATCGGCGAGCGGCGCGGCGGGCCACGGCGTGGTCGCCGACCACGGCCGCCGCGCCGTCACGTCCAGCGCGCCCGCCGGGCGCGTCACCCTGGACGCCGCCAGCATCGCCGCCACCGGCGCCGGCGGCCACGCCGTCGTCGCCAGTCGTGGCGGCGTCGTCAGCATGAGCGGCGGCGACGCCACCGTGTCCGGGGCTGGCGGCGCCGCCCTGTTCGCCAGCGACGGCGGGGCCATCACCAGCACCGCGCGTCTGCTGGCCTCGGGCGCAGCCACATCTGCGGCCATCGCCAGCGGCGGCAACATCAGCCTTGCCGGCGGCGACGTTCGCAAGACGGGCGACGATGGTTTCGGCCTGCAGGCGCGCGACGGCGGCGCCATCGACAGCGCTGTGGCGGTCGCCACGACAGGCGCGCGGGCCCACGCCGTCCGCGCAGGCGGCGCCGGCGCGCTGGACGCCATCTATGGCGGCGCCAGCGCAGGCGTCGTGCGCCTCAGCGCCGGACAGATCAGCGCCACCGGCGCTGGCGCCGCCGCGCTGCAGGCGGTGGACCAGGGCCGCATCGAAGCTGGCGCCGTGGCGATAGCCACCAGCGGCGACAGCGGCCATGGCGGCCATGCCGAGAGCGCCAGCCAGATCATCTTTTCAGGCGCCGCCATCACCACCAGCGGGGCCGGCGCCCACGGCCTATATGCCAGCAACGCCCGGCGAGCCGCCGGGATCGACCCCACATTGGCGGGCGGTCGCATCAGCGGTCGCGTCGGCGTCACCACCACCGGCGCTGGCGCACATGCCGCAGCGGCGGCGGATGGCGGACGCATCGACTTTTCCGACAGCGCCCTCACCTCCCAGGGGGCGGGCGGCGCAGGCCTCAGCCTCAGTGATGGCGGCGTCGCCAACATCACCCGCTCCAGCGTGACAGCGGCCCATGGGCCTGCGCTCCAGGTTCACAACAGCGCCGAGCTCACCATGACAGACGCCACGGCGCGCGGCGCCAGCGCCGGCGTCGCCGCCAGCTTCAGCAAGGCGGACCAGCGCGTCGACATCCTGCTGTCGTCAGGGGCGAACATCTCTGCCGACAGCGGCGTGCTGGCGGCGGTAGACCGCAGCGGCGCGGCGGCGGGCAGCGGCATGCTCCATCTGACCCTGGGCCAGGGCGCCGAGGCGCTGGGCGATATCCTGGATACCGGCCCGCGCACCACTGGCTTCACCGACGTCGCGCTGGTGGGCGACGCCATGTGGCGCGGGGTGATGAAGGGGGTCCGTCATGTGAGCGCCCGCGAGGCCGGAGCGCGCCTACACTTCGCGGACGGCACTGAGATCACCGGCGATCTCAACGCCAGCGGCGCACAACTCAGCTTCGCCGCCGGCGAGGTCAATATTTTCGGCCAGGTGCATCTGACCAATGGCGCGACGACCAGCGGCGGCCATATCGCCGCGCCAATCGAGGTGGGCGGCCAGATGACGGTCGACGCTTCGTCACATATGGGCGGAAACTGGCGCATCGGCGGCGATCTGACCAGCCGTGGCGCAATCTCCCCTGGCCAGTCGGTTGGCGTGATCCATGTGGGCGGCGATCTGAATCTGTTCTCGACCTCGGTCTATCACGTCGAGGTGACGCCGATGGGCCTCAACGACCAGATCCTCGTCGCCGGGCGGGCCAGTCTAGGCGGCGGCGTCCAGGTATCGACCATACCGGTCAGCAATGGTTTTCGGCTGGGGCAGCCCTATACCATCGTCAGCGCCGCCGGCGGCATTAATGGCTCGCGTTTCGTGGGCGCCGCCTGGGCCGATCCGGACAGTTACCGCTTTTTGCAGCCGGTCATCACTTATGACGCCAACAACGCCTATTTGACGGTGCTGCGCTCTGAAACCGGGGTGGGCACGGTGGGCGAGAACCCCAACCAGGCCGGCGCCGGCGGCGCCGTCGACCGCCTGCCCATCGATGATGGGCTGTTCGCCCGCGTCGCCACCCTGCCCTCGGACGACGCGGCGCGGCGCGCCCTCGCGGCGCTAGCCGGCGACGCTTACCCGTCCATCGCCGCCGCGCTCGCCGAGAGCAGCGGCTTTGTGCGTGACAGCATCCTGGAGCGCCTGGCCCAGGCCGGATCCTTCGGCGATGACGACAATGACCGGCGAACGCGGGAAGCCTGGGCTATTGGTCCGCGCTCCCATATGCCGCGCGGCCTGTCGCTGACCCTGTGGGGCCATGTTCTGGGCGGCTGGGGACAGGCCGGCGATCGCAACCAGGGCATCGCCACGGCGCGGCGTAGCACGGCGGGTTTCCTCACCGGCGTTGACGCCGCAGTGGGCGATCATTGGCGAATTGGCCTCGCCTCCGGCTATGCCCGCACCCGCATTAACGTGCGGGAACGCCTGACCGATGGTTGGGCCGACAGCTATCACGCGGCGGCCTATGGCGCGGCCACCTGGGGTGACGTCAGCCTGCGCCTGGGGGCGGCCTATAGCTGGGTCGACCTCTCCACCCGGCGCACTGTGGTGTTTGCCGGCTTTGGCGAAACCCTCGGCGCGTCAGGCCGCTCCGGCATCGCGCAACTGTTCGGCGAGGCCAGCTATCGCGCCCGGCTCGGCGACGCCAGTCTCGAGCCCTATCTGGCGCTGGCCTTCATCGGCGCTGGCGGCCAGCGCCTGCAGGAGAGCGGCGGGCTGGCCGCCCTGTCGGTCAACCAGTTGCGCATCAATGTCAGCTTTTCGACGCTGGGCGCCAGGCTGTCGCAGGTGCTGACCCTCGCCAATGGCGACGCCGTCACGGCGCGCGCCGCGCTCGGCTGGCGCCACGCCTTTGGCGACGTGCAGCCGCGCAGCCTGATGGCGCTGGCCGGCGATCCGGTGGGCTTTTTCGTCAATGGCGCGCCCATCGCCCGCGACGCCTTGGTGGCCCAGGCCGGCGCCGACTGGGCGCTGGCCGCCAATATCAGCCTCGGCGTCTCGTGGACCGGGCAGATGGCCGCCAAAACTCAGGACCAGACGCTGCGCGGCGCCTTCGCCGTGCGCTTTTGATGGCGTGATGCGCCGTCGCCCAGGAGCGCCGCACTTGCTCAGCCGGTTGCAAATCAGCAATACGGCTGCGCGCGCCGCCTGCTGGCGCGCAGCCCCGGCGGCCACTACCCTCCAGGTTGCGCCCGACCTATATCAAGATCAAATGTTGTGGCCGCCCGGCGCCAGGTCTGATCTTCATCACGCGAGCCATTCGCGCCGTGTTATTTGTGTCGGTACGAACTGATCTGGCCGGTGCAGGCGCCCGACGGGCTGGCGCGCGCCGTTTGACAAATGAGGTTGGTATGGGTGGCTTTCACTCGCTCTACACGCACGGCTTCTTCCGCACCGGAGCCTGTGTGCCACGGATGGGCGTGGGTGATCCGCAGTTCAACCTTGCCCGCACCCTGGAGCTGGCGCGCGCGGCGCATGAGCGCCATGTCGGCCTTGTGGTGTTTCCAGAGCTGGGGCTGACCGGCTACGCCATTGACGATCTGTTGTTGCAGCAGCCCATGCTGGATGCGGTTGATGAGGCGCTGCGGCAATTGGCCGAAGCGTCGGAGCAACTGTTTCCCGTGCTCATCGTCGGCGCGCCGCTGCGCTGGCAGGGGCGACTGTATAATTGCGCCGTCGTGCTGCATCGCGGCGAAATCCTTGGCGTGACGCCGAAGTCGTTTCTGCCCAATTACCGCGAGTTCTACGAGGGACGGCACTTCTCCTCCGGCGCCGACATCGCGGACGCGGTGATTGAGGTCGCGGGGCAGCAGGCGCCGTTTGGCGTCGATCTGCTGTTCCGCAGCGCCGGCAGCGCGCCGGTGACCTTCCACGTCGAGATCTGTGAGGATGTGTGGACCGCCGTGCCGCCGTCGAGCTATGCGGCGCTGGCCGGGGCGGAGATCCTGGTCAATCTGTCGGCCAGCAATATCACCATCGGCAAGGCCGAAACCCGCAGGCTGCTGTGCGGCAGCCAGTCGGCCCGCACCATCTCGGCCTATGTCTATTCCGCCGCCGGCCCTGGCGAATCCACCACCGACCTCGCGTGGGACGGCCACGCCGCCATCTTCGAATATGGCGACCTGCTGGCCGAGAGCCAGCGTTTCCCTGACGATAGCGTCATCATCACCGCCGACGTCGATCTTGACCGGCTGCGCCAGGAGCGGCTGCGCGTCACCACCTTCGGCGACAGCGCCCGCCATGAGGCGGCGCGGGTCAGCGCCTTCCAGGCGGTGGAATTCCACCTCGACGCCCCCGATGAGGATGTGGCGCTGGAGCGCTGGTTCGAGCGCTTCCCTTACGTGCCATCAGATCCGGCGCGGCTCAGGGAGGATTGCTACGAGGCCTTCAATATCCAGGTCCAGGGCCTCGCCCAGCGCATGCGCGTCACCCGGGCCCAGAAGCTGGTGATCGGCGTCTCGGGCGGGCTGGACTCGACCCATGCGCTGCTGGTCTGCGCCCGGGTGATGGACGCCCTCGGCAAGCCCCGCAGCGATATTCTGGCCTACACCATGCCTGGCTTCGCCACCTCTGACGGCACCAGGTCCAACGCCTGGAAGCTGATGCGCGCCATCGGCGCCACGGCGCAGGAGCTGGATATCCGCCCGGCGGCCAAGCAGATGCTCAGCGACCTCGGCCACCCGGCGGGCAAGGGCGAGCCAGTCTATGACGTGACCTTTGAGAACATTCAGGCTGGCCTGCGCACCGATTATCTGTTCCGCCTCGCCAACCATCACAATGGCATGGTGGTGGGCACGGGCGATCTGTCGGAGCTGGGGCTGGGCTGGTGCACCTATGGGGTTGGCGATCACATGTCGCACTACAACCCCAACGCCTCGGTGTCGAAGACGCTGATCCAGCATCTGATCCGCTTCGTCGCCCATTCCGGTGATGTCAACGCCGACACGGCGGCGCTGCTGGAGGACATCCTCGCCCAGGAGATCTCCCCGGAGCTGGTGCCGGCTGACGCCGACGGGGCCATGCAATCCACCGAAAGCAAGGTGGGGCCTTACGCCCTGCAGGATTTCAACCTGTTCTATGTCACCCGTTATGGTTACGCGCCGTCGAAGATTGCCTTCATGGCGCTGCAGGCGTGGGGCGATGCGGCGCGTGGCCGCTGGCCGGCCAATATCGCTGAAGCAGACCAGCGCGCTTACAGCCTGTCGGAAATCCGTCACTGGCTTGAGCTATTCCTGTTCCGCTTCTTCACCATCAGCCAGTTCAAGCGCTCCGCCGTGCCGAACGGGCCGAAGCTGTCGTCTGGCGGTTCGCTGTCGCCGCGCGGCGACTGGCGGGCGCCGTCTGACGGCAACGCCACCGTCTGGCTTGATGAGCTGAAGCGCAACGTACCGGACGCCTGAGCCCTCAGGCCGCGACGCAGGAACAGGATCGGCATGGCCATGGCGCACAACCAGCAGGGCGAGGCGCTGACGCCAGCGGACAACCAGGCTGCCGCCGACGCCGCCAAAGTGACGGCGGCCAGCGGCCAGGGCTCAGCGCTGGAGGTGCTGCTGGTCTTTCTGAAGCTCGGCGTGACGGCGTTCGGCGGGCCTGCGGCGCATATCGGCTATTTCCGCGACGAATTCGTGCTGCGCCGGCGTTGGCTCAGCGAAAGCGATTTCGGCGCGCTGGTCGCCCTGTCGCAGTTCTTGCCCGGCCCCTCCTCCAGCCAGACCGGCTTCGCCATTGGCCTGCAACGCACCGGCGGGCTGCTGGGCGGCGTCGCCGCCTTCATCGGCTTCACCGCCCCCAGCGCCCTGATCATGACGTTGCTGGCCCTCGGGGCTGGGCTCCTGCATGGCCCAGGCGCCGCCGGCATGTTGCATGGGCTGAAGCTGGTGGCGGTGGCGGTGGTGGCGCATGCGGTGCTGGGCATGGCCCGCGCGCTCGCCCCGGATCGCCCGCGCGCCGCCATCGCTTTGCTCGCCCTGTTGCTGGTCACGCCAGGCGGCGTCGCCACGCAATTGCTGGCCATCGCCGCCGGTCTTGCGCTTGGGCTCGCCTTGTGTCGCGGCGCCGCCTCGCTCACCGCCCGGCCAGACGAGGCCGCCGCTCACGCCGTCGGTCGCCGCCACGGGCTGATCGCCCTCGTCGGTTTCGCAGCCCTGTTCGTCGGCCTGCCGCTGCTGGCGGCGCAATCCGCCGGACAGGATGGCGGCGGCGTCGCCATGGCCAGCGCCTTTTACCGCGCCGGTTCTTTGGTGTTCGGCGGCGGTCATGTGGTGCTGCCGCTGTTGCAGGCGGAGGTCGCGGCGCCAGCCGGCATCCCTGCCGACAGCTTCCTGACCGGCTATGCCCTCGCCCAGGCCATGCCGGGGCCAATGTTCGCCTTCGCCGCCTGGCTGGGCGCGCTCAATCCCGCCGGGCCGTCCGGCGGCTATGGCGCGCTGATCGCCGTCGTGGCGATCTTTCTGCCGGGGCTGCTGCTGGTCTATGGCGCGCTGCCGTTCTGGGCCGCCTTGCGCGCCAATCGCTGGGCCGGGCCGGCGATCGCCGGGGCCAACGCCGCCGTGGTCGGCATTCTGGCGGCGGCGCTGTACCAGCCGCTGTGGACCAGCGCCGTGCTCACCGCGCTCGATTTCGCCCTCGCCGCCTGCGGCTTTCTGCTGCTGGTGATGTGGAAAGCCCCGCCCTGGGCGGTGGCCCTGCTCGGCGCCGCCACCGGCGCGGGGCTGGCGCTGCTCGCCCTCTGACGCTGCCAGATTGATTCCGCAATCGCGCCAAACCTGCTGGACATGCAGGGCTTTTTCGCGAGGACAGACGCTGGCGATCCGCTGAAGCTGGAGCTACGGCGGGCGATGACGATGATTCAGCCCGTCATCGCATCGCTCTGATATCACGCGACTTTCGCCCATTGCCTGTCATTGCCGCAGCGTAAAGTTGATCCGGCGTCACAGCATGCTTGCGCTGGCGGCGACGCCCTGTAAGGGTCTGTGACAATCATGCGCCCGAGGCTCGCCTCCGGTCGCCGCGTCAGGTCGCGCCCGATGGGCTGCGCCGTCCCGACGGGCGGGCGCGGCTGGCCGCCGGTGGGCCTCGCGCCATCGTTTCATCCATCTGGAGACATCGCCATGAAAACCCGCGCCGCCGTGGCCATCGCCGCCAACAAGCCCCTTGAGATCATGGAGGTCGAGCTGGAGGGGCCGAAGTTCGGCGAAGTGCTGGTTGAGGTGAAGGCCACCGGCATCTGCCACACCGACGCCTACACCCTGTCTGGCCTCGACCCGGAAGGCATGTTCCCGGCCATTCTCGGCCATGAAGGCGCGGGCGTCGTGGTCGACGTCGGCCCCGGCGTCACCAATCTGAAGAAGGGCGACCACGTCATTCCGCTGTACACGCCGGAATGCCGCCAGTGCAAAACCTGCCTGTCGCAGCGCTCCAACCTGTGCACCGCCATCCGCGCCACCCAGGGCAAGGGCGTGATGCCCGACGGCACCAGCCGCTTCTCCTGCGACGCTGGCCCGGTGCTGCACTATATGGGCTGCTCGACCTTCTCGAATTACACCGTGCTGCCGGAGATCGCCCTCGCCAAGGTGCGTGAGGACGCGCCCTTCGACAAGATCTGCTACATCGGCTGCGGCGTCACCACCGGCATCGGCGCAGTGATCTACACCGGCAAGGTCTGGCCCGGCGCCAATGTGGTGGTGTTCGGCCTCGGCGGCATCGGCCTCAACGTCATACAGGGCGCCCGCATGGTCGGCGCCGACAAGATCATCGGCGTCGACATCAATCCCGACAAGCGCGCCATGGCCGAGAAATTCGGCATGACCCACTTCATCAATCCCAGGGAAGTGGGCAACGACCATGTGGTGCAGGCGATCATCGACGCCACCGATGGCGGCGCTGACTTCTCCTTCGACGCCACCGGCAACACCAATGTGATGCGCCAGGCGCTCGAATGCTGCCACCGCGGCTGGGGCCAGTCGATCATCATCGGCGTGGCGGAAGCCGGCAAGGAGATCTCGACCCGGCCGTTCCAGCTGGTCACTGGCCGCACCTGGAAGGGCACGGCCTTTGGCGGCGCCCGTGGCCGCACCGACGTGCCGAAGATCGTCGACTGGTACATGGAGGGCAAGATCAATATCGACGATCTGATCACCCACAAGCTGCCGCTCGAGCGCATCAATGAAGGCTTCGACCTGATGCATGAGGGCAAGTCGATCCGCACCGTCGTCGAGTTCTGAGGCGATCAGGCGGCGGGCCAGCCTCGCCGCAAGCCGGACACCGATCGCGCCGGTCAGGGCCATCCCTGACCGGTTTTTTTTGTGGGACGCGACGGGAGGGAAGTCGCGTCGGCCGGTGGCGACCGGGAGGTGGGGCTCGCTGTCGCGCGGGCGCTGGGCGTTGAGCAGGGATCGCCCTCGCCGCCAGGCTGGAGGGCGGCCCGAGCATTCCTTCGCCATTGGCGAAGGCAGGCATGGCGAGCATCCGGCGCGTCGATCACGCAGGGAAAAGGAGCTTCACCAAATCGACTTAATACGATGAATTTACTGAAATAAGTCGCCACGACGCGCCCCCAGCGCGGCGACTCGCGTCGCGCGAGACCTGCCCGGCCGTTACGCGAGCATCCCGCTTGATTTTATGGTTAATAAAATCCGTGCAAGTCACTGCGTAAAAACACAAACATCGTCGCGATTAAAGTGATTTCTCAGGAGAAAGAGCGGATTACGTGCTTAACGGCGGCGGGTGATCTCAACCATGACGCCATCAATGATGGCGGGCACCGGGGCGCCAGGCTTCTCCACCTGCACGGTCACCGCGTCGACGCGCGGGAAGGTGCTCAGCACGTCCGAGGCGATGGCCTCCGCCAGGCCTTCGATGGTGCGGAAGCGACGGTCCAGCGACACACGCGTCGCCCGCTCGGTCAGCTCGGCGTAGCACACCGAGGCGTGCCAGTCGTCATTGCGCGCCGCCTCGGTGAGATCGAGCTGGCAATCGAGCGACACGAAGAAGCGCTGGCCGAGGCGCGCCTCTTCCGGATGCAGGCCATGGTGGGCGTAGACCGCGATGCGGGTGACCCTGATCCTGTCTGACACTGGCGCGCTCCTCGCTGGGCCAAAACGCCGTGACAGGCGCAGCCATCTGCGGTTTGATTGCCTTATACCCGCCCAGGGGCGCCAGCAAGGCCCAGCTGACGGGGCGGCGCCTGTGTCGCAGGCGCCCGCCATGGCGCCAGGCGGACCGGCGCCTCGCTGGGCGGCGGCTGTGGCGCGGGAGCCTTGATCTGGGGGCTTGCGTTTGTGGGCCTGCGTTTGTGAACCTGGGCTCAGGGGCTCGTCTGACCAGCGTTGCGGAGCGGGTAGCCCCTACCCCACCGCATCTGTGCATGACAGAGGCAGGGCCTGCGCTCCGCCTCCACTGGCGCCTTGCCGGCCGTCCGCGCCTGCGAGGTCCAGCCATCGCCCGAACTGGTCAACGCATCTACAGGAGCGCATGATGCCAAACCCTCGCCCATCCGATGTCCCGCTGGATTCAGACGCCATCACTGCGGCCCTCGCCGACCTCGAGGGCTGGACGCTGGAGGACGGCGCCATTGTCCGCACCTACGCCACCACCGGCTGGAAGGCGTCGCTGATGCTGGTCAACGCCATCGGCTTCCTCAGCGAGGCGGCGTGGCATCACCCGGACATCACCCTGTCGTGGGGCCGGGTGAAGGTCAGCCTGTGGACCCATACCGCCAATGGCGTCACCGGTCACGACATCGCCCTCGCCCTGCAGATCGAGGCGCTCATCAGTTGGCGCCCCGACGACGGCGTGCTCGAAGGGCCGCCGCCCAGCCACGCCATGCTCGATAGCGACGGCTGAGCCTGCGCCGGGCCCCCTGAACAGCCGCCTGGCCAGCCGGCCCGCCCGCGCAGGGGCTGTCTCCGGCGGCAGGGTTGGCGACGCACCGCGTACTTATCGGCTCACGGCCAGACGACGGCGGAGCTGCGGCCCGTTGCGCCCGGCCCGCGCGCGATTCTGCCTTGCCGACCGCCGCCGGCGCCGCGTCAGGTCAAGCGATTGTGACGGAAGCCTGCCTATCAACGGCTTTTTTTCCCAGTCCGCTGGCGATGAAACGTCAATGACTTAGCGGAATTTTGCTGCAGATGCGCATAATTGACTGTGCGTCCGGTCATCTGCGCGGCGGCAAACGCTCTTCAAAATGCCGCTCTTTAATGACAATTATCATTTACCGATTGTTAATCATGTCGACTGCTGTGGTCGACACAGGAGGGGCGCTGCGTGCGGCTGGTAGTGAGCGTGGACACCGTTGGCGGCGGCTGGAGCCCCGTCATGCATCTGGCCAGGGGTCTGGCCGGAGCGGGGTTCGACGTGTCGCTCGCCCTGCTCGGCCCGGCTCCTGCCCCGGCTCGTCAGGCTGAGCTGGATGCTGCGGGGCTGCGCTGGTTCTCCGCCCATGATGTCGGCGCCCGGCAGGCCACTGGCTTTGCTGATCTGCAGGCCGCGGGCCAGGCCCTGGCCCGGCTCAGCAATGTCACCGGCGTCGACGCCGTCGTGCTGCATCACCCTGCCCTCGCCGGTTTTGGCCCGTTCGACGCGCCGGTGATCGTAACGCCAGACAGCCGCGATATTGTCGTCACAGGTCGTCAGCAGGCCGTCGCCGGCCATGAGTGGCGCGCCCGGCTGTTGCGCGCCGGCTATCAGAAGGCCGCCGCCGTCGTCGCGCCGACCCATGCCGACGCCATGGACATTGTCGACGCCCACCGGCTGCGCCTGCCGCCGCGGGTGATCCGGCGCGGCTTTTCCGCCTTTGGCGCCGATGCGCCGCCGGTCGATCTGGCGCCTTATGCGCTGGCCGTGCGTTCAGCCGGTGATGGACGGGAGAATCCCGCCACGCTGAATGAAGCGGCGTTTTTGTGCGACACGCCGCTGATGCTGGCGGGCGTCAGCGCTGGCGCAGAGCCAGACGCCGGTCATCTGTGGGCGCTGGGCCCCCTGCCCCCTGGCCAGATGCAGCGCTGGATCGCGGGCGCGAGCCTGTTCGTCTCGGCGGCGACGGGCGACACCGATGGCGAAGCCGTGTGGCGGGCAGCCCAGGCTGGTCTGCCGCTGGTGCTGGCTGACGCGCCGGATTATCGGGAATTGTGGGACGGGGCGGCGGTGTTTGCCAGCGCCGGCGACGAGGTGGCCCTGGGCCGCGCCATCGCGGCGCTGATGGCCGACGCAGACCGACGCGCGAGCCTCGGCGCGGCGGCCCGCGACAGGGCGAGCGACTACAGCCTCGACCAATACGTCCAGGCCTGGGCAGATTTCATTCGCGACGTGGCCGCAGCAGCAGCGCATCCGCACGCCGCCTGACGTCTGACGCCTGACGCTACGCCGTTCATACGTAGCCAGCGCTGCGCGCAGTCTGCCCGGTCGACGCCTTGCTCGCCATCGCCCAACACCCACAGCCTCTGCATCAGCTCGCTTGGCCGACCTCGGCCGCCGTGGCACAGTCTCCCCGGCGCGGGGCTGCGCCGGCTGGAGAAGTGACGCCGCCCGTTTCCTGCCTGTGCAGGGCCCGAACAGCGGCGCGCGCCGCCGCGCCAGCACGCGGCGGGGTGCGATCCTCTTCGTCCCCATGCAGCCCTGTGCGGCCAAGTCTGGCCGCGTGACGCGCTGACCCAGCACTGGCGCCGCCGCTGGCGGCGACCGCAGCACCCAGGAGAGATGATGCCGACGTCATTCCTCAATGACCTGTTCACCACTTTGTCCGAACGCGGCCGCGCCCTGCTCGGCCGCAGCAAGAGCCCGGTGAAAGGCGATGATCTTGTGGAACTGGGCGACAATCTGCTGTCGCGGCAGGGCGAGGCGTCCGGCGTCGCGCTGGGCGCGGCGATCATCAGCCACTACGCCGCAGCGCCTGCCGCCGCGCGCCTGCCCTTCCTCACCGCCCTCGCCGATCGTTTCGGCGCCGATGTGGACGGCATGGCCGCCGCCCTGCACGCGGTGGAGAAGGCGCCGACCCCAGCCAATATCCAGCGGCTGCACCGCGCCACCGAGGCGCGGCGTCAGGAGCTGATGCGGCGCATCAATCTGGCCCCGGGCGGCACCGCCGCGCTGGTGCGCATGCGCGAAGACCTGCTTGATCATCTGCCCAGCCGCCCCGATCTGAAAGGCGTGGACCAGGACTTCGCCCATATGTTCTCGACCTGGTTCAACAGGGGCTTTCTTGTGCTGCGCCATATCGACTGGACCACGCCGGCCAATATTCTCGAGAAGATCATCCGCTATGAGGCGGTGCACGCCATCCAGGACTGGAATGACCTGCGCAACCGCCTCGAGCCTTCCGACCGGCGCTGCTATGGCTTTTTCCATCCGCAGCTGGTCGATGAGCCGCTGATCTTTGTCGAGGTGGCGCTGACCGCCGGCATTCCCGACGCCATCGCGCCGCTGCTCAACACCGATCGCAAGCCGATCGCCGCCGAAGACGCCACCACGGCGGTGTTCTACTCGATCTCCAACACCCAGCGCGGCCTCGGCGGCGTCAGCTTCGGCAATTTCCTGATCAAGCAGGTGGTCGAGGAGCTGAAGCGCGAGCTGCCCAACCTGAAAACCTTCGTCACCCTGTCGCCGTCGCCGACCTTCGCCAGCTGGCTAGGCAAGCAGCGGGCGGACGCCGACTCGGCCTGGCTGGATGCGTCGACCCGTGAGGCGCTCAAGACGCTGGATGAGCCTGGCTGGCATCAGGACCCGGCGCGGCGAGAGGCGCTGCGCAAGCCGCTGACCCAGATGGCGGCGTGCTATTACCTTGCGGCGCGCAACGCCGCCGGTCGCCCGGTTGACCCGGTGGCGCGCTTCCATCTGGGCAATGGCGCGCGGCTCGAGGCGATCAATTATCTCGGCGACGTCTCGCCAAAGGGGCTCAGCCAGGCCCACGGCCTGATGGTCAATTATCTTTACGCGCTGGACGACATCGAGAAGAACCACGAGGCCTTCGCCGAACACAGCGAGGTCGCCGCCTCCACAGCCGTAAAGAAGCTGCTGAAGCCGGGCGTCAGCCTGCCGCGGCTCGGGAGCGGCAAGGAGGCTGGCAAGGACGCAGGCAAGGCGGCAGGCAAGGCTGCAGGCAAGGCTGCAGGCAAGAGCCCTGACAAGGACGCGGCGGCTGGCAAGAGTGGCGGCAAGGATGGCGGCGAGCACGCGCGCGCCGACACCGATGCGTCTGGGCAGGCGGCCAACGCCAAAGCCAAAGGCGTGGTGGCATGAACCGCAATCTCTACACACGCATGTTCAGCTGTGGTCCAGACAATCCGGGCCATGACCCTGGGCGGGCGGCCATCATCCGGGCCGACGGCTCGCGCGCCAGCTATGGCGATCTCGACGCGCGCTCTGGCCAGCTGGCCCACGCCCTGGTAGCGTCAGGCGTCAGGCCTGGCGACCGGGTGGCCGTGCAGGTGGAGAAAACCGAGACGGCGCTGGCGCTGTATCTGGCGGCGCTGCGGGTCGGCGCCATCTATCTGCCGCTGAACACCGGCTACACCGCAGCCGAGCTGGCCTATTTCATCGGCGACGCCGAGCCGGCCTTGCTGGTGTGTGATCCATCCGATGAGATGGCCATGACCGCCCTTGCGGCGAATGTGGGGGCCGCCGTCGCCACCCTCGATCGCGACGGCGTCGGCTCACTGAGCCAGCTGGCCGACCGGCAGCCGGGCGCTTTCGCCACCGTGGCGCGCGCCGATGCTGATCTGGCGGCGATCCTGTACACGTCGGGCACTACCGGGCGCTCCAAGGGCGCCATGCTCAGCCATGACAATCTGGCGTCGAACTCGCTGACCTTGCGCGACTACTGGCGGTTCACCGCCGACGACGTGCTGATCCACGCGCTGCCGATCTACCACACGCACGGGCTGTTCGTGGCGAGCAATGTCAGCTTCTTCGCCGGCGGCGCGCTGATCCTGCAGCCGAAGTTCGACGCTGATGCGGTGATCGCCTCCATGCCGCAGGCGACGGCGCTGATGGGCGTGCCGACCTTCTACACCCGCCTGCTGCAGCACAACGGCCTGACGCGGGATCGCGTCGCCCATATGCGCCTGTTCGTCTCCGGCTCGGCCCCGCTGCTCGCCGAGACGCACCAGCAATGGAGCGACCGCACCGGTCACGCCATTCTGGAACGCTATGGCATGACCGAAACCAATATGAACACGTCCAACCCTTATGACGGCCCGCGCATCGCCGGCACGGTCGGGCGGCCCCTGCCTGGCGTGCAGTTGCGCATCGTCGATCCGGAGAGCGGCGCGCCGCTCCCCGATGGCGATATCGGCATGATCGAGGTGAAGGGCCCGAACGTGTTTCAGGGCTATTGGCGCATGCCGGAGAAAACCGCCGCCGAATTCCGCGCCGATGGCTTCTTCATCACCGGCGATCTCGGACGCATTGATGACAATGGCTATGTGCAGATCGTCGGACGCGGCAAGGATCTGATCATCTCCGGCGGCTTCAACGTCTATCCCAAAGAGGTGGAGAGCGAGATCGACGCCCTTGATGGCGTGGTTGAAAGCGCGGTGATCGGCGCGCCGCATCCGGATTTCGGCGAGGGCGTCACCGCTATCGTCGTGGCCAGTGATCGCACCCTGGATGAGGCGCGGCTGCTGGCGGCGCTGGATGGCCGGTTGGCGAAGTTCAAATTGCCCAAGCGCGTGCTGTTTGTCGACGAGCTGCCGCGCAACACCATGGGCAAGGTGCAGAAGAACCTGCTGCGCGCGGCGCATCAGACGCTCTATGCCTGACGCAATGCGACGGCGCCCCTTTGCGGAGCGCCGTCGGTTGTGGTAGGCGATGGTCGCGTTGGGTTAGTGCTGGCGCGCGATGATCTGCGCCTTGACGTCGTCATAGACGTTTTGCGGCAGGATCTTCTTCTGCGCCAGCTCATCCTTGCCCTTGTAGGGTCGGCCCTGGATGATGGCCTCGGCGCGCGCCGGGCCGACGCCCTTCAGCGCCTGGAGCTGCTCCTTGGTCGCGGTGTTGATGTCGAGCAGCTGGGCCATCGCCTTGCCGTCGGCAGGCTTCATCGCCGGGGCGGCGGGTTTGGCGGCGGGCGCTGCGGGAGCGGCCGCTGCTGGCGGCTTCGCCGGGGCGGCGGGCGTCTGCGAGGTCTGCGCGAAGGCCGGCGCCGACAGGAGCGCAAGGGCCGCAATACCTGACATCACAAGTTTACGCATGGTCATTTTCTCCCGGGGACGGATGCAATCATCGCCCCTGCCTTTGGGTGATCTTGCGTCGCGGCCATATTATGGTCTGGCGCGGGCGGAATCCTGTCGCCCACGCGAAGATGACAGGATGCAGGCCACGCGCGCAATCGACATTTATGGCGCCACGCCCCTGGCCCCGGATCGACAACCGGCCTACAGATGGGTGCAGAAACAATGCGTTAGCGCGCAGCGCCCTGTCGAATGGCCGCCTCTGGCGGCGACAGACGCCGGCCGGCGCGCATCACGCATCAACTGAATGTGACGGACAGTGACAGGCCCATCTCCCCAAAATGGCGCGCCGACGCCCACCCCGACCCCCCGCATGGGTCCGCTCGCCAGCCTGCCGCTGTTCTTCAAGCCAGCGGGGCGGCGCATCGTGCTGGCTGGCGACAGCGACGGCGCCGCGTGGAAGCTGGAGCTGATCGCCGCCACTGGCGCCCATGTCGACGTCTTCGCCGTGACGCCGCCGGCGCTGATGCGCGATCTGGAGCGGGCGCACGCGCCCCGGCTAAAACTGAGGGGCCGGGCCTGGCGCGCGGAGGATCTGGCTGGCGCGATGCTGGCGATTGGCGATTTCGCCACCGACGACGAGGCCGGCCGCTTCGCCGCGGCGGCGCGGGCGGCGGGGGTGCCGGTGAATTGCGTCGACCGCCCGGCGCTGTGCGACTTCCAGTTCGGGGCCATCGTCAACCGTTCGCCGCTGGTGGTGGGCATTTCCACGGATGGGGCGGCGCCCGTGTTCGGCCAGGCGGTGCGGGCGCGGATCGAGACGCTGCTGCCGCAATCGTTCCAGTTGTGGGCTGAGGCGGCGCGGCGCTGGCGCAGCCTCGTCAGCGATCGCGGCTGGCCATTCCGGCTGCGCCGGCGCTTCTGGGAACGTTTCACCGCGCTGGCCTTCGCCGCCCCTGACCGTCGCCCGGACGACGCCCTGCGCGATCAGTTGCTCGCCGATGCCGACAGGGCTGAGGCGGCGCCGTCTGGCGCGGCGCTGGCGACGGCTGGCGAGGTGCATCTGGTGGGCGCAGGTCCCGGCGATCCGGAATTGTTGACCTTACGCGCCGTGCGTCTGCTGCAATCAGCCGACGTCATCCTGCATGATGATCTCATCGCCCCGGGTGCGCTGGACTTCGCCCGGCGCGAGGCTGAGCTGATCCATGTCGGCAAACGCGGCCACAAGCCCTCCTGCACCCAGCAGGACATCAATACGCTGCTGCTGGAGCTGGCGGGCAAGGGCCTGAAGGTGGTGCGGCTGAAGGGCGGCGATCCGATGATTTTCGGCCGCGCTGGCGAGGAGCTCAGCGCGCTCAAGGCGGCGGGCGTCAGCTGTGACGTCACCCCTGGCGTCACAGCCGCCTCGGGCGCCGCTGCGCGCATGGCGACCTCGCTGACCCATCGCGACGCGGCGCGACGGCTGCAATTCATCACCGCCCACGCCCGAAATGGCGCCCTGCCTGAGGACCTCGACTGGCGCGCCCTCGCCGACCCGGCCGCCACCACCGTGGTCTATATGGGGCTGGCGACGCTCGAGGCGCTAGCCACGCGGCTGGTGGCGGCGGGGCTTGATCCGCAGACACCCGCGGCGCTGGTGGAGCGGGCGACCTATGATGACGAAAGGATCATCACCGCGCCCATCGCCGCGCTGCCGCAGAGGCTAAGTGAGCTTCAGGCGCGCGGCGATATTTTGCGCGGGCCGGCGCTGGTGATCATTGGCCACGCAGTGGCGCTGGGCGGCGGCTGAGCCTGTCAGGATGCGGATGCGTCAGCACCTTCGCATGCTGGTATGAGCCCCCGCCGAGGGCGACGCGTGCGGCTGCATGCGAGCGTGCGCAATAATCACAGCGCGCCGCGTTCGGCCAGGAAGGCCATCACCTCATGGCGGCGCGGCGCGCCATTGCGCCCGCCGAAGGTCAGGCACTTGAGCGCTGAGGTAGCGGAGGCGAAATCGATGGCCCGGCGCAGCGGCTGACCCTCGGCCAGCGCCAGCGCCAGCGCGCCGTGCCAGACGTCGCCCGCCCCCAGCGTATCCACCGCCTCGACCGGGAACGCCGGGGCGTGAGCCACGGCCCCCTGGTCCATGTAATAGACGCCCTCGGCGCCGACGGTCACCGCATACCAGACGTCCTGCCCCTTGCTGGCCAACGCCAGCAGGCCCTGGCGCGGATCGCGCTCGCCGGTCAGCTCGCGCAGCCCCTGGGCGCTGAAGGCGGCATGGGTGCTGTCGGTGACCACGGTCGGGTGCTCGGGAGCGCGGTCGCCATCCAGCACAGCCGGTTTGCCGGCGCGGCGGGCGGCGCGGAACATGCGGGCGGCGCCCTCCTGCCAGCGGGTGTCGCCAAGCACCGCATCGACGCCTGGCGGCAGTTCCTGCGGCAGCCAATAGGCCTCCTCCGTCAGGCTGCCGTCGCGATAGCTGACCAGCAGGCGCTCTCCCTCATTGTCGACGAGAATGGTGGAGACCGGCGACTTCACCCCTGGAAAGCCGCGCACGTAAGAGCAGCGCACGTCCTCCTGATGCAAGGCGTTGAGAATCTCCACGGCGACGCCATCGTCGCCGAGCCTGCCGCCGAAGATCGCCTGACCGCCGAGCCGCGCAATCGCCACGGCGGCGTTGGCGGCGATGCCGCCGCTGGTGATCACCAGATCCCGGGCGCGGTGCTTTTCCGCAACCTTCGGCATCTCATCGACACGGTAGATGTAATCGAGGGTCGCAATCCCCACACACAGCACGCTCGCCATCAGCCTGACTTCACGCTCCCTCACCGCCTGACGCTGCAGGCGCAGTCACACCAGCCGCCGGCGCCAACCAACATCACGCCCAGCCCTTAACAAGAGCTGCCTCCAGGCGCCCTCCCAAGGCGCGCAAGAAGGCGCACTTGCCAGCCATGAGCCGGACCTTACGTCCGCTCACCACGTGCCGGTGTTCGGCATCGACGCCCATGGCTCCTGCGGCGGTTTCGGGTCGCCGTCCTGCAGCAGTTCAATGGAGATGCCGTCGGGCGATTTGATGAAGGCCATATAGCCGTCGCGCGGCGGGCGATTGATGGTGACGCCAGCGCGCATCAGCCGCGCACAGGTCTCATAGATATCGGGCACCGCATAGCACAGATGACCGAAGTTGCGACCGCCGCTGTAGGTCTCCGGGTCCCAATTGTAGGTCAGCTCAAGTTCCGGCGCCTGGCGGGCGCGCGATGACGCCTCGTCCTGGGGCGCGGCGAGGAAGATCAGGGTGAAGCGACCGGCCGGGACGTCCTTGCGGCGGGTTTCGATGAGGCCAAGCTTGTTGCAGTAAAAATCGAGGGCGTCCTCGACATTGGTGACGCGAACCATGGTGTGCAAAAAGCGCATCCGGATCTCCTGTAATGTCCGCCGCAACGACAGGGCCTGAGCCCTGCCCGCGTGATGAGCGCCGCCGCCGGGCAAAGCCCGGACGTGACGGCGCAGCTTCGCCCTTCCCGCCGAACGTTGCTCCCCATGATGTCGCCGCCGGATCGCGCAGGAAGCGGCGACCGGAACGGTGCGACAATCCCTTGGCCCACCGCCATGTGCCCTGCCATCTCCGACTGGGGCAAACAGGCCTGTCGCTCGCTGACCTGTCGCCATGCGGCGCGAGGCTGGCGATGTGGCGCAGATGTTTTGCTGACCATGGCCGCGCCCGTGGCAAAACGCAAACCGCCCGCGCCAGACAAGGGGTGCAATACAAGGGGCACAGCCACCGGCCGGGCGGTGGGAAGCGAGGATAAGGAGGCTGACGAGCATAGCGGCGCAGATTTAGCTCGCAGGCCGCAGGCGCCTGACGGGAGACGCAACACAAGGATGTCGACACGCATGTCGCGGCGCATGTCGTCGCCGCTGGGGCCAGCGTGGCGGCGCCAGATAGGCGCTGCCCGGCGGCAATTGCCGCCAACGACAATCAATTGTTGCAAAAATCCAACACAAAAAACCTCTCAAGAAGAGAGGCGCGTTTTACCTTGCTAAAATAGGAAATTACGTCTAATGTCGGAACTGCAGCAGAGATGCTGCGTGCCCTCCTTGGGCGTTTCCTCCCTAGACTTGGCTGCGCTTCGGCGCAGCCGTTTTTTCATGGGCTGACCCTACCCTCTCAATCGTCGCGCACGCAACAAAAAATCTCCGCGTCGCCCGAATTTTAATAACGAATTTCAATTTTTCTGATTTATCTAATTGCATCAATTGCTTGACGGGTTTTTCGCCGCTCTTCGCCCTGTGCATAACTCGCGTCATGCCGGCACGAGCGCTCCCCGCGCCTGCCCCTAAGGCGCCTCCCCCTTATAGCGATGACATGACGGCTTCGTCGAACCGGGCGAAGGCTCTTCCGCGCAGGCGAAGACCCTTCCGCGCGCCTCGCCGCCAGAGATCTCCAGCAATGACTATTGGCGCAAGAGGCCGGCCTGAACCGACTGCCGGACGCTGTGGCGTCATGGCAGCTGTACCGTCTTGGCAGCTGCAGCGTCATGGCATATGGTGCATTACTTTAAAAAATAACTGAATCGCCGCGCAGCTGCGCCCGTCGCCAAAGCGCGGCTCCAGGGCGCGCCGCGAGGGTGCCGATCATGCTTCGCGCCCTGCTACAGACCCTTACGCTGGCCATCGCGCAGCCATGCCAGGCGTTGCAGTCGCCACGATCACCGGCCATTACTTGCCGACGCGCGTGCGCGCGGAGCCTGCGGCGATGGGGTTGCGGGCGGCTCAAGACAGACGGCTGGTGACAGATGCGCAGTGAAGCTCCCCCAATTGTTCGCCTCTCTGACTATCGGCCCACCGACTATTTGATCGACACCGTCGCGCTCGACATCCGCCTCGCCCCTGACGACACACGGGTGATCGCCGAGCTGGCCATGCGTCCCAACCCGTCGGGCGTCGCCGGGGCGCCGCTGAAGCTGGATGGCGATGAGCTGGAGCTGCTGGCTTTCAGCGTCGACGGCGTGACGCCCGACGCCACAGCTTTCACCGCCACCCCTCAGGGCCTCACCCTGCACACGCCGCCGCAGCAGCCGTTCACCCTGCGCATCGAGACCCGGCTGCAGCCCGCCGCCAACACCAAATTGATGGGGCTTTACCGCTCCAGCGGCGTCTATTGCACCCAGTGCGAGGCCGAGGGCTTCCGCCGCATCACCTATTTCCTCGACCGGCCCGACGTGCTGTCGGTCTACACCACGCGTATCGAGGCTGAGCGGGAGGCGGCGCCGCTGCTGCTCGGCAATGGCAATCTGCTGGAGACCGGGCCGGTGGGCGACAGCGGCCGCCATTACGCCATCTGGTTCGACCCCTTCCCCAAGCCCGCCTATCTGTTCGCGCTGGTGGCCGGCAGGCTCGACACCGTCTCCCAGCCCTTCACCACCATGTCCGGCCGCCAGGTGGAGATCGCCGTGCATGTCGAGCCCGGCAAGGCCGACCGCGCCGCTTACGCGCTTGATGCGCTCGAACGCTCGATGCGCTGGGACGAGGAGGTATTCGGACGCGAATATGATCTCGACGTGTTCAATGTGGTCGCCGTGTCCGATTTCAACATGGGTGCCATGGAGAACAAGGGCCTCAACATCTTCAACGACAAATATGTTCTGGCCAGCCCGGAGACGGCGACAGACTTCGACTACGCCAATATCGAGGCGATCATCGCCCATGAATACTTCCACAACTGGACCGGCAATCGCATCACCTGCCGCGACTGGTTCCAGCTGTGCCTCAAGGAAGGCCTGACGGTTTTCCGCGACCATGAGTTCTCGGCCGACCAGCGTTCGCGCCCGGTGCGCCGCATCGCCGACGTCAAGACGCTGCGCGCCGCCCAGTTCGTCGAGGACGCCGGCCCCCTCGCCCATCCGGTGCGCCCGGAGCAGTACAGCGAGATCAACAATTTCTACACCGCCACCGTCTATGAGAAGGGCTCAGAGCTGGTGCGCATGCTGTCGATCCTGCTTGGGCCGGAAGATTTCCGCGCCGGCATGGATCTGTATTTCGACCGTCACGACGGCGAAGCGGCGACCATCGAGCAGTTTCTCGCCTGCTTCGCCGAGGTCAGCGGCCAGGATCTCGGCCATTTCGCCCAATGGTACGCCCAGGCTGGCACGCCGCATGTCACGGCCCGGGGCCACTATGACGCCGCAGCCCAGACCTGGACGCTGACCCTGACGCAGTCCACCCCGCCCACCCCCGGCCAGCCCGACAAACGTCCGCAGGTGATCCCGGTGAAAATGGGACTGATCGGCGCCAGCGGCCAGCCGATCCCGCTCATCGCCGACAATGACGCGCCGCTGCGCGACGACGTGCTGACCTTCGCCAGCAGCGAACTCAGCGTCACCTTCCACAATGTCGCCGAGCGGCCGACGCCGTCGCTGTTCCGCGGCTTCTCGGCGCCCGTGCGGCTCGACATCGACTTGAGCGAGGCCGATGAGCTGCTGCTGTTCCGCGCCGACGTCGATCCGTTCAATCGCTGGCAAGCGGTGCAAAATCTGATGCTGCGCCACCTGGCGGCGGATGTGGCGGCCATCCGCGCCGCGCAAACTGGCGGCGCGACGCGCCCGGCTGCGCCGTCGTTCACCGCAGCGCTTGGCGAGTTCCTGGCGACCGAAGGCGCTGGGGACCCGGCCTTTGCGGCGCTGGCGCTGACCCTGCCAGGCGAGGGCGACATCGCCCGCGAGCTGGGCGCCGACATTGACCCGGACGCCATCCATCTGGCCCGGCAGGCCCTGCGTCAGGCCATGGGCAAGGCGCTGTTGCCAGCCCTGCGCCAGATTCATGCGCAAGGCGGCGTCTCCGGCGCCTTCGATCCGTCAGCCGCCGCCGCCGGGCAGCGCGCCCTGCGCAATCTGGCGCTCGATCTCATCGCTGCCGCAGAGCCGGAGGAAGGGGGCGCCCTGGCCGAAGCCCAGTTCAACGCCGCCGGCAACATGACCGACCAGCTCGCCGCCCTGAGCGTGCTGGCCAATTTGCCCGGCCCGCGCCGCGAGGCTGCTTTGGCCGCCTGGGAGCAGCGCTACGGCGACGACCCGCTGGTCATGGACAAATGGTTCAGCGTGCAGGCGATGGTCGCCGAACCGCAGACCCTCGCGCGCGTCACCGAACTGATGCGCCATCGAGGCTTCTCGCTGAGCAACCCCAACCGGGCGCGCGCCCTGCTCAGCGCCTTCGCCCTGTCGAATCCCACCCAGTTCGCCCGCGCCGACGGCAAGGGCTTTGCGCTGATCGCCGACGCCATCCTCGACATCGACCCGATCAACCCGCAGGTGGCGTCACGCATGCTGACAGCGTTCCGCGCCTGGCGCACCCTTGAGCCGGGGCGCCGCGCCGCCGCGCTGGCGTCGCTGCAACGCATCGCCGCCCGCGCCACGCTGTCTGTGGACGCCCGGGACATCGTCACCCGCATGCTGGCCGCAGACTGAGGCGCAACCACCATATCTGGCGTGTTCTGGCGCGCGAAACGCTATAGCCAGGACACGCCAGAATCCCCTGAAAAATCCGCCCATAACGAAACCGAAACCATGCTGGACAAACCGTTCAAAACGGATTCAGATGGCAATGATTCGGGAAGATGCGGCACATCAACCTGATGGTTTTTGACAGGATTCCGAAGGGGGACCGAGATGGCGCGCGTCCAGGCGACGCCCGCACGCGCACCTGCGCGCGCGGCCACCATTTTGGGAGTAGCGAAGTCGATCTCGCACCCGGCGCTCGGTCGCCTGGTGGCGGCTGAACCCTGGCTGAAGCTCGCCGTCCCCTGCCTGCTCGGCGTCTTCGTCCTCACCCTCGCCATTAGCGCCACCCTGCAGGCCATCAGCTCACGCACCGGGAGCGTCAATGAGGCGGTGGTCACCATCGACCTGCTCGCCTCCAGCATCGCCAACGCCGCGCGCACGCCCGAAGGCGCGGATGCAACGGCCATCGCCACCCATTTGCTGGAAGCCCACGCGCCGTCGCAGGCGCTCGCCGCCGGCCGCAGCGCCATCATCAGCGACAGCCAGGGCGTCATCGTCGCCTCGACGCCGTCCGGCGCCCCAAGCCAGGGTCGCCTCGCCACCTGGCTCGGACCGACGCAGCCGCTGACCACCTTCGCCGACCGCGCCGGCGTCATGGAGATCACCCTCGCCAATGACCAGCGCGTGCTGGCCACCGTGCGCAATCTGCCGGCGCCGCTGGGCCAGCTGGCGGTGATCCAGCCGCTCGACGACGCGCTTGGCCCATGGCGCATCATCACCCGCAACAATGGCACGCTGCTGCTCACCGCCTCGCTGGTGCTGATCGCCATCGCCGCCGCCTATTTCATGCAGTCGGCCCGCGCCCGCGCCGCCGACGATATCTGCGAGCGCGTCACCGCCCGCATCGACACGGCGCTCAACCGCGGTCGCTGCGGCCTGTGGGACTGGGACATCGCCCGTGGCCGCATCTATTGGTCAGACAGCATGTATGCGCTGCTGGGCATGACCCGGCAGAACGAATTCCTGTCGTTTGGCGAAGTCAACGCCATGGTGCACCCGGATGACGGCGACCTCTATGGCCTCGCCGACATGCTGGCGGGCGCCCGCGCCGACACCGTCGACTATGAGTTCCGCATTCGCAACGCCGCCGGCGAGTGGATCTGGCTGCGCCATCGCAGCGAACTGGTTGAGCATGTCAGCGAGCATGAGGGCCCGCATCTGATCGGCATCTCGGTGGACATCACCGAGCAGCGCCGCATGGCCGCCCTGAAGAAGACCTCTGACAACCGGCTCAGCGACGCTATCGAGAGCATCTCGGAAGCCTTCGTGCTCTGGGGCCAGGACCAGCGCCTCGTCACCTGCAACTCCAAATTCCGCAGCCTGCACCGCCTGCCGCCAGACCTGCAGGTGGTCGGCCTGAGCCAGGATGAGCTGATGCAGGTCGGCACCCTGCCGATCGTCCAGACCCGCCCGATCAATGGCGCGCTGATCAGCCGTGACGCCCAGACCTATGAGGCCGAGCTGGCCGATGGCCGCTGGCTGCAGGTCAATGAGCGCCGCACCAAAGATGGCGGCCTCGTCTCCATCGGCACCGACATCACCGGGCTGAAGCGTCACGAGGAGCAGCTGGTCGACAATGAGCGCCGCCTGCTGACGCTGGTCTCCGAGCTGCGACGCTCGCGCCAGGCGCTGGAAATGCGCGGGCAGCAGCTGGCCGATCTGGCCGAGGACTATCGCGAGCAGAAGGGCAAAGCCGAGGCGGCCAATCGCGCCAAGTCCGAATTCCTCGCCAATATGAGCCACGAGCTGCGCACCCCGCTCAACGCCATCATCGGCTTCTCCGAGGTGATGGAACAGGGCATGTTCGGCGCGCTCGGCCACCCGAAATATGGCGAATACACCGCCGACATCCGCAAGAGCGGCGAGCATCTGCTGTCGCTGGTCGCCGACATTCTCGACATGTCGCGGATTGAGACCGGTAGCCGCAAGATCGAGATCAGCGCCATCGACGCGCGCGAGGCTATCGACGTCGCTATCAGCCGCATCAGCGCCGCCGCCGCCGACAAGGGTCTCAACCTCGCCATTGAGGCGCCCGAGCAGATCGCCATGGACGCAGATGGCCGCGCCCTGCAGCAAATCCTGAGCAATTTGCTGCGCAACGCCGTCAAGTTCACGCCGGAGGGCGGCAGCGTCACCGTGCGCGCCGACATCGCCCACACTGTCGCTGACTTCCACGTCATCGACACCGGCGTCGGCATTCCGGCGGAGGCCATCGACAAGCTTGGCCGTCCGTTCGAGCAGGTTGAAGGGGAGTTCAACAAGGCCAACAAGGGCGCGGGTCTCGGCCTCGCCATCGCCCGCTCGCTGGCGGAGATGCATGGCGGCGTGCTGACCATCCGCTCCACCCTGGGCGAAGGCGTCGTGGCCAGCGTGCGCCTGCCGCTGCGGGCCTCCACCGCCGTGGTCAACGCCGCCTGAGGCGGGCGAGGCAAGCGTTCTGGCGCAGGCGCGCCGCCGCCTCATGCACGGTCGCGAAATGACTGGCGACGCCGCGACCTTAAGGACTGACACACCCTGGCGTGACCAATCGCCAATAAGCCTTGCTCACCGGACGCTGGCGTCAGTGACTGAGGACCTGCTGGAACGCGGCGCGCACCTGGGCGCGCACACCGGCAAGATGCGCCTCCAGCGTCTTCACATCCGGCAGCCCGACTGCATTGGCGATGCGCTTCATCACTGCTAGAGAGGCGGTCTTTGCGTTGAACTCGCCATCGACCGTCAGCCGCTCCCACTGCAGCACCGCCTCCATCAGCGCATAGCCGTCAATGAGCGTCTCTGCGTCGCCTTCGCTGACGAGGCCCTCGTCCCGGCCAGCCTGGATGATCAGGCCCGCGCCATTGCGCTCCAGCCCTGCTGTCAGCCCCGGCCGGGACAGCGCCAGATATTGCGCGACGAACTCCACATCCATTAGCCCGCCGGCGGCGAGCTTCAGGTCCCAGGGGTTCTTGTCGCCCTTCTCCTTGGCCACCAGCGCCCGCATGTCGCGCACGCTCTTCGCCAGCATCGCACCGTCGCGCGGCGCATCGATGATGCTCCGGACACTCTGCGTCACCTTCGCGGCGAGCCCGGCGTCGCCCGCCACCACCCGGGCGCGGGTCAGCGCCATATGTTCCCAGGTCTCGGCGTCGGCGGCCTGGTAGCGCGTAAAGCCGGAGAATTGCGTCGCCACCGCCCCCTTGCGACCATCTGGCCGCAGGCGCATGTCGACCTCATACAGCCTCCCCCGCCGCGTCGGCACGGTCAGCGCGCTCACCAGCCGCTGCGTCAGGCGGTTGTAATAGACCGAGGCGTGCAAGGGGCGCGGCCCATCGCTGTCGGGCCGCTCGGCGTCAAAATCGTAGAGCACCACCAGATCAAGGTCTGATGAGGCGGTGAGCTGGCGTGACCCCAGCCGCCCATAGCCCATCACCACGATAGCCCCGCCGGGAACCATGCCATGATCGGCGCGGAACGCCTCCTGCACCGCCTCTAGCGACGCGGCGATGGTGGCGTCGGCGATCACCGAGAACGCCTGCCCCGCCCGCTCCGGCGCATAGATGCCCGTCAGCATGCGGGCGCCGACCACGAATTGCGCGAGCCGCGCCGCATCCCGCGCCCGGTCGAGGAAATCCTCAAGCGACGGCGGCTTGCCGATATGGGCGCGAATGCGCAGCGCGAGACTGTCGAGGTTCTGGGCGTCTTCGGCAAAGGCCGGATCGATGATGGCGTCAAGCACATGCGGGCGCTCGGCGACGATATCGGCGAGACGCGGCGCGGTGCCGAGCAGATCGGCGAACAGATTGAGCAGCCGCTCATTGGAGCGCAGCATCGACAGCAGCTCCACCGCCGCCGGCATCCGGCCAAACGCCCGATCAAGCGCCGCCAGCGCCGCGTCAGGCGCCGCGGTGCGCCCCAGCGCCGCCAATAGACCGGGGGTCAGCTCGGTCACCACCTCACGCGCCCTGGCGCTGGTAACGGCCGAACGGCGGCCAAAATGCCAGCCGCGAATGGTCTCCGTCACTGTCGCCGGATCGCGGAAACCAATGCGCCGCAACGTCTCCAGCGTATCGGGATCATCGCTGGCGCCGGTGAACACAAGGCTTCCCGCCTCGGTAGCCAGCGCCGGGCCTTCCTCGAACAGCAGGCCATAATGGTGTTGCACCGTGCGCGCCACCTTCTCCAGCGCCGCCCCCAGAGCCTTGATCGATGCGAAACCGGCGAAGCGCGCCAGATCCTTCAGCCGCTCATCGTCGTCGGGCAGCCGCTGGGTCTGCTCGTCATTGACCATCTGCAGGCGATGTTCGAGCGTGCGCAGGAAACGGTAAGCGTCAGACAGCTGGTCGCGCGCCTCAGCCGAAATCCAGCCGTCATCACACAGCGCCTTGAGCATATCCAGGGTGCGGGCGCCGCGCAGGTTTTCGCGCCGGCCGCCAAACACCAATTGCTGGGTCTGCACGAAAAATTCGATTTCGCGAATGCCGCCGCGGCCCAATTTGATGTCGTGGCCGGCAAGAGCGATCTGGTCATGGCCCTTGACCACATGGATCTGCCGCTTCATGGCGTGAATATCGGCGATGGTGGCGAAATCGAAGTATTTGCGCCAGATGAATGGCCGGAGATCCTTGAGGAAGGCCGCGCCCAACGCCAGATCACCGGCAATGGGCCGCGCCTTGATGTAGGCGGCGCGCTCCCAGTTCTGGCCGAGCGTCTCGTAATAGGAGAACGCCGCTGGCAGCGAGATCGCCGGCGCGGTCGAGCCAGGATCCGGGCGCAGGCGCAGATCAACGCGGAAGCAATAGCCGTCGCCGGTGCGTTCCTGCAGGATCTTGGCGACCGACTGGGTGAAGCGCACGAACACCTGCGGCGGCGCCAGCCCCTCCTTGAGCGGCGCGTCGGGATCGTAAAACACCACAATGTCGATATCGCTGGAATAATTGAGCTCACCGGCCCCGTGTTTGCCCAGGGCCAGGATGGTCAGGCCGCAACCGTGTTCGGGATTGTCAGCATCGGGCAGCGCCAGCCTGCCCTGTCGCGCCAGCTCTGCAAGAAGGAAGCGGGTGGCCGCGCCGACGCAGGCGTCGGCGAAATCGGTCAGCGCCCGCGTCACCCGCTCCACGCCCCAGGCGCCGCCGAGATCGGCCAGCGCCACCAGCAATGCGTTTTCGGTGCGGGCGCGCCGCAGCGCTTTCATCAGCGCCGGCTGATCGGCGGCGCTGCGCCACGCCCCGGCCGCCCGGGCCACCAGCTCGTCATGGATCGCGTCGGGGGAGTTTGCGAGGTAATCCGCCAGGCGGTCAGCGCGCGCCTTCAGCGCCCGGCTCAGGAACGGCGAATGCGCCAAAACGCCGAGCAGCACGTCGCGCGCCAGCGGATGCGCGTCGATCACGGACCGCAAACGCGGCTCCTGCGCGGCTTCCAGCTCGGCCAGCGAGGCGCGCGCCGCTTTCATCGCCGCCGCATCGCCGCCCCTGGGCGCCGTGACAAACCGGGCGGCGAGGCTCCCATCATCCTGCGTGCTGGCGGCTGGCGGGGTCTGCGGCGTCGTCATGCGGTGTCGGCCTTCCTGGCAGCTCCAGCATGGTCCGGCCAACGCCGTGACGACGTCGTCGCCTGACCCTGCGGGAGCAGTTGCGCTCACAACGAACCAGTAAATGGTTCCGCGCAAGGAGCAAGCGCCAGCGTCGCCAGAAAGGCTGCCGCCAAGGAGGCTGCCGCCAGGATATCAACTGGCGCGCCGCCATCATGCGCGGAGCGGCCCTTCACCCAATCAGGCCGCCCGCGCCCCCAACAGGAGACGCGACGGCGATCAGGCCGGCGCCACGGGCGCAGGCAGCTCCAGCACCACCCGCAAACCCGGCTGGTTATCCTCAAGCCGCAGGCGTCCGCCATGTAGCCGGGCGACGGCGCCGACCAGGCTGAGCCCAAGACCGAAACCTGGCCGACTGCGCGAGCCCTCGAGCCTTACAAAGCGCTCTACCACATGCTGCCGCTGCGCTTCAGGAATGCCCGGCCCATTATCAGATACGGCGATCTCGACCACGCCGCCGACACGCCGCGCGGCGATCGCCAGCTTTGGGGCAGCAGCCGTCGGCGCGCTCTCACCCGCGCCCTCGCCCGCGCCCTCGCCCTCGTCCCCTGCGCTGGCCTCATCGCCACCCTCTGGCGTCACGGCATATTTGAAGGCGTTGTCGATCAGATTGGCCAGCGCCTGGCCAAGCAGTTCGCGGCTGCCATGCATGGGCAGGCTATCCGGCAGGTCGACGCTGAAACTGACGCCGAGATCTTCCGCCACCGGCTCATAGAGCTCGGCCATGCTGCGCGCCACTTCGGCGGCGTCAAAATCGGCCATGCTGTCCTGCGGCTCACCGCCTGCCTCCAGCCGGGCGATCATCAGCAATGCGTTGAACACCTTGATGAGATTGTCGGATTCGTCGATCACCGCCCCCAGGGCCGCCATATAGTCGTCCTGGGTCCTGGCGTTGCGCAGTGCTTCCTCAGCGTGGTTGCGCAACCGCGTCAGCGGCGTCTTCAGGTCGTGGGCGATATTGTCGGACACCTCCTTGAGGCCATTCATCAACTCGCCAATGCGCTCCAGCATGGCGTTGAGATGCATGGCGAGGCGATCCAGCTCGTCCCCGGTCCCGGCCATGGGCAACCGCCCCGTCAGATCGCCGGCCATAATGGTCTTGGCGGTCTCCGACATGTCCTCGACCCGCTTCAGCACCCGCCGAGCGATAAACCAGCCGCCGATGCAGCCAAGAATGGTGATAATGGCCAAAGAGATGCCAGCGGCGCGCCACATCACCTGGCGCAGCCGGTCCTGCTCCTCGAGGTCGCGGCCAACCAGCAGACGAAATCCGCCAGGCAGCACATAGACCTGCACCAACGCCCGGCCATCAATCTGCCGGTCCTCGTGGCGGTCGTCGCGGCGATACTGGATGATGCGCGTCGCCTGCTCGTCCAGCACGCCGGCGGGCAATTCGCCGACATTGCCGGCGAGACGCTCACCGGTGAAGGTGGTGAGCAGATAGAGCGAGGCGCCAGGCAGGCGCGTGCGGCGCTCCACCGCCAGCACCAGCCGGCGCACGCCGCCGAGCCGATATTGCTCGGCCAGGCCGGAGGTTTCGGCGGCGATCGTGGTGCGCGTCTGCTCGAGCAGCAGGTCGCGGGCGCTCTGGGTGACATAGGCCAGCACCAGCCCGGCCATAATGACGAAGGCCAGCAGATAGGCCATCGACAGTTTGAAGGCGGTGGTGCGTACCAGCTTACCGAGCGCTGTCACGGATCATGTATCCAGCGCCACGGATGGTGTGAATCAGCTGGACGGCGTGCCCCTTGTCCACCTTGGCGCGCAGCCGTGACACGTGCACGTCGATGACATTGGTCTGCGGATCGAAATGATAATCCCAGACATTCTCCAGCAGCATGGTGCGGGTCACCACCTGGCCGGCGTGTTTCATCAGATATTCGAGCAGGCGGAATTCCCGCGGCTGCAGGGTGATCTCCTTGCCGCCGCGGGTCGCGCCATGGGCGAGGCGATCGAGCGTCAGATCACCGACCTGATAGGTGGTTTGCTCGCTGACCGCGCCCGTGCGCCGCCGCGCCAGCACCTCGACCCGCGCCAGCAACTCGGAGAACGCGTAAGGCTTGGAGAGATAATCATCGCCGCCGGCGCGCAGCCCCCTCACCCGGTCATCCACCTGGCCGAGGGCCGACAGGATGACCACCGGGGTCTCCACCTTCTGCTCGCGCAAGGAGCGGATCAGCGACAGGCCATCCAGTCGCGGCAACATGCGGTCGACGACCAGCACGTCATAGCTTTCCTCACGCGCCAGTGCGTAGCCCTCGAGGCCATCTGGCGCATGATCGGCGACATGCCCGCTTTCCTGAAAGGCTTTCACCATATAGGCGGCGGCTTCAGGATCATCTTCGACGACGAGAATCTTCATGTCGGCCATGATAACCTGCCAGCGCTAAAAGAAAGAGGGCCAGACGCAGATTACGTCTGGCCCCACAAGGTTTTGCGCCTGAGCGCGGCCACATCGCCGGGAGTGAGTGAGCGGCGACGGGCGCAGGCGCGAGGCGCAGCGGCGTTAATCAGGCTGGAGCGCCACGTCGCAAGACCCAAGTCCTACCGGATCCTTGCCTCCCGGATCCTTGCGGGCGCTCCAGCCCCGGCCACTGACGACGCGATCCATGTGACGCCACCCGAATCATGTCGCCGCCAGCTGCCAGTCGAAGCTGGGACCAGATCTGGCCTTAGCCAGCGTTCAGGCTCAGGGCGAGGAAGCGATCGCCCTGGGGCGAGGCGAGGCGCAGCAGCACCGCCTTGCGGCCTTCCTTGCGGCTCTTCTCGATGGCGTTGGCTACGTCCTTCGGGGTCGTCACCTTCTCGCCGCCGGCCTCGGCGATCATATCGCCGGCCCGGATGCCCTTGTCCTCAGCCTGGGAGCCAGGCGCGACGCCAACCACGGCGACGCCCGAGCCTTCCATACCCTTCACCTCATCGGCCGGCGCCAGCGCCAGACCGAACTTGCCCAGATCCACCCCAGCCGCAGCGGCGGCGGTCTTCTCGCCCGGCATTGCGCCAAGCTTGACCTTGACATTCTCCGACTTGCCGCCACGGAACACCGTCAGTTCCGTCGTGGCGCCTGGGTCGAGCATGGCGATGGCGCGGCTCAGCTCACGGGCATCCTTCACCGGCTTGCCGTTGACGGCGGTGATGGCGTCGCCGCTCTTCAGGCCAGCCTTGCCGCCGGGGCTGTCGCTCTCGACCTTGGCCACCAGCGCGCCTTCGGCCTTGCTGAGACCGATGCCGTCGGCGATGTCCGCCGTCACCGGCTGGATCTGCACGCCAAGGAAGCCGCGCTTCACCGAACCATGGTCACGGATCTCGGCCACCACCTTGTTGGCGGTGTCGGAGGGGATGGCGAAGGCGATGCCGACGCTACCGCCAGAGGGCGAGGCGATGGCGGTGTTCACGCCGACAACCTCACCGGCCAGATTGAAGGTCGGGCCACCCGAATTGCCCCGGTTCACCGGCGCGTCAATCTGCAGGAAGTCGTCGTAGGGACCGGCGCCAATGTCACGACCACGGGCCGAGACGATGCCGGCGGTGACGGTGCCGCCCAGACCGAAGGGGTTGCCGACAGCGATGACCCAGTCACCAATGCGCGGGGTTTCCTTGGCGAAGGGCACGGTCGGGAACGGACCATTGGCCTCGGTCTTCAGCAGGGCCAGGTCGGTCTTGGGATCCAGGCCGACGACCTTGGCCGGCAAGGTGCGACCATCGTCCATCACCACCTCAACCTTGGCGCCCTTCTCAACGACGTGGTTGTTGGTGACGATGTAGCCATCGCTGGTGATGAAGAAGCCCGAGCCCTGGGATTCGCCGAAGCGCTTCGGAGCGGGACCGCCGCGACCGCGCCGCATGCCTTCCGGTCCCATGCCCTGCATGCCCTCGCCGCCAAAGCGACGGAAGAACTGCTCCATCGGGCCGCCCTGCGGACCGCCGAATTGCTCGCCGTCAAAATTGCTCTGCTGCGCAGTGGCCGAGGCCACCTTGACGCGCACCGAGACAACCGCCGGCTTCACCCGCGCCACCACATCGGCAAAAGAAGGCTGGCCAGCGACGCTGGCGGCGGCAGCCGGAGCGGCCATGGCCTGGCCATAAGGCGGCAGCAGGCTGCCCTGCGCCAGGCCGACGACGCCAACGGCGCCCAGGGCGACGGCGCCCAGCAGCAGCGAAGCGCGGGTCTTCTTGCGGGTGTTGCGACGCAGCATCACGGCGGCGTCCTGCGTATTGCTGAAGTCGGTGCGGTTATTCGTGTCGGTCATCTGTCACTCCATGGCGTATTCGCCGTTCTGTTGGGGTGAAGATGACCTTTGCCGTCTTACGGCAACCTCACGGGAACATGACAATTTGGTAAGGGGATCAGGTCTTGTCCCGACGCTCGCACCAACTTGCATGGAGGCTGGCGGCGAACTGTCCCGGCGTATGCGCCGTTCAGCCCGCAGCGCGTCGCGCCTCAGGCGCATCCCGTCGCAGCAGCCCTACGTCGCCCGCCCTCTCGCTGGCGGCGATCGCTGCTATGTCGCTGCGTCGTCCTTGCGCAAGGCCTGCTCCAGCGCCTCTTTCTCCGCCTCATCAAGCGGCTCGGCGTCCCTGCTCATCTGGCGGCGGCTAACCATCACCAGCAGGACGCCACATAGCAGCACCAGCGCCGGCCCACCCCACAGCAGCAGCGTCCGCGCGTTGACCGGCGGCTTCAGCAGCACGAAATCACCATAGCGGGCCACGACATAGTCGCGCACCTGGGCGTCGCTATCGCCAGCGGTCAGCCGCTGGCGCACGACCCGGCGCAAATCGCGGGCCACGTCGGCGTCTGAATCGTCGATCGACTGATTCTGGCAAACCAGGCAGCGCAGCCCCAGGGAGATGTCCCGCGCCCGCCGCTCCAGCGCCTTGTCCGCCAACACCTCATCCGGCTGCATAGCCATGGCGGGCGCAATGGCCGACAAACCAGCGCCAGCCAGGATGGCCCCAGCAAACGCCACCGTAAACAACGCCCTGCGCAACATCATCTTCACTGGCATTGGGCGGCGCATCATGGGCTGTCCGTCGCCAGCGGCGCCGCCAAGGCGCCACTCCCACTGGCCACCGTAGCGGCGATCGGGCTCGCGCCAGCCGCTGCCTTGCCAGCGCCCCGGGCGCTCTTCGGCGCGCCGACCCGCAGCCGCCGGTCGCACAGCGACAGGACGCCGCCGAACGAGGCGACAAGGGCGCCCAGCCAGATTAGCAGCACCCACGGCTTCCAGTACAGACGCACGCCGATGCCGCCATCGGCGGCGTCGCCCAGCGCCACATAGACCTGGCCGAGACCGATGGTCGAAATCCCCGCCTCGGTGGTCGAGGTGTTGCGCGCCGGGAAATAGCGCTTGGAGGCGTCAACGGTCCGCACCACTGATCCACCTTCAAGCACATTGAAACGCGCGACGTCCTCACGGAAATTATTGACGTTGCGGGAAAAGGTGTCGGTCAGCACCAGCGTATAGGGCCCGACCTTCAGCGGCTGGCCCGGACGCGCCGTCGCCAGCGTCTCGACGCTCCACGCCTGGGCGGCGAGGCCAATCACGCAGATCCCGACGCCCGCGTGAGCGATGGCCGCGCCCCAGGCCGAGCGCGGCAGCCCAAAGGCCCGACGCAGGATCAGCGACAGTGAGGCGCCGCGCTTGTAGCTGCGAGCGATGATTTCATTGACGCCGCCCGCCAGCACGAACAGCCCCAGCCACAGGCCGATCACCGCCAGCACCGGCCCGCCGCGCACCGCAAAAACGATGGCGAGGCACAGCACCATGGACACGCCGACGACAAACATCACCCGGCTGACGGCGGCGATCAGATCGCCGCGCTTCCACGCCAGCGCCTGGCCAAATGGGATCAGCAGCAGCAGCGCCATGGCCAGCGGCACGAAGGTCGCCTCAAAGAACGGCGGCCCCACCGAAATCTTGTCGCCACTGACACCTTCAAGCGCCAGCGGATAGAGCGTGCCGATAAACACGGTGGCGCAGCAGGTCGCCAGCAGCAGATTGTTCATCACCAGCGCGCCTTCACGCGACACCGGCGCAAACAGCCCGCCAGTCTTCAGCAACGGCGCCCGCCAGGCGAACAACGCAAAGCCGCCGCCAATGAAGAACACCAGAATGCCGAGAATAAACAGGCCGCGGCCCGGATCGGTGGCGAAGGTGTGCACCGAGGTCAGCACGCCCGATCGCACCAGAAAAGCGCCAAGCAGCGAGAGCGAAAACGTCAGGATGGCGAGCAGGATCGTCCACACCTTCAGGGCGTCGCGCTTCTCCATCACAAGGATGGAGTGCAGCAGCGCCGTGCCCGACAGCCAGGGCATGAAGGAGGCGTTCTCCACCGGGTCCCAGAACCAGAATCCGCCCCAGCCGAGCTCGTAATAGGCCCAATAGGAGCCCATGGCGATGCCGAGCGTCAGGAACACCCAGGCGGCGAGGCACCACGGCCGCGCCGCCCGCGCCCACACCGCGTCAATGCGGCCGCCGATCAACGCGGCGGCCGCAAAGGCGAACACAAGAGAAAACCCGACATAGCCGACGTAGAGCAGCGGCGGATGGATGGCGAGGCCGATGTCCTGCAGGATCGGGTTGAGATCCTGCCCTTCCGCCGGCGGCGGCATCAGGCGGGTAAATGGGTTGGAGACGGCGATCAGATAGATGAGGAAAGCGAAGGTGACGAGGCCCTGCACGGCTATGGCGTCAGCGCGCAGCACGCCCGGCGTCATGCGCCCGGCCAGCGCCAGCATGGCGCCGCACAGCGCCAGCACCAGCACCCACAGCAGCATGGAGCCTTCATGGTTGCCCCAGACGCCGGTGATGCGGAACAGCAGCGGCTTGAGCGAATGCGAGTTCTCGACCACGTTCTGAACCGTGAAGTCGGACACCACATAGGCCCAGGTCAAGGCGCTGAACGCCACGGCGACGCCTGCAAACACCCCAACCGCCGCAGCCGGACCAATCGCCATCAGCGCCGGATCGCGCGCCCGCGCGCCCCAGAACGGCAACACCGTCTGGATCAGCGACAGCGCCAGCGCCAGCACCAGCGCGTAATGGCCAATCTCAACGATCATTTCGCCGCTTCTCCGGCCGCGTCACCCTTCCACACGCCCTGCTTTTTCAGGGTGTCCGCCACTTCGCGCGGCATATAGCGCTCATCGTGCTTGGCCAGCACCTTGTCGGCGATGAAGCTCCGGTCGGGCTGCAACACGCCCTCGGCCACCACCCCCTGCCCCTCGCGAAACAGGTCCGGCAACAGGCCACTGAAGCTGACTTTGACCCGGTTTGCGCCATCCGTCACGGCAAAGCGCACCCTCTGATCGGCAAGGCGCTCGACGCTGCCCTCCTGCACAAGTCCGCCAATGCGCAGACGCGAACCCGACGCCAGGTTTTTTTCGATAATATCCGTCGGGCCATGGAAGAACACGATGGTGTCGCGCATGGCGAACAGCACCAGCCCCGCCGCAGTTCCCAATACGGCGAGGGCGAGGCCAATCAACAGCAGCCGGCGCTTCTTACGCGTCATCAATCGTCCTCAAGGCTTGTTCTGTGCGGCCGGCAGCTGCAGCTGGCGGCCAAGCGCATCGATTTGCGCCACGGCGTCGGGTCTGGCGGCCAGGGCGCGGCGTGCGTCCAGAAGCGCGCGCGCGGCGTCATCCTTGCGATCCAGCACCATGTAAGAGCGGATAAGCATCGCCCAGCCCTCGGCATTGTCCGGCTGCTGCTGCAGGCGCGCGGCGAGCCCCGACACCATGCCAGCGATCGCCGCCGTCTGGGCGTCTTCCGGCGCGGCGGCGATGCTTCCTGGCAGTTGCTGTTTGCGCAACCCGGCGATTCTCGCCTCCACCGCGCCGCGCCACGGCGCGTCGGCTGGCGCGCTGGCCAGCAAAGCCTCAAACGCCTTCAGGGCACCCTCGGCATCGCCATCCTGCCCGGCTGCGACCGCAAGATAGAATTTCGGCATCGGCGCCGCCGGGTCGGCGGCGAGAGCCTTCTCGAATATCTGACGCGCCGGCGCTTCGACAATGCCATTGGCCAGGGCCACCAGCGCCTCGCCATAGCGCGCGAGCCGCTCAGGGGTCTCCCCCAGCAGCCGCATGGCGTTGGCGCGCGCCTTCACAGCATCAGCATGACGGCCGAGGCGCTGATACACGGGCGCGAGCATCTCCCAGCCAGCGCCGTCATCAGGCTGGCTGGCGAGGCGACGCTCGACGCGGGCAACGACTTCGTCAGGCGTCGCGGCGCCCAACGGCTTCGCCTCACGCTCCGCCACCGGCAGCGACGGCATGTCCGGCGAGCCAACGGCGCCATAGATCGCGAGCGTAATGAGTGGAATGGTCGACAGGGCGATGGCCGAAGCCGCCCGGCGGCGGCGCAGCGCATATTCGCTGTCGCCATCAAGACCTCCTGCCTGGGGGCTGCGCTGTTCGCGCAGAAGCCGACGCGCCGCCTCAGCCCGGGCGGCCTCCGCCTCCGGCGCCGCAATGAATCCCGTGGACTCATCACGGGCGATCTCCGCCAGTCGCTGCTGGTAAAACGCCCGTTCATCAATCTGGGCGGCGGGCGTGACGCGACGCCGCGACAGCGGCCACAGCACCGCCACGATCGCCAGCCCGGTCATCAATGCAAAAATCAACCACGTCGCCATAGGGCCATATACCCTGGCTGGCGGCGCGGTGAGACGGCCCGGCGCGGCGACATAAGGTCACGTAAATGGCCCTAAACACATACCCAGCATGGGAATTGCGCCCATTCCAACCACATCAGTCCCGGCCCACTCACAGCCCGCCGCCTGACGCAGCCGCAGGCGCCACCCCCGGCAACAGCATCTCCACCCGCAGCCCGCCCAAGGGCGAGATATCGAGGCGCAACGCCCCGCCATATAGCTCCGCCAGCTCAGCGGCGATCGACAGACCAAGACCAGAGCCAGGCTTGCTCTCATCCAGACGCCGCCCGCGCGTCATGGCTTCCTCCCGCGCCGCCAGCGGCAACCCCGGCCCATCGTCATCCACGGTGATGCGGATCATCGGCGGGCCTTCTCCGGGGACCGCTCCCGCCTCGACCAGCACCTGGGTCCTGCCCCATTTGAAGGCGTTATCGGCAAGGTTGCCAATCAAATCCTGCAAATCCTGGGCTTCTCCGCGAAAGCGCAATCCATCAGCAATCCGCGTCTCAACCTTGATATCCCGTTCAGCATGGATACGCCCCAGCGTGCGCAACAAGCCGTTCACCACCGGCGCGACATCGGTAAACGTGCCGAGGGCGCCCGCCAGCGCCGCCGCCCGCGCCCTGTCGAGATAATAGTTCACCTGATTGCGCATGATCGTCGCCTGATCACGCACCTGGGCCGCCAGATCACCCGAACCAGGCCGCCGCGCCGCCATCTCCGCCTCATTGACGATCACGCTCAGCGGCGTTTTCAGCGCATGCGCCAGATTGCCGACCTGGGTGCGGGCGCGATCAAGAATCTTGCGATTGGAATCAATCAGCAAATTCAGCTCCGCCGCCAGCGGGGCGACGTCACGCGGATAATCGCCGCTGATGCGGTCAGCCTCTCCCTGGCGCACGCCGCCAATGGCGCGACGCAATTGCGTCAAAGGCGCAAGACCAAAACGCACCTGCAACAGGGTCGACAGCGCCAGCGCGCCGCCGAGCAGCAAGAAGGTTAGCGTCAGATAGACAATAAATTCGCGCTTCTCACTCTCGATCTCATCGGCCGGGCCGGCCACGATGATGTCGAACTTGCCCTCGTCGCCGAAGTCGATCGTGCGAAACACATAGCGCAATTTGCGCTCGTCTGGTCCGGTTACATAACCGGCTCGCCCGCCCTCGACCCTGGATATGCGCGTGCTCGTCGCCAGATTGGCTGCCAGTTGCGATCCATACAACGAACGCGACGCGCGCAACTCTGAGGCTGGCGCGCCAATCTTACTGATCTGCCAATACCAGCCGGACTGCGGCAAGTCGAACCGTGGTTCGCCCAGCCCGATCCGTTCGCTGCGCTCGCCCGTCGCCGGCGCGGCCATCTCAGACACCAGCCCCGTCAGATATACCTGCAGCCGCTCGTCGAACGCCCGCTCCGCCGCGCGGCTATAGATCGCCGTCAGGATAAGCCCCGCAGCAACCAGGATCAGAAACGACCAGCCAATCGCCGACAGCACCAGCCGCTGCGACAGCGACAATGAACTGGCGTCAAACCATGTGCCCGTCCGCTTCGTCTCACCCATGCCTATAGTCCGTCTCGCGGCGCCGGCTCATGCCCAGCCAGCCGCCCAACCTCGTCGTCTGCAAAGCATTTCGGTCGATCCGACCTGCCCCTCAGATGTGAATGCGCCACGAAACAGCATCTGTTCACTCTGAACCGGATCAGGAACGAGAAATCCCGGAGCAGAAGCCGCATTAGCCAGCTGGCGTCGCCATGCGGTAGCCGAGCCCGCGCACGGTCTCGATCACATCCACCCCAAGCTTGCGCCGCAACCGACCGACAAACACCTCTATAGTATTGGAATCCCTGTCAAAATCCTGATCATAAATGTGCTCGGTAAGCTCGCTGCGCGAGACGGTTTTGCCGAGGTGATGCATCAGATAGCTCAGCAGGCGCAGCTCATGCGAGGTCAGCCGCACCTCCGCCCCATTCACCGTCACCCGCGCCGCGCCCACATCGAGGCGCACGACGCCGCAAGCCAGGACATTGCTGGCGTGGCCGGCCGAGCGACGCAACAGCGCCCTGATGCGCGCCAGCACTTCCTCCATATGGAAAGGTTTGGCGACGTAATCATCGGCGCCTGCGTCAAACGCCAGCACCTTGTCATTCCAGCGATCCCGCGCCGTCAAAACCAGCACCGGCGTCGCCACGCCAGCGCCACGCCAGCGCTGCAGCACGCCCTGGCCATCCAGACCGGGCAGACCGAGATCGAGAATGACGGCGTCATAAGGCTCGGTTTCGCCGAGGAACGCAGCTTCGAGACCGTCAAAGGCCCGATCAATCGCATAACCGGCGCCTTCCAACGCCTGAACAATCTGCCGGTTCAGATCCCGGTCATCCTCCACCACCAACAGTCGCACGAAAAACTCCATGCCCGATTGGGCGTCATCGCAGGAGCGCGCGCGCCAGCCTGCCGGCTCCCGATTTTGGGCCCCGAGCGCCGGGGAGACGCCTGGCGCTCATCGCAAGGCCCCGCGTAGCTAGCGCCCCAACCCATGCTCCAGACGTCACGCACGTCGCGCCGTCGCGACATGCGCGCTAGCGCGGCGCCCCCCGGCCGCGCCGACGCCACCTGGCGCACGACCTTGCCGTCCCGCTTCAGCAGCGTCACTTTATAGTAATACTGCCCATCACGCCGACACAAATGCGCCCGCAAGGCCCGCGATCCTGGACCGCCCGCAGCCTTGGCCTTGCGGATCGCCGGGCCAGGCGGCGTCACGACCTTGTTGTTGACCAGCTCTCTGGCCTCGGCGCCGGTGAAGCACTGCTCGTCATGGCGCGGTCGCAGCTCGGCCTGCTGGGCCTGCACGGGCATGTCCCATGCCGCAAGCCAGACACAGGCGATGGCTGCGCTCATCATCATGCCGCGCCAGGCAGTCAATCGCGGGGCATAGCTCTGGCCCAATGCTGCTCTCCCCTCGTCCGACAACCCCGTCCACGGCGAATTTGCCATGGCGGCGACGTGACGTCATGTTCGTAATCTGCACAGGGCGCCTGCGCCAGCATCGGCCCCAATACGCGCGCCGGATTGATCATAGCGGCCGTATCTCGCGCGAGAGCGCGCAATGTAGCGTCGCGTCACCGCTCGCCAGCCATGCCGAACCACGACCATGGCCAGCGGTGCCCATCGCCGGATGGCTGATCATCACGCGCTGCGGCGATGGCGCGTGCCCGCCACGCGACGCAGATCCGCCAGCAAATCCCCCCGGCCAGCGCCACGGCGCCGGCGACCGCCAGCCACGACGCCAGCCAGTTCAGCGTCGCCAGATGCTGCGAGGCGGCCCCAATTTCGGCTGCGGCCTCGCGTAAGTTCTGCCCAATCGCCTCGGCGGCGGCGGCAGTGGCGATGCCTGCCCCAGCTATGGCCTGGGCCGCACCAGCCCCACGCGCCACCCGCATCTGCGCCGGGTCGGCCCGGGCCCCGCCAACTGATGCAGCCGCGGCGCCCGCGACCTTGCGACCAGCGACCAGCCCTATCGCTGCCCGTTCCACCTCTGTCACTCTCCTGGTCCAGCCGCCGCCAAACCGCCGCCAGGTTCGCAGCTGCCGGAGAAACGCCATGCGACGCGCGCACATGTCGGCGATGAGGCGCGCCTTGTCAGGATGAACCTGGGCGGCGCGCAGCGTCACCTGCCCGACCACGCCATCGACGCGCACGCCGCCCAGCGCCCGTTGCAGCCATTTGACGGCCTGCACCGGCCCGGAATTCACCGCCGCGTCAAACACTGCATAGTCGACGCCCGCCGGCAGTTCATCACCGCGCACCCGGTTCCAGTATTGCTCAATATAAATGGCCCGCGCTTCAGCCGGCGCCATGCGATAGACATCGCGACAAGCCTGACCGCGCCCCTTGCGCCACGCATCATATACCCGCTGGGTGACGCCGCGACTGGTGCGCCCGCCCGGATCCTGCGGATCATCCACATTGCCGCCTTCGTGCGCAAGCACGCGCGCAACCGCGCCATTCTGGTTGGTGGCGACCATGTCAGCCTCCTGATCATCATGTCGGAAATGGTGGCGACGCACCCGCGCCGAACCGGCGTCGCCCTATGGCCGCCGCTTGCGTCATGAACCGCACACAAGTCGCCAGCCGGGTCCGCCTGAAGCGCCGCCCTAAACGCCGAAGCGCGCCAGCTTGTCGGCCAACGCCGCCCAGCGACGGGCGTTGCCAGTCGTTGAGGGATGCACGCCGTCCGTCGACATATAGCCAGCGGCGTTTGCCGCGGCGTAATCACCAAGCGTGTCGCGCTCGTCGAGATAAGCGCAGCCATGCGCCCAGGCGGCCGAGCGCAACACCCGGTCGTAATAGCGGATGCCCGTGGTGGCGGCGTCCTCCGGATCAAGCGGCCGCACCAGCGCCACCGCCGTGCGCGCACTCGCCTGCAGCCGCGAGATGATCCGGCCAAGATGGTGGCTATAAACGGCGGCGTTGGCCCGCGCCGCCACATCGCTCTGCGGGCTGGCGCCCCGATCATTGACGCCAGCGTTCAGCACAAACACATCCGGCGCCAGCAGGCGCATCCAGGCGCGCATGCGGTCATCATCGAGGCCGCTCCAGTCCGCCGCCATGGCGGAGGGCGTGCCGACGTCAATCACCTGCACGCCGCCGGCGCCGTCCTGCGGCTCATGGAACTCCACCGCCCAGAAGAACACCGGCTCATCCTGGCAGACCACGCTTTCGACATTGAAACCCTTGACCGCCTGCACGCCGCCAACATCAAGCAGAAACGTCATTTTGTGCACGACGCCGAGTTGCGGGTAAGCGCTCTGGCTCCCCTCCACGCCGCTGCTCAGCACCTCCGTGGGCCATTGCCGCAGGCGGAACGACTGCCCCGCCTTCGACCATTCGAAGTAAAGGTCCACCGCAGTCACCGTGGTTGAGGCGCCCGAGAGCAGCAAATAATCAGAGCTCTCCTCCTCGCTGACGGCGCTGTTGACGCACAGCAGCCCTCGCCCGAACGGGGCGCGCAGGCGATTGGCGTGGCTCCAGCTCAAATTCCCGACATTGCTAAAGCCGGCGCTGAGCGAAAATTCACCACCCGCAAAACAGTTCGCCGCTGCCGTATGATCGAGCGGCGTCAGCCCGATGCCGCCATCGCCGAGCCTCGCGTTGAAATGCGCGCGCAAGCCATCAGCAAGTCCAGGCAAGCCGCCGCTGTTACCCAAACTGTCGAGCCCGACGACGATCCGTTTGCGCGCCCGCGCGGCGAATGGACCTGCGAATGGCTCAAGCAACCCCGTCGTCTCCGGTCGCGGATTGGTCAGGTTTAACCCATGCATGTGCGCCCCCTGCGGCTGCTCAGCGATAGAATGCGATGGAGCCCAGGCAATCATCGCGCGACACCAGCGCGATATGCGTTGCGCTGGCGCTGAAGCGCCTGGCGGCCGGGTTGAGCTCGGACGCATCGCCGCTGGTGGTGCTGGCGTTGGGTAAGGCTGCGCTGACGTCGGCGCCGCCGGTCCGCACAAACACATTGCCGGTGAAGCTGAACACCGCGAAACGAAAGCCCGCAGGGATGGGGTGCGCCTCGGCGACGCCGCCGACGAGGCGCACGGCGTCGATGCGCTCGGCGAATTCAGGCGCAAACGCGCCCCGGCCCGAGCCAGACGGGTAACTCTCCAGAAATGCGGTCATCACTTCTCTCCCGCGCCGCGCCACAGGCGCGCGCCAATGAGGACGGAGATCGTCAACAGCCAGACGGCGTCCCGCGAGACAGCGCCCGACGCCAACAACGAGGGCGCGTCGTCAGCCGCCCACCGACGCCGTGATGCGCAGCCGCGCAGCCAAAGCGGCGTCGGCGCCCGCCCAGGTCAGGGCGGCGGTGGATGCGCCAGAAGCGCAATGCAAAGCGATGAGGCCATGGCTCCCGGCCGTCAAATGTGCAGCCAGCGCCGGCGACCACACCGCGGCCGCGGCGAGGCTGGCGACCTGCCGGGCGCGCACAACGTCATCGGCAACGAGGGCGCATTGCGCCTGGGTTGTCCCTGCCGCAACGCAGGAGCCAGACATCGACAACATCAGCGCCTCGCCCGCCCAGGCCAGCACGTCGAGGCTCACGGCGGCGTCAATCGTCGCACTGGGGCCTGCCGCCAGCGTCACATCGCCCGCCAGCGCCCCTGTCGCCACAACGCCCCGCCGACCGAACCAGCTGCGCACAAACCGCTGGCCCGGGCTGTCCACCCAGGCCGGGCCCGTCACCGTGCGCGCCATGCCAACCAGCGTGTGGGCGGCGCTAGCGCTGCTGACCATGACCCCGGTGGCGCCATCAGCCACGGGGGCCGCCGTGCTGGCCGCCAGCGCCATGGCGTCGCCGCTCCAGCTGGCGTAGATGAAGAAGGTGGTGTCGGCGGCAAATCCCGTCGCGGCCAGCGTCACCCCGGCTGCAGGCACGCTGCGCAATCGGCCATCGATCTGCAGGCCGCCACCATTGTCAGGCCTGAGGCCTAACACCGTCCCATCCAGCGCCAGCCAGCAGGCGCCATGGCTAAACGGCGTCGCCGCGCCTTGCGCAGGACAGCTCAGGGTCGCCGTTTCAGCGTCAACCCGCAACGCCTCGCGCCACAGCGCGCCATCCTGCGACACCTTCAGGGCGACATCGCTGTCGCCGATCAGGCCAAACTCCGCCCGCCCCGACCAACCAGACTGGAACAGCAGAGAGGCGGTCCGCTCCGCCGCCTCCCGATTGATCTTGACGCGCATATCGCCGCCGCCGTCGACAACAGCCCGCGCCGCAAACAGCACATTGTCGCCCCGCACGCTTAAGGGATTGAGCGCATCGGCGCTGGTCCCAATCCCCAACGCTGGCAGCGCGCCACAGGCCGCCGACCAGTCGCCATCGTCATAGGCCAGCAACAACGCCCGGGACGCGTCCCATGCCAGCCAGCCAGACTGCGGCGCATGAAACAACCAGCCGCCATCACGCCATACCGCCACCTCGCCGCCATGTCCGGCCCAGTCGCCGTCAGGCTCCGCAGCGACAATATAACGATCGCCGTCGGCTGGCGCTGGCGGCGGCGCCGTCAGGCTGGCGTCCAGCACCGCCAGATGCACCAGCGCGTCGAGCAGGCACAGGCTCTCATTAACGGGCACATGCTTCTGGGCCTGGCCAGGCGCCACAAGCGGCATTCCGAGACGCAGGGTGTCGGACATCTTCCCTCCAGGGTCACAGATTTGGTGAGGCAAAATGAGCGCGCCGCGCCCCACGCTTGTGGGCGCCGGGCTCAGCCGATGGCGAGCAGTCGCCGCGTGGCGAAACCGCGCCCGGCGACGGCGCTGGCCTGGGCGATGGCCACATCGAGCGTGGTCTGCGGCGCGCCAAAATCGACAAGTTCCTGCGCCGCCGGATACAGCATCGGCGCCGTCTCGCCCGTCAGGGTGCGCGCCACAGCGCCGCCTGCATAAATATCAATCTCATGGCGCGCCCCGCCCTCAATCGATGGCTCCGCCGCATCCCAGCCTTCGCCAGCGAAGCGAATGCGGCGCACAAAACCGATGCGCACGCCGTCCAGCGTCCGCCACGCCCGCACTTGCACCGGCGGCATGGGTCGCAACGCCGCAAGCCCCGGCGTCGCCGCAAAACTCACCACCGAAGCGTCGCCGTGATCGCGCCCGCTTGGGCCAATGCGATAACGCATAGCGCGGCCAAGATCGCTGCGATCCCTGGTCAGCGGCGAAAGGGCGCCGTCGATGGCGACGACACGGGCGCCCGCAGCCAGCGACCGTCCCGCCGCCGCTTCACTGCCGCCCAGCCCGCGCAGCAGCCGGCTAAACCGCCAGCGCCTTGCCGCGCCAACACCGTCGCACAACACAATCCGCCCGGCGCCGACAATCTCGATGTCGCCCGCCTCATCCAGCAGCGCGAACAGATTGGCGCCCTCGAACAGGCTGGCGTCATCCACCGAAGCCAGCGCCCCGCCGCGCATCACCGCCTCAAACCAGCCCGCGTGATCAAAGCGCCACAGCGGCCCAGGCCCCAGCGCCGTCGTCGTCTCGCCAACGAGCGCTGGCGCCACAATCTGGTCGATCTGGCGGAAATGCTCACCGTCAGACGACCGCCATAGCGTCATGGCGCCAGGCCATGGATCGGCGAACACCGCCAGATGCTGCAAGGTCTCCGGCGTGCTGATCGCCGCCGGCAGATCAAGCGTCAGCGCCAGCGGCGGCCCCGGCAAGGCCGGCGCAGGCGCGCTGGGCGCCGCCAGCGGCGCCAGCCCGCCATCAGCGCGCCGCCGCACGCAAGCCTCGGCCGATGCCTGCCGCACATCGCCATCGACGATGCGCGTCACCCGCCAGGCGCGCATGCCGTCGCCAGCGTCGAAGCTGAACACATCGCCCGGCTCCAGCGCCACGGCGCGCGGCGACAGCCGCAGCGTCAGCTGCTCCCGCCCCTGCCATATCCGCTGCAACCAGTCGTCGGCCCGGCGCGCCGCCTCGGCGCGGTGCGTCACCACGCTGAATTCAGCGTTACTGCGCCGCACGCTCTCGCCGCCCAACCGCCGCGACACGGCGGCGGCGCGGCGATAATCGCCGTCACTGTCCGTAAAGCCCAGCCGGATTTCGAGCGGTAGCCCAGACGCCTCAGACCGCGTCAGCTCAAACAGAGCGCCGTCCGCCGCCGGCGCCAGCAAGGTTGCGTCAAGCGCACTCCCCACCGTATCGGCCGTGGTGAAGCGCACCGCGCCAGCACTGGCCACCGCATGAAACCCGTACAGATCGCACAGCGGCTGCAAGGCGTCGCGCGCCGACATCGGCCGGTCCACCACATAGCCGTCGAGCACCGCCTCAACCCCTGGCTCCACCGCTGCCCCCGCCAAAGGCATGCCGTGGTCGCAGAGCAATCGCATCGCCAGCAGGCCAAGTTCGGCTCCCTCCAGACGCCCGGTGATCCAGTGCCCCGTCCACCAGGCGGCGGCGTCGCCCCAGACGTCGCCCATGGCGGGAAACGCCGGGAATGGCCGCGCATCCCACGCCCACACATAAATATGCGCCGGATCAATCATGCGGCCAGCGTAGAGGCTGGCGGAAGGGTTCCACGCCTCAAGCGCCCCCGCCGCCGGATCAAACCGCCGGATCATCGCCTCCAGCCCGCGCAATTGCATCAGATCATCGCGCCCGCCGCGCGACTGCGGCGGCAGCGCGTTCTCGGATGATTTGGCGTCGGGAAACACATTCGGCCCATTGGCGCCGCGATCCACCGCCGGCACGCCGATCTCCGTCAGCCACAGCGGCTTGCCGCCGGGCGTCCAGGCGGTGGCGCTGGTCTCGACGCCGCCGCTCCGCCGCACATGCGGCTGGCTCCACCAATTGACCAGATCCTTGGCCCGATACAGCCACGGCTTGCCGAAAGCTGCGTCGGTGATCGGCGTGCGCAGCCCGGCGGCGCGCGCCGCCGCATCGGCATAATAATAGTCGAAAGCCTCCCCCGCCCCCGCCCGCCCGATCAGATAATCCAGGTCGTAGATCGAGCTGGCGAGGGCTGCGTCCGCATGGTCTTCGCCATCGCGCCAGTCGCTCAGCGGCGGATAATAATCGACACCCACCGCATCAATCTCAGACGCAGCCCACAAATCGTCGAGCGGAAAATCCACCTCCTCGCCGCCATCGCGGACATGCGCGCCATATTCGGTCCAGTCGGCGGCATAGGTCAAAGCGACGTCTGGCCCCAGCACGCTGCGCGCCTCCGTCGCGATGGCAGCGAAATGCGCTGTGGCCGCATAGCCTTCGTCGCCGCGCACCCGCGTCAGGCCGACGAACTCCGAGCCGATGATGAACCCCGACACCCCGCCGGTCATGCTGGCCAGCCGTGCATAATGCAGAATGAAGCGCCCAGAAAGGCGACGGTGGCGAAATACGGCAAGAACTGCGCCGCCGTCGCGTCGCCGAAGAACGCCGCCACCTGCTCCGCCGCCTCGGCTGTCGCATTCGGCGAGCCCGCTACACCAGGCGCCGGATGGCAGGTGATGCGGCCGCGCCACGGATAGGCGGGCTGCCCCGCCTCCGGCTGGCGCGGATCAGGCCGGTCATTGCCTGGCGCAACATCCATCATCACGAAGGGATACAGCGTCACCGCCAACCCGCGCCGGTTCAGTTCATGCACAAGCCGGATAATGGCGGCGTCCGAAGGCGTGCCGCCATAGGCCAGCTGGCCGCCGCTACTGGAGACGCGCGCCGTCGCCGCCCGGCTGACGCCGCTCACCATCCACGGATCGCCGGTGGTGATCCGCTCATGCGCCTCGACGCGCGGAGCGATGGCGCAATGGCCACAGCGCAGATCATCGCCGAACCAGCTGACGACGACCGCCACCCGCTCAAGCGCCGGGCACAACGCCTGCAGCGCATCGAGCGAGGCGCTAACATCGGTGGGCGCATAAAGCTGGCGCCGGTTTTCCGGCGTGCTGACGCCTGGCGCCGGCATTTGCACCCGCCATTGCGGGTCATAGCCAAATTCGGTGGCCCCGGGGATCAGATTGACCGCCCGGATCAGGCTGCGCAGCCCATTCAGCGGCCGCACCACCTCAAACGAGAACTGCGGAATCCGGTTATTGAACCGCGCCAGCGCCAGCCGCTCGAACACCACATAGGCGAGGCCGCGATAGGCGGGCGCCGCATCCGCCCCTTCCTTGGCGACGATCAGAGGATCAGCCGCCTGGGTCGCCTCACCCGTATGGACGCGCATCACGACGCGGGCGAGATCCAGCTCCTCGCCATCGGCCCAGACCCGCCGGATAAAAGCCACCGGCCCCTCACAGACCCCGATGGCCAGATTGGCGAAATAGCTCCAGCTCGCCTGGCCGTCCTGGCTCATGGCGCCGAGCGCGCCCTTGCCGCCAAAGCCGCTACGCTCTGTGTCGAATCTGGCGACGCGCTCGATGCGGCTGGCCCAGATCAGCTGACCGCCCACCCGCGCCCGGCCATAAACCCGCGCAAGGGGCGCCCCTTCCGTCGACGACAATCCCGGCACATCGGTCAGCGCCGGCGACGTCCCCGCCTTGCGCCCGTCCAGCGCCGAGAGCAGGCTGGAATCGATTGCGGCGCCGGCCATGGCGCCCAGCGCCCGGCCGACCACCGCCCCGGCAGGACCGGCCACCGCCGCCCCCAGGGCGCCGCCTGCCAGCTGAAGCACCAGCGTCGCCATCGCTATCCTCCTGCGTCGACATCCAGCGGCTGCGGAAAGGCGAAGGCGTAGGCGAGGCATCGCCGCCAGGCGCAGGTCAGCGCCACTTCGCTCGCCACCGCGCCATCATGGGCGTGCACCATCAAATCGTCGGCGCTCATCACGCCGCAGTGCCGCGCCGGGGCGCTGGCGCGAAAGCGAAACAGCAGCACATCCCCCGGCGCGATATCCCCGAGCGCCACCGGGCGCAGATGCCGCAGGGCGGCGTCGCGCAGCCGTTCATCGCCCCGGGCTTCGGCCCAATCTTGGCCATAGGCTGGCGGCGTCTCCGGCTCAGCGCCATACAGGCCGCGCCACACCCCCCGCACCAGCCCCAGGCAATCACAGCCCACGCCGATGCAGCTGCCCTGATGCAGATAAGGCGTGCCAAGCCAGGCCCGCGCCTCCCTCACAATCCGCCGACGCCATGGCTGGCCTGCGCCGCTCACCGGAACAGGCTCCCGCCATCCATCGGCGCGCGGGCCTGCCCTGCGCCCAGGGCAAAATCATTGCCCGGCATATGCGGGAAACCGCGAAAATTCACCGCGTTGCCAAAGCGGTTACGGCACATGGCGAAGCTGCGATCGCAGCCGGCGGTCACCGTAAAGCGATCGCCCGGCGACATCGCCTGTATCGTCTGCGCCCACAGCAGCAATTCCACCGCGCCGCCCTGGGCCCGATGCCATCTGACATCGCAGGCAAGGCCCGCATTGGCGCCGGTGTCCCACAACAAACGGCCGTGGCTAAACCAGCCATCGGCAAAACCCTCAAGGCCGCTGCAGTAAATGCCGCCCCCGTCCGCGGTCGCCGTCACCTCGCCCGCGCCGCGTAAATCAGCGTGGTCCAGCGATACGCCGCATTGGGCGTCGCCGAGGTCAGCGGCGCAGGCGGCGGCATAAATGCGCCCGACGCTCTGGTCGAGCTGGTGGGTGATGCTGCGCAGCTCGGCGTCGAAACGCTCGCCGCTGCGCCGCACCTCGCCAATTACCGCCATATCGAGCAACAGACGGTGCTCAGGGGCCGCCCAGTCCACCAGCCAAATCTCCACCTGCGCGCCGTCATAGCGGCCGTTGGCGATATCGGCAGCGGTCAGCGCCGCGGCGTCGAGCACGCCCGAGACCTCACCGCCACCGATGGCGAAGCCCAGTTCGCTGCTGCGCTCCGCCGCCTGCAAGGCCGTGCCCGCAACATAGGTCACGCCGCCAAAGGTGAGGTCGCAATCATGATCGGTGAAGCCCAGCGTCAGCCCGTCGGTGCGCTGCAACCGCCAGCAACGGGCCAGCGTCGTGGTTTCACTGGCCAGCCGCCCGGCCAGCCCCTCCGGAACGGCGCGCATCAGCGCTCCTCCTGTGTCACCGAAGCCAATTCCTGATCCCGGCCATGTCGCCGTCGGCTCAGGGCATGATCTCAATCAGCGGAATGTGCGGAATATCGCCGGCGTCAAAGGCCGCCAGATCAATCTCAAGCCTGTCGCTGTCAAAGCGCACCGGGGTGTCAAACTGGTAGCCTGCCTGCCGTCACCACCGCCCCGGCGGCAGGAATGGCCCCGGAGGCGAAGTGAACGACGCCTGTCGTGTGATCGACCGACACGACGCCGGCCTCCTGCTCCACCCCATCGACCGCCACCCGCACCGTGCCGGTCACCGGCTTGACGATGCGCCGCAGCCACGGATCGTCGCCAGCCCCATAGCGCTTCACCAGCTGAAAAACAGAGGTTTCACCGTCGCCCTCGCCAAGCGTCTGGTCCCCGGCCTGCGGCGTCCCCGAAGGCGCGCAGCTGCGATCATCGGGCCGGTCACGCCAGCGGAAACCGTGCAGACGCCCGCGCCGTTCCTCAAAAAAGCTGATCACCGCCGCCAGCGCGTCCAGCGTCCTGACGCCGAAGCCCGCGTCATAGCGCCGGCGCGAATTGGCCCAGCGCGCATTGCGATGCTCGCGCCCCGAGGCGAGCACAACGATCTCGGTCCGGCGCTCCAGGCCGCCGCGCGCCCCAAGCGCCACATCGACCGGAAACCGCACCTCATGGAAAGCCGCCATCTGCCCACCCGCCGCCTGTCGCCGCCCCAAATCGTCAGCGCCCTCACATCGCCCGCTGCCCCCGCGCCACGGCGCGCGCCAGCGTGGCGGCGATCTGGGCCTGCGACCCCCGGAAACTGTCGACATCCCGCGCCGCCATATGCACCGTCACCTGGGCGCCCCGGCCGCCAGCGGCGGCGACCCCAAGTCGGCCATCGGCGCCGCGCTGCAGCGGCATGATCGCCTCCGCCCCGCGCTCCCCCATCAATCCGACGCCGCCAGCCATGGGAAAATAGGTCGGCGCCGCCACCACCCCGCCTCGGGCGAAAGCCTGAACCTTGCCGCCTGCGAAAACATTGCCGCGCGCATGGGCGCTCACCCCACCAAACGCGCCTCCAAACGCCCCTCCGAGCCCCTTGAGCAGCGATTCAAGACCAGAGCCGATCGCCCCCTCCAGCGGCTTCAGCGCTGCATTAAGCGCGATGGCGCTGAGGCGTGATCCCAGGGCGCCTAGCAGCTGGTTGAGGTTCTTGCCGCCGCTCACGCCGCTGGCGAAGGCGGCGGTCATGGCCTTGCCCGCCCGCTGCGCCATCTCGTCCAGATTGCGAAACGCTTCCGCCATGTCCTGCACGGCGGCGGGGTCCCAGTCGCCGCCCCCGTCAAACCTGTCGCCGTCATCGTTCATCGCCAGCTCCATCCGGATAGGCCAGGTCCAGGGCGCGCAATTCGGCGCGGGTCGGGGCGGCGTCACGCGCCTGTGGCGCATGCGCCCGCATCGCCGCCGCCAGCTCGCGCGGCGTCATCGCCCAGAAAATCGCCGGCGCAACGCCCAGACGCCCGAGGCCAAAAGCCATGACCTCATCCCACGGAAAGGCCCTGACCGCGCCCGCCGCCAGAAACGCCTGCGCCGCGCCGGAAAAGGGCCGCCGGCGCCGGCCTCCGCCGACGCGCCATCATCACCCGCTGCCCGCGCCCCAGTCTTCATCTCATCCTCTGCCCCGGCCTCGCCGAAGGTCAGCGCCAGCAATTCAACCGCCGCCGCCGCCATGGCTGGCAGCTCGCCCGCCACTGGCAGGGCCGCCGCTTCAGCGTCGGAGATCGTCTCCCCAGCGCCGCGCAATCCCGCCGCCAGAATGACCTGCAGATCGCGGGCCGACAGCGCCCCCCGCGCCAGCCTCTGGCCCAATTGCGCCAGATCCCCGGAGCCGAGCGCGCTTTCCAGTTCGGCCAGGGCACCCAGGGTCAGACGCAGGCGGCGTGGCTCGCCGCCGATCAATGCGGTGACCTCACCGCGACGGCGATTGCTCATCTGGCGCATGGCTGACCTCAACTGGCGGTGAAGGAGATGGCGCCGGCCGATTCCAGCGCCAGATCGAAGGTGAGCTCGCCCGCATGCTCGCCGCGATATTCCAGCGCGGTGATCTGGAACGGCCCCTCGACCGTGCCGAAATCAGGAATAATCACCCGCCAAATCTTGATCAGGCCATCGAAGAAACATTGGCGCACGGCCGCGTCGCTCACATCATCAAGAAACACGCCCGCCCCGCCGATGGCGCAGCGCCGCACACCGGCCCCGGCCAACAATTCGCGCCAGCGCCCGGCGGATTCCGCATTGGTCACATCCACCGCGTCAGCGTTGAACGACATTTGCCGCGCCCGCAGCCCCGCCACGGTGGTGAACTCCCCCGTCGACGCTCCCGCCATCCGCAGCAACAAATCCCTGCCCTTTTGCGCGCCCATGCCTGCCTCCCCTCGCCCGAATCATCGGAAAAATCGGCGCCCTGTGAGAGGAGCCAGAAGGCGTTCAGCTCAGGCCGCGGCGCCAGCGGTGATCGCCGCCAGCGTCAGCCGCACCCGCCAGCCGCCGGTGCGTGTGTCGCGGGCCACGTCCTCACGCAGCACCCGCAGCAGCACCAGCGTCCGCCCGTCCATGGCGAGCCCGTCAGCCACAATGGCGCGGATGCGCGCGGCCACGCCCAGCGCCAGGCGCTGCGCGCCAGCTGGCGCCCACACATTCAGGGTCAATTGCTGGCTCTCCAGCGCCAGGCCGCCGGCGGACCGGTCGCGGGCCTGCGCCGGGCCAAAGGCCACATAAAGCCCGCGCGCGCCGCGCGGCGCCTCGTCGAAGACTCGCGGCCCGCCGGACAGCTCGGCAAGGACATCGTCAGCCACCAGCGCGTCGTAAACCGCCGCCCGCAAGGCCAGCACCGGCGAGACATCGCTTGCGCCGCTCATGGGCTTTCCTCCCGCGCCGTCACCGCCAGCCATTGCCGCCGGCCATCCGGATCGCCGCGCGCCACGATGGCCAGCACCCGCGCGCCGTCACGCAAGCGGCAGTCGCCGTCGATATCGTCCCGCCAGCGCATCAGGATGGCCCAGACAGTGTCGAGCGCTGCGCGGTCGCCCCGGTCGACCCGTGCGCCACGCAACAGGCGCAGCGACGCCCAGACCGCCGCCACCTCATCCCAACTCTCGCCGCCGCCAACCAAAGCGTCGCCGCTGTCAGCGCGACGCTCAAGAATGAGACGGCGACGGAGGTCGCCGCTGTGGGTCGCAACCCTGGCCATGTCGCCTCCGTGGAACGCCCAACGATTAAAACGGATCGTCTGATCGATGAGCATTCGCTCACTGCGTCGAGATAAGCAGCAGGCGCCGATCGCGACGGATCAGACCTTGCTCTAGCTCAGCCGCATCCGCCGGAACGGCGCCAGCAGCGCCAGCGCCGCCTCTGGCAGAAGCGGCGCGCCGGGCGCCGCGACATGGTCGCCACGCCGGTCAAACCAGCTGGCGGCCAGCGTCTGCATGGCGAGCCGCAGCGGCGGCGGCACGTCCGTGGACGCGTCGCCGTAGCCGGCGGTAAAGACGATCTCGAGCCAGCCGCCCGCAGCGATCTCTGGCCGCGCCCCAAGCGGGCGAATAGCGTCGCAGCCTGGCTCCAGGCGAAAATCCGCCGCTTCAAGCTCCGTGGCGGTCCCATCCGCCGCCACCAGCCGCGCGCTGTCGATCTGGCGCAGCGGCCTGAGCGGCGGACGCAGCAGATCAGCGAGCGGCCAGGCGTCGATACTGACGCGCCACTGCTGGCTGATCAGCGCCAGCCCAGTGGTCGCCTCGACAGTGGCGCGCGCGGCGCTGATCATCGCCGCAACAAGCGCATCCTCACTGTCATCCGTCAGCCGCAAATAGTGTTTCATCGCGTCCAGCCCCACCGGCTCCACCGCAGGACCGTTGACAAGCACCAGGTTCATGCCATTCCTCCTCGCGCGCCTGGCTGACGCCAGCGCCGCGCTGCCAGCAGGCCAGGGAGTGCGCCGATCACGCGGGCGGGATACTGCTGGGCCGACTTCCTGGGCGGGGTCTGGTCCAGCTCAGGCGCCAGCCTGTCGCCGCGCTACGGCGGCGCGCCGCCAGCACAGGCTTTCGACCATCAGCGCCGGTGATCCGGCGCCGCACATGGCGGGATGACACGTGAACCAGCCACACCATCGGCCAGCCGCCGCTCACACCGCCTCCAGCGCCCGCGCCCTGTTCGTCGCGCTGGCCATGTTCTGCGTCGGCAGCCTCCATGCGGCGCACGCCATTGTCGGCGGCGCCGAGGAACACGGCCCGGCCCGCGCCTCGACGCTGATGGTGCTGGGCTCGGATGGCGGCGTGTGCACGGCCGTGGTGGTCAACCCGCGCGCCGTGCTTACGGCTGCCCATTGCGCCGATGCGGCGCGCGAGCATCGCGTGCATTACATGGACAATGGCGCCCCAATGCTGCTGACGCCGTCGGCCTCCGCCACTCATCCTGATTATGTGAAAAGCGCCGTCCGCGACCGCCGCCAGTCGGTGGATCTGGCGCTGATCCAGCTGGCGCAGCCGCTGCCCGCCCGCTTTGCGCCAGCCGATCTCTCCACAGGGCCACAGCCGCGCGCTGGCGACATGGTCACCATCAGCGGCTTTGGCGCCGTCGGCAAACAACGCGCCGACGGACAGCTGCGCTCGGTCACCGCCCCGGTAACCGAACCGTGGGGCCGGGGCCGTATCCTGCTATGGGTCGACGCCCCCAGGGGTCGGGCGCTGGGCGCCTGCGCCGGGGATTCCGGCGGCCCCATCGCCTGGGGCGATGCGGTCACGGCGATCACCGTCTGGTCGAAGGGGGCGCGCGGCCAGCCCTGCGGCCAGACCACCCAGGGCGTGCTGCTCGCCCCGCAGCGGCGCTGGATCGACGACACCCTCGCCAGCTGGGGCCTGCGCGCCAACTGGAAGTAGCTACGCCAGCGCAGGGCCGCGACACCCCTCAGGACGCAGCGAACTTCAGCAGCTTCAGCGCGTCAAAATCCTGAACGCCGCCGCCCACCCGCTTGGTGGTGTAAAACAGGACATAGGGCTTGGCGCTGTAAGGATCGCGCAACACCCGCACCCCGGCGCGGTCGACGATCAGATAGCCGCGCCGGAAATCGCCGAACGCCACCGAGAAGCTGTTGGCCGCCACATCGGGCATGTCCTCGACCTCCACCACCGGAAAGCCCAGCAAGGAAGCCGCGCCAGTCGCCGTGGCCGGCGGCGCCCACAGATAGCTGCCGTCGCCGTTCTTGAACTTGCGGATGGCGCTCTGGGTCTTGCGATTAAAGACGAAGGTCGCCTTCTGCCGGTGCGCCGATTTCAGGGCGTAGATCAGATCGACCAGCGCATCGCCTGGGCTGGTAGTGGCGAAGGCCCCTGCAGCGCCGGTCGCGACATAGCCCAGCTTGCCCCACTCCCAGCTGGCGTTAGCCACCTTGGTCGCGGTGAGAAAACCCAGCGGCTGCGACGTGCCGTCGCCAGCGACAAACGCCGCCCCCTCCTGCTCGGCGAAGGCCTGCTCCACTTCCTCGGCCAGCCAGCGATCAATGTCGACCACCGCGTCATCAAGCAAGGTCTGGGTCGCGGCGGGCTGGGCGTAAAGCTCCATGGCCGGAAAGGCGATTTCCGCAAGCGTCGGCGATGTGGTCTGCGGCCGCGCGGCGGTCTCGCTCACCCAGCCAGCAGCGGCCCCAGCGACGCTGAAAGCCTTGCGATAGGTGGCGGCGGAAATCGTCCGCACCGAGGCCAGCGCCCGGATCGGCGACAGCGCCGCCAGCCGCCCGAGCACGTCCCGCTCCACCTCCGCCGGCGCCAGATAACCGCCGTCTGGCCCGGAGCCCGCCGACAGCGCCCGGGTCTCCAATTGCTTCAGCCCGGCGGCCTCGCCGGTCCGCACATAAGCGTCGAAGGCAGATTTATGCTCCTGCCGCAGCGGATCAGCGACGCCTGCGACCTCAAGTTGTGGCCGACGACTGTCGAGCAGCGCCCGGTCATGACGACGTCGGCTTTCATCGAGCGCCGCGTCGATACGCGCCAGCCGCTCATCGCTCAGCACATCGGCCTGGCGCTTTTCGAGTGATTTGAGCCTTGAGTCATTGGCCTCCTGATAGGCGGCGAACTGACGCGAAAAATCCTCGAAAGCCTGAACAACCTCTGGCGTGGCCACAGGCGCCACAGACGCAGCCAGCGCCTTGCACTCGGGCGCAGCCAGCTGGCCAGTCAGGTTCTCCGGCATGGGTAAGGCGGTGATGGTCATGACGAACTCCGGTGATGGTCATGCCCACGCCGCAACGCGAGCCATAACCTTTGCACAAGATCGGACAGGCGGCGGTCGCAAGCAGCCATGCTGCGCGTCAGCACGGCCCAACAAAACCAGCGATGGTGTTTAAAGGGGCGCCGCAGACCCTTGCGACGCCAAACAGCGCGATGTGCCCCTAACCCGGCTCGGCGACAGCCATTCAGCGCCTGAGCCTGGAGGCCGCCAAGGCGTCAGCGTCTTCGCATGCCAGCGGGAGGCTGCTGCAATCCAGCCCCGCCACAAGCGGCGCGCATCAGGCTGAGACTGGCCAGCATGCGGCGCTCGGTCCCGGCGTCGCCCGCATGGGCAAGCGCCGCGCCTGCGTCCTGCGCCGCCATCTGCACCCGCGCCATCGGCTGCATGGGAAAGGTGACCAGCGAAATCTCCCACAGATCGATCTGACTCAGGCGGCGCAATCCGCTGCGCTGATCGCGGGTCGCCTCGACGGCGCGAAAACCAATCGACAGCCCGTCGATATCACCAGCCATGGCCAGCGCATGAATTTCAGCGGCGCGACGCACCGCCAGATTGAGCGCGCCACGCACGAACAGGCCACGCCCGTCCTCGCGCAGCTCCAGCCAGCGCCCGAGCGGCTGGCCCGGATCGTGCTGCCACAGCATCCGCACCATGGCCGGCGGACGCCGGGCCAGTGTGCGCGTGAAAGCCCCGGCGAGCACCACATCGCCTGCCAGATCCGGCTGGGTGAACACGCTGGCATAGCCGCTGAACACCCCGCTCCGTGCCTCCGCCTGCGCCATCGCATCCCCCCGGCGGCCCACCGCCGTCCCCAGCAAAGCTCCGCAACGAAAAATGGCCCGGCACACCGCGCCACGACCATGCCGCCCGGCCCGTCGCGGCCCGGCGCCAATCGTAAGCCCCCTGCGCAGCTCACTCGGATGGCCCACCGCCATCGCAACAGTTTGCCGCTGGCCCATGCGCCGGCGCGCCAATCACGCCAATAAAGTCGGCGATGATCCCGGCGCCGCTCCCCTGGACGCCAGGCTGTCGCCAGGCCCCGTCGCTCAGGGCGGTAAATCGCGGCTGGAAACGACGTCGGACTGCGCCCGGCGCTTCGCGCCGTTTCTGCTTGCATCTGACATAACGTGCCATGGCGCATCTCCCTCAGCTGCATCGCCGCGCCCGACGCAGCGCCCGCCAGTCGCACAGGCTGACGCACCCATTCGCAGCGTCCGCGCCTCACCCGCGCCACGCGGCGCACAGGCAATCGCATCAATCAAAAGATTGACCCACCCATCTTCCAAACCAATACCCCTCAACACGGACATTTTTTCTGAAATTTCCCTCGAAAAACGTTACAAATATTGAATTTATAATCATTAAATACTTACATAATTACCGGAACACCACACAACGCCCCATCAAATCACGCCACACCCGCCCGGCCATAGCCAACAGCTGCGCGCTTCTCATCATCGCT
>NZ_JCAWFG010000020.1:0-98719 GCF_059740505.1 Camelimonas sp. FR25 | reverse complement strand
TCCACATTCAAACAGCAAAACCAGATCACCCCGACAACCCGCCGGGTCAATCCGCCTGTCCTGCTGGAGATGGGCAGTGGGGCGAACCGTTCATGTCCGCCGCCGATGAGTGGCTTATAGGGGACAGGCCGTTCGGATGTCAACGCGGCCTGTCGCAAAAAGTTCAATTTGCGGACTTCCTGGCGCGCACTGCATCAATGTGCACGTGACATGTGCAGCGTCATCTCATTGTGATTCATGTTTTTATCGCAGTGGCGTGACGCAAGTCGGTCTGTGGACGGCGCTCTGCGCCATGCGCGCGTCTTCGATGCGCCGGCTTTGGCGCTTGCTTCCAGGCCGGTTCGCTCTATCGCTCGTTGGGGGTCTGGCGCTCGTGCCGTGGTCCCGCGATAAGACGGTCGTCGCCGCGCCTCACTGCAGCCACGTTCCTGCGGCCTATCCTGCTGCGCGCTTTGCGCCTTGCGACGCGGGTCGTCTGCAATCCCCAGGCCTCTCCCGGCCCTTCCTGCGGCGAGTTTCCCATGGGGTGTGGACGTAACCATTCGCAGTAGCTGCGGCTTCAGGTTGCGGCTAGACAGATGCGTTGGTCGATCGCCTGGGCGCAGGATTGGTTGTATGCGCATGCGCAGGCGGAGGGACATTCGCCTGTTTCGCGATGCGGCCGCAGTATATGATTGTGCGGCGCATCATCGTGCATTTGAGAAGGACGACTGACACAGGCATGGCGTGGGACAAATCTGACATACCGGTTTCTCACGCGCCTACCCGCCGTCGCTCCGACAGGGCGCCCGCCGCGCCAGACATTGGCAATGATCCGCCGCTCAATCCTGGCGGTCTGTCGGCGCCACGCGTCGACCGGCGCGCGGTGAGCCCGCGCTGGTTTTCGGGCGCCGTGTTGACCGGTGTATGTGGTGTGGCGCTGATTGGCTCCGCCATTTACGTCTCGCTGGAGAGCGACGCCTCTGTGTTGCGCGTGCCCGAAATGGTCAACGCCAGCCATCGCGCCTCGACTCACACAGGTGACGCGCCGATGGTATCGACCCATCGCGCTGATCGGCTGGTGCGCTTTGAGATTTCCCCCGGCGCCCGCCAAAGCTTCAAATCGCCGGTGACGCTGCGCGCGGGCGCCATGGAAGTGATCAAGGTCCGCAATTTCGTGCGTGTCGCCAGCCCGCTGTCCATGAGCGTCGGCCAGTATGCCAGCGACATCCCGGCGTTTAACCCATTGCAAATGTTTACTGATGGCGGCGCCGCCGAGCCTGAGCGCGAGGCACAGCCCGAGCTCGATGTCTCGGACGCCGAAGTGTCGCTGGTCAAAACGGCGCTTAACGGTGGCGAGGCCTTTGCCTCGGCGGGGCTGACGGAAGCCGAAGCCGCCGCCCAGGTGCAGCAGTTGCGCCAGAATGAGCGGTCGCGGCCCGCCGCTGGCGCCCCTGCCCTGCCGCTGCCGCCACAATTGCTGCTGTCACGCAGCCTCAAACAGATCGAGACGCCAGAAGGGGCGGATGGCGCAGGCTTTGGCCAGGCTGGCGACAGCGCATTTTCGCGGATCGAAGTCCACGTTATTCCGGAAAACCTGACGGTGCTCGCCAAGGCGACGCCTGAAGCGGCCCAGTCCTCGGAAGAGGAGCTGGTCACCCTCAAACGCGATGAGAACATCGAGGGGGTTTTGCGCGCCAAAGGCGCCGACGACGCCCAGATCCGCGCCATCATGCGGGCGCTGGCCGCCAAAATCCGGTTGGGGTCGATTACCCAGGGTGTGCGGCTGCGGATTCTGGTGGCTCCCGTGCCGGTCACCGCCCAGCAGCCAGGTGGCGGCCGCCGCCAGATTGTTCGGGTGATGGTCATCAACTCCGGCAAGGTCGAGGCCATTGCCGCCCTCGATGACCGGGGTGAGTTTGTCGCTATCGAGCCAGAGCAGGAGGCGACCCCGGCGTCCCGTGGCCGCGTCGCCCGCAATGACCCGGATGACGATGATGAGGACGACGGCGATAGCGGCGCGCCCCGCCTCTATAGCAGCCTGTACGAGACCGGGCTGAAGAACGGCCTGTCACGCGAGATGGTCGCCGAGCTGGTGCGGATCTTCGCCTATGACTTTGACCTGGCGCGACACATCAAGCCCACCGACCGGCTGGATGTGTTCATGTCCGAGGATGAGGAAGGCGGAGCGCCTGAGCTGCTGTATGCCTCACTCACCATTGATGGCGAAACGCGCACTGTCTATCGCTACCAGAGCCCGGATGGAACCATCGAGTTCTTCGATCGCGATGGCAAATCGCTGAAGAAATTCCTGCTCCGCAAGCCGATCACCGATGGCATCCTCCGTTCCGGCTTCGGTATGCGCAACCATCCGATCCTCGGCTATTCTAAGATGCACACGGGCGTGGACTGGGCCAATAAGGTGGGCACACCCATTCTGGCGGCTGGCGACGGCGTCGTCAGCAAGGCTGGCTGGCATTCCGGCTACGGGCGACACACCGAGTTGCAGCATACCAATGGTTATGTAACCACCTATTCGCACCAGTCGGCCTTCGCCAAGGGCATCAAGCCTGGGGCGCGGGTGCGGCAGGGCCAAGTCATCGGCTATCTCGGCAGTTCTGGCCTGTCGACGGGTCCGCATCTGCACTATGAGGTGCTGATCAATGGCCGGTTCGTGAATCCAATGCGCATCAAGGTGCCCCGCGGCGGCGAGCTGGAGGGCGTGGCGATGGCCGAGTTCCGCCGGAACCGTCAGCAGGTGGATGATTTGCTCGAAAAGGCTGATGGGCCGCGCGTCGCCACCGCAGGTGGCGGCGCAGTCCAGGCGCAGTAACGGGCGTCGCAGCAATTGGTGACGCAGCCCTGACGCCGCGAGCGCCCGGCGGCGCAGCGTTCAAGGGCGAACCGCAGGCCCCGATCAGGGACCTGCGAAACCGAGCATGGCGCGCATGGCTGCGGCGCTAACCCCTTCTTCCCGCCATTGCCGCAATGGTTTTGACCCAAGGCTTTTGGCCAGCTTGTCGCCTGCGGCATCCAGCAACAGCTGGTGATGCAGATAGGCTGGCGCCGGCAAGCCCCACAGGCTCTGCAGCAGCCGGTGCACGGCGGTCGCCGCCTCCAGATCACGACCCCGCACCACATGGGTGACGCCTTGCAACGCGTCATCGACGACCACGGAGACGTGATAGCTGGTCGGCGTTTCCTTGCGCGCCACCACCACATCGCCCCACTGCGCTGGCGCGACGCTGACCGTGTCGATCGTCAGCGCAGGCGACAGGCGACGCATGCTGAGCGGTTCCCCAATGCGGGCGAGCGCCGCCGCCATGTCGAGGCGCAAGGCATGCGCCTCACCCGCAGCCATGCGCGCCGCCACCTCCGCCTCTGGCAGTCGCCGGCAGGTTCCCGGATAGAGCACGGCGCCATCGGGGTCGCGCGCCCCGTCGCCCCGTAGCCTGGCGGCGGCGGCGATCTGCGCTCGCGAGCAAAAGCACGGGTAGGTCAGGCCATCCGCGGTGAGCCGCGCGATATGGCTGTGATAATCGTCGAAATGGGCGCTCTGGCGTCGCATGGCGCAGTCAAAGGCGACGCCGAGCCATGCCAGATCCTCCAGCGCCGCCGCTTCATACTCAGGCCGGCAGCGGGTGACGTCGATATCCTCCATGCGCAGCAGCAAGCGGCCATTGAGACGGCGGGCGCAGTCGGCGTTCAGCAAGGCGGAATAGGCATGACCGGCGTGCAAATAGCCGTTGGGGCTGGGCGCAAAACGCAGCGTTGCAATGGGCAATGTCTGGTCGCTCAACGCGCTGCTTTCGACGTTCATCGCCACTCCTGCGGCGGGAGATGATGGACCGGCCCTGGCTCACCACATGCGCGCCGGGGCGCGTTGCTGAGGCCTGCGCAATTTCCGCATAAACCTTGCGACGTCACGAGACCATAGCTCCCGGCGCTCCCTGATCGCAAAGGCGCCGACGCACGCATCACAAGCGCCGCGTGGCGCTTCTCCAGCTTGCGCCACCTTCGTGGGGCGGGCCACACTGCCGAAGCGGCGCCACGGCGCGACGGCGAAACCTGACCTGGGGAGCGCGGCATGTTGCTGATTGATTCTGAGGCAGCGCTTGAAGCCCATCTGCAGGAGTTGCTGCGGCTTGATCCCGTGTTGGCGGACATTCACGCCGCTGGGGTCAAGCCCCCGCTGCGCAAACGCGACGGGGGCTTCGCCGGCCTGGTTGGCATCATCATGGCCCAGCAATTGTCGGTGGCCAGCGCCGCCGCCATCAATCGCCGCCTGCACGCCGCGTTCGCCCCGCTGACGCCCGAGGCCATCCTCGCCGCCACGCCCGAAGCGCTTTCTGCGGCCGGCCTGTCGCAGCCGAAGATCCGCACAACGCGCGCCATCGCCGCCGCCTGCGCCAGCGGCGCGCTTGATCTGCACGGTCTTGGGCGCCTGAGCGGCGCTGACGCCCACGCCAGTCTCGCAGCCGTCAGCGGCGTCGGTCCGTGGACCGCCGACATCTATCTGCTGTTTTGCCTCGGCCACCCGGATGTGTTTCCTGCGGGCGATCTCGCCCTGCAGGAGGCGGCGCGGCAGGCCTTGGGGCTCGAACAGCGTCCCGATGCTGCGCTGATGCAGAGGCTCGCCGAACGCTGGCGGCCACACCGGGGCGTGGCGGCCCTGTTGCTGTGGGCGTTTTACGCAGCGTTTCGCCAACGAGAGGGCGTCATTGGCGCCCCTGGGCGCCGCCAAACCACGCCAGCTGCTGACTGGCGACCGCCCCGCCGCGCCAGCCTCGCCGCCTGTGAGCAAGGCGCTGACTCCACAAAGCAGCTGACGCTCCCCGATCTGATTGAAGGCGTGCATGCCTCCGACCCAATGATCCGCGCGGCGGCGCTCAGCGCAATGCGTGGGGCTGGGCCGCTGGACGCCGCAACCATGCGCCTGCTCGCTTTGCGGCTCGATATTGAAAGCGCCGACTCGCTGCGGCGCCAGGCTATCGCGGCGCTGGTCAGCCGGGCTGGCGATCTGGACGCAGCGCGAACGCTGATCAGGCCCTTGACGCGGCTGGCGGAGGCGCTGCAGGCGCCGACCGCGACGCGGATCGCGGCCATACGTGGCCTGCGGCGGCTGGCGCAAACCCACCCCGGCGTCGCGCCAGCGCTGCGGCGGCGTGTTGTCGCAGCTGATGTGCCCGCGCCGGCCCGGTTGGCCGCCGCATGGCAGGCGCTGAGTGTTGCCGTCAAAGCGGAGTGACCAGCGAGAATGAAGGACGCGCCGCCATTGCGGCGCTGGCGCGGGCCATTCAGATCGTCGCAGCAATGCGCCGTGAGACGGCGCTGGCGCGTCGCGCCGCGTCTTACCCACCTGCACTCGCCGTCATCGCAGCGCCGCAAGTCGGCGCAAATATTGCTTCCAGATTTGTGAAGGCCTGCGCACGGCGTCCAGTCCGGCACGTACAGCTCAGGCGCCCTGCGGGCGAAGCATCGCCTGTTTCCGCACGTCGGAGCCTGGCCATTCGCCGCCGCCATGCGTTGACCACCAGGCGCGCGGGCGGCGGCCCCGGTTGCCCGGTCAGCCCACGCGCATCCGGCCTTGCGTCGTCGGCATGAGCCAAAGGGCCCTCGGGAAGCAGTCGATGCATCCCGGCGGGATTTGGCTCAGCTGTCGGCGTCGCGAACAAAGACGAAGGAGGTCCTTATGCGGATTGACGACGTGCCAGCGAATTGCCTGCGCCTGATGCCGGAGAATGGCCACGCCGACCGGCTGGTGGTGCTGCTGCATGGCGTCGCCTCCGACGCCAGCCAGCTGTTCCGGCTGGCGCGTGACTGGCGCCGCCTGCTGCCAGATGTGGGCTTCATTGCCCCCAATGCGCCGCAGCCTTGCCCTGAACCATTGGGGTCGCGCCAGTGGTTTCCGCTGCCGTCGTTTGATCCTGTGGTGCGCCGCGATGGCGTCGCTGCGGCGGGGCCAGCGCTGGATGACTGGCTCGGTCAGCAGCTCGAAGCCCACCATCTGGCGGAACGTGACGTGGCCCTGGTCGGCTTCAGCCAGGGGGCGCTGATGGCGCTGGATGTCGGCCTGCGGCGACGGCGGCGCCTGGCAGCCATCGTCAGCTTCTCCGGCATCCTGGTCGACGCCGACCAGCCCGAGGCGGCGCGCCTGCCGCAGAGCATCGTCAGTCGCCCGCCGGTGCTGCTGGTGCATGGCGCCGATGATACGGTGATCCCGGCTGAGGCGCTGACACTGACCGCCAGGGTATTGTCGGCGGCGGGCGTGCCGCATCAGACCCAGGTGTTGCAGGGCGTCGGCCATACGCCGGGGGCCAGGGGGGTAGTCGCCGCAGGCCGCTTTCTGGCCCGCGCTTTCGGCCTGCCCGAGCGTCCGGTCCGGCGCTCGGCCTGAGCCGACGCCTCAGTAGCCGCCAGCGCCAGCGCAGGCGGTTACGCCGCGCGCCACGGCCACAGCATTGTCTGCGGCAGCGCGCAACAGGGCGCCGTCACCGGAAATCGCCACAAAGGCAAAGCCCATCCCGGCAAGTTCCCGCGCGCGCTCCGCCGTCACCGCATAGACGCAAGGCGTCTTGCCGACGGCGCGGCAGCGCGCCGCCACATGCGCCAGAGCCTCATTGACCTCAGCGGCCATCGGATCCATGCGGGCGCCGCCCGACAGGGCGATCGACAGATCGGCGGGGCCGACAAACACGCCGTCGACGCCATCGACAGCGAGGATATCATCGAGAATGGCCAGCGCCTCGCGCGTCTCGACCATGGCGAAGGCCGGCAGCAACCGGTTGGCATTGGCCAGATAGCCGGCGCTGTCGAGCAGGCTGGCATGGCGCGATTCGCCCGGCCCCCAGCTGCGGCCGCCGACAGGTGGAAATTTGCAGCATGCGGCGAGCTGGCGCGCGTCGTCGACCGAATTGATCATCGGCGCGATGATCGCCGCAAGGCCGGCGTCGAGCAGCCGCGAAGCGGTGGCGAACGCCCCAACCGGGATGCGCGCCACCGCCGGCTTGCCCGCCGCCATCACCAGCGGCGCCGCCTGAACCACTGCAGCGAAATCAATGGCGCCGTGCTGCATGTCAAAAGTTATGGCGTCGAAATCCGACCGGGCCAGTATGCTGGCGATCTGCGGCTCGCCCATGCCGACCCACGCTGACAGCACTGGCGCGTCGCCAGACAGCCGGGTGACGAACTGCTCGTAGATCGATGGCTGGGCGGGGGCTTGCTGCGGCGCTGTCGGCTGGGTCATGGGGTGCTCCCACGGCGGCGCCGGATGGCGCATGTCGCCCGAATGATTGAAGTTGTCGGGCGGCCCGCCAAACTGGCGCGCCGCCCGATGATGCAGACGCCTGACGGGCTTCGGCCAGAAGCCGTCAGCGCCCTTGTGCCTATGCGCCCTTGCGGCGCCGTTGTATCCGAGGCGCCTAGCGCAGCGGGAAGCCGACGGCGGCCTCGAGCTCGTCGAGGGCCACGGCGGGATCGATCACCTTGATGGTGGTCATGCCGAGGGCGCGGGCTGGCTTGAGATTGATGCCGAGGTCGTCGAGATAGACGCAGCGGGCCGGATCGACGCCAAGTTTGTCGGTCATCATGGTGTAAATGCGCGGGTCGGGCTTGCGCAGGCCGATGACGGCGCTCTCAATCACTTCATTGAACAGGGCCATCACCTCGGCCTTGTAGATCGACTTCGGATTGTCGACGGCGCTAACCACCAGATTGTTGGTGATGCAGCCAGTCTTCATTCGCGCCGAGATACGGCGCAGGGCCTCGACCATCTCGGGGCGCAGGTCGCCGCCGAGCAGCTCGAACATGTCGCGGCCCGGCACCTCATGCCCCAGGGCCTTGCTCTCGTCGGCGAACAGCCGGTCGAAGGCGTCATTGTCGATCTCGTTGCGCTCGACCTTGGCCCAGGCGTTATCGAGATGATTGGTGGCGTTGACCGTACGCAGGAAATCCTTGGGCAGGCCGCGCTCGGCCTCATAGCGGTTAAAGGCTTCAAACGGGCTCGACGAGATCACGCCGCCAAAATCCCAAATCACTGCTTCGATCACGCTCGTCTCCTCCAGGCCTTGCGCCAGCTTGCATTGCGCAGGGTTGTAAACGGCAAACTGGCCTGGCGAAAGTGCGCCGGAAGCATGGCGGCGGCGCCTGACGGCGATGGCCGGTCGCGCTTGCCAGCGCCAGCGGGACCGGCAAGGCGCCAAACGCCGACCAACGGCAGCGTTGCGCTATGCCCGGCCGACAACCGCGCCAGCCGGGTTGCGGCGAGAACACCACGTCGCCGTCCCGGCGACGCGTTGTGCATGGCGCCGCCGGCTGGTCGTCAGCTGATGGGCTGGGTGCGAATGTAGATCTGCCGCCGCTGGTCCGGGGTCGGATTCTTGTAGGCGACGCATTCGGCGAAATAGAAACTGTCCGGACGCAGGCTGGATGGGTCAGCGCAGATGCGGGCCAGCTCCTGCTGGCGGTTCTGCGTGGACTGGCAGGCGCCGAGCGCTGCGCAAACGGCGGTGAGCGCAGCGAGCCTGAGCACGGCTGGCCGAAGTGCGATCTTGGTCTTCATACGTCCCCCCGGCCTCTGTCGGCGCCTGGCGCGCCCTGGCCATGGGCGAAAAACTAGAGCCAGGCCACGATGGGCGCAACGCGAAATACGCAGCGTCCCGTGGCATCTGTCGCGACCCGGACCGGCGCCGGCGGCGGCGCGAGGCGCCAAAGGACCGCCCGCGCTTTCCTGTTCCGATCAGCGTTGGCGTTGAATTTGCTGGTGGCGGACAGAACCCGCCGCCAGATCAGCCGCGCTACTGGTCCAACCTGTCCCGGCCTCAGCCGCCGCTGGCCACGGCGTTGTCGAGCGTACAATCCGGCGCATCGGCGCCCTTGGCCCGCGCAGCGGCGATTTCCTTTTTCGCCTCCTGCAACTGCGCCATGAACACTGGATTGGCGTGCAGCTGGGCGACCACCGCCGCGCCGACCATCCGGCCGGCGTTGACGTCGCTCTGCCAGTGGTAGCCGCAGATCACCCGGCTCTGGCCATAGTCATAGCCCCGCCGGATGATGGCGTTGGCCTCCTGCGGCGCTGCTTCCGCGAGGATCAACGCCCAGGCCCAGCCGAAGGCTGCGTGGCCCGACGGATAGGAGCCATCCTTGCGCAGGGGCTCCTCATCATCCGCATAGCAGGTGCCCGTGTCATTTGCGGCGACATAGGGCCGTTGCCGCATATATTTGCTCTTGGCCTTATAGGTGGCGAGGCCCGCGTCGGTGAGCGTGCGACGTAGCAACATATTGAGATGCGGCGTCGTGCTCTGGCTGATCCTGACGCCGATGGCGCAAGAGAAGGCGTCGACCACGGCGGGGGTGCGATAAATGGCGTCGCGCGCCGCCACGCGGTAGCGCGCGGTGTCCTTCAGCTTCTGCGCCTCAGCGCGGATCGCTTCGTCGACCGTGGCGGTGGCCGAGCCTGGCTCTGGCGCCGGACCAAGCAGGGCGAGCGAATCCACCAGCTGCTCACGCGGCAGATAGCCGGGCAACACGCCGGGCCGCAGCTCTTTCAGCTCAGCCGGATTGGTGGTGGGCGCCGCCGCGCGGCCAGCCAATCCAGCCGGGATCGCCGCTCCTGCCGCAGGGGCGGAAGCCGCTTTGCCGGCCTCCTGCGCGCTCGCGCCCGCCGCCATCAGGCACAATGCGCCCGCCAGCCAGAAACCTGTCTTACCCATGGCGTCCTCCACGATATGCGCCAGCCTGTTGCGACCAGGCGTTTCGGTCACAGCACTATCAGGCAGCGCGAGACGCCCGATCAATAGCCATGCGAAACGCCAGGGCTTCCCCCACATGCGGGCGCCCCACCTGTGCCTCGCCTTCCAGGTCAGCGAGGGTGCGGGCGACACGCAGCACGCGATGCCAGGCGCGCGCCGACAATTGCATACTGTCCGCTGCGATACGCAACAGGCCGAGGCCCTCAGCGTCCGGCGTCGCCACCTCCGGCAACAGGTTCGCCGGACACGAAGCATTGAGCGCCTCAGCGACCCCAAGCGCGGCATAGCGCCGACGCTGCCGCGCCCTTGCGCTGGCGACACGCTTGCCGACCGTGGCGGAGCTCTCACCATCTGGCGCGCCAGCCATCGCCTGCATCAGATCAGAGGCTTTCACTGGCGGGGTCTCGATCACCAGATCAATGCGATCGAGCAAGGGGCCTGACAGCCGCGCCTGATATTGCGCCATGCAGCGCTCATTGGGCGCGCGCTTGCAGGCATAGCCGGGTTCGCTGCCCCGCCCGCACCGGCACGGGTTCATCGCCGCCACCAGCTGGAACCTGGCCGGATAGGTGACGCGGTGATTGGCGCGCGCCACCATCACCTCACCGCTTTCCAGCGGCTGACGGAGGCTGTCGAGCGCCTGCGGCGAGTACTCCGGCAACTCATCCAGAAACAGCACGCCATGATGCGCCAGGGAGATTTCGCCCGGGCGCGCTGTGACGCCGCCGCCGACCAGCGCCGCCATCGAGGCGGAATGGTGCGGCGCCCGAAACGGCCTGCGACTGCTCAGCGCCCCTGCCCCCAACAGCCCGGCCACTGAATGCACCATGGAAATCTCAAGCAGCTCTTTCGGCTGCAACGGCGGCAGCAGCGAAGGCAGGCGCTGCGCCAGCATGGACTTGCCAGCGCCTGGCGGGCCGCTCATCAGCAGATTGTGCCCGCCAGCCGCCGCCACTTCCAGCGCCCGCCGCCCCAGCTGCTGCCCCCGCACATCGCGCAGATCCGGCAAGGCGTCATCAGCCTGCCGCATGGCGGCGACGGGGCGACGCATCGGCTGCGCGCCCTGAAAATGGGTGACGATGCGCACCAGCGACTCCGGCGCGAGAATGTCGAGGTCCTCACCCGCCCACGCCGCCTCCCCCCCACAGGCGGCGGGACAGATCAGTCCATGGCCCCGCGCCGAAGCGGTGATCGCGGCCGGCAGCACCCCCGACACCCGCCGGATCGCCCCATCCAGCGCCAGCTCCCCCAACACCGTGAAACCGTCGATTGCATCCGATGGAATAGCGCCGATCGCCGCCATGACCGCCAGCGCAATCGGCAAATCGTAATGCGCCCCCTCCTTGGGCATGTCCGCCGGCGCCAAATTGACGACGATGCGCTTCGCCGGCAGCGCCAGCCCCACCGCCAGCAGCGCCGCCCGCACCCGCTCACGCGATTCCGTCACCGCCTTGTCACCCAGCCCGACCACGGCAAAGGCCACCATCCCACTCGACAGTTGCACCTGCACCTCGACCGGCCGCGCTTCGATCCCCGAAAAGGCGACCGTGGAAACCTGCGTGACCATGCACACACCTTTCAGTCGCGCCTGATCGTTATTCCATGCTGTTTGAAATGAAAAAGCAATACAATTGAATATTGATTTTGCCGATTACATATATTATTTTCTAGACAATGCTAGCCCATTACATTTCGCCGAATTATTTCGGCAATTTGTTATTACATTTTGCTTTCTATGACGGCTTTAAAGCGTTTGGCGACGCAAGACGAGGCATTTGCTTGACCTGAATCCTAGCCAGGACGAGACGCCGCCCTGCTATCCCACGTCGCACGCCCGCGTTGCACGGCCTCGAGGCTTCAGCGCGCTACCTGATCATCGACTCGCATGAGCAAGCGCAGCGCCGACGCGACACTTCACGTTTGACATGTCATGCGCAAAAGCATGGGCGCCGGGCGCGCTTTATGGCGTCGCCCGATGTGCATGACTCATGGCGCGCCGGCCGCGTCCGGGAAGCGCTTGTGCTGTGCAGGCCGCGGATCCGTCAGCATCTTCGCAGCCCTGGTATTGAAGCGTTCGGTTCAAACGGCATCGATTGATCGATCAGAGTTCCCTCCCTGCGTGGAGAGGGGGGCGTCCCGCAGACGCCGGAGGTGAAGACCTTATTCGCAATGCGGTTGTTATCCGGCCGCCAGCTGGGCGCCGCCTACGCCGTTTTCCCTCAGCGCCACGCCCGCCCTCGACACATCAGGCCTGCGACGTGTCGCCGCGCGCGCCGCGATCCCGATCACTGATCCAGCGCTATGGAACAATGATCTCACATGCCCCGCTGCGCCGCCGCGCCGCAGTCAGCAGTCCGTCGGGCAGCCACATCGAACTGCACACAAATCCCCGCCCATGAATCCCACCTGCCAAACGCTTGACCAACACGTGCGACGGGCAATATGGCTAGTGGCAAGTTTCGGTCCGGCGGAGTCGTCGTTGTGGTCGGAGTGGTCTGGCGCATGTCCGGACCGTTTCCAGCCTAGGGCGTGCGCGCCGCTCGCCAGAACATTCATCGGTCTTGCGGCCACGCCGTCGGGACCGGGCGTCATGCGTGGCCAGTCGTTCATGTGCTGGCCGCCGTTTGGGAGGTATTTGCCTTGAAGCTCGATTCATCCGTTTCCGCAGTTGTCACCGGCGGCGCTTCTGGTCTTGGCGCTGCAACCGCCCGCGCGCTTGCCGCGCAGGGCGTCAAGGTCGCCATCTTCGACTTCAACGAAGAGAAGGGCGAAGAGATCGCCAAGGAACTCGGCGGCGTGTTCTGCAAGGTCGACGTCACCAATGAAGAGATGGTCGACGCCGGCTTCGCCAAGGCCCGCGCCGCGCACGGCCAGGAGCGTATCCTGGTGAACTGCGCCGGCACCGGCAACGCCATCAAGACCGCTGGCCGCGACAAGAAGACCGGCGAAGCCACCCACTTCCCGCTCGACGCCTTCAACCGCATCATCCAGATCAACCTGGTCGGCACCTTCCGCTGCATCGCCAAGTCGGCGCAGGGCATGCTGTCGCTCGACCCGCTGGAGCACGGCGAGCGCGGCGCGATCGTCAACACCGCTTCGGTGGCGGCTGAAGACGGCCAGATGGGCCAGGTGGCTTACTCGGCCTCGAAGGCTGGCGTCGTCGGCATGACCCTGCCGATCGCCCGTGACCTGATGAGCGAAGGCATCCGTTGCAACACCATCCTGCCGGGCATCTTCAACACCCCGCTGCTGCAGGGCGCTCCTGAGAACGTCAAGGCCGCCCTGTCGGCTTCGGTGCCGTTCCCGAAGCGTCTCGGCAACCCGGAAGAGTACGCGCAGCTGGCCGTGACCATGATCACCAACGGCTACTTCAATGGCGAAGACGTCCGTCTGGACGGCGCCATCCGTATGGCTCCGCGCTGATAGACGCTGCATCATTGCAGTAAGGGAAGGCCGGCGCTCGCGCGCCGGCCTTTTCATTTGCATTGCGCAAATTGTCGCCATCGCCAGGCGGCTGTTGATCATCGCAGGCGCAATATGCCATGCCGCTGGCCTGTTTTTCGCCGCAGCGCCGCTTCAGTGCGCAGGCGCTTCTCGCGCCGCTCGCCGGCCAAGATGGATCAGACGGCCATGCGCCTGCATATACTCGAACTCGACGACCTTGGCCCGGACGCCGGGGAGCGCGGCGTGCGCTTCCGCGATCTGTTCATCGCCTGGCTCAAGCCGGCGCTGCCTGAGGCCGAATTCAGCGCCACGCTGGTCCCGGCCGGCGAGCCCCTGCCCGCCCCAACCGATTACGACGCGTTCATTCTCACCGGCTCCCGCGCCGGGGTGTATGAGGATCTGCCGTGGATGCCGCCCCTCGCCGCCTTCCTGCGTGAGGCGGCGCGCCTGCGCATTCCCGTCGGCGGCGTGTGTTTCGGCCACCAGATCATGGCCCACGCCCATGGCGGCGCCGTCGCCCAATATGCAGGCGGCTGGAACCTGGGCCGGGCCACCCACACGGTAGCCCCAGATGCGCGCGAGCTGTTTGCAGGACGCGCCGAGCTCAACGCCCTGTCGTTTCACCAGGACCAGGTGATGACGCCGCCGCCGTCGTCCGAGGTGATCATCGCCTGCCGACGCTCGCCGCATGGCGGGCTACGCTATGATTTCCCGCAAATGTCGGTGCAGTTCCACCCGGAGTTCCAGCCGGATACGGTTCGCGCCCTGCTCGAGCAGACGCGAGACAGCGCCATCGCCCCACAGCTCAAACTGGATGCTTGCGCGTCGCTGGCTGCGGGCGGCCTCGACAACGACATTGTCGCGCGCGCCTTCGCGCAATTCTATCGCGACGCTCTGGCCGCCAAAAGCTGACCTTCGCACAGGTTTGCAAAGGCGGCGACAGCGCGCAAGTCAGCATTGAGCGGCGCACCGCCGCCCGACCCGCTCCGCGAGGGTGCAAGCGCGGAGCGGCCCAATTGATGGGGGAGCAACGATGCTCAGGCCCCCCGGCATGGTCAGGCGCATTTATGGCTTGACCATCTCTCGCCGGGGGCTCGCAGCGCAGAAGCCTCAGGCGTTGTAATTCAGCTTCAGGCCCGGACGCGGCCAGCGGCATTTGTACAATTTGCCAGTGGCGGAGGCGGTGATCCAGGCGTCGCGCATGTCGGCGCCGCCGAAGCAGATATTGGTGGTGATGGTGTCTGGCACCGGCACATGCTCATGGCTGTTGTCGGCGGGGTTGAAGATGGTGACGCCGCCATTGGCGATAGTCGCCGCGCACACGCGGCCGTCGGCCTCCACCGCCAGCGAGTCGAGCAGCTGATAGCCAGGCAGCGGACCCATCACCGCCGGCTGGGCGGCGAAGCGGTCGGCGCCCCCCGCGATCTGGCCTGGTCCGGCGATCTGGAAATTCCAGACACGTGAGGTGCGGGTCTCGGCCACATGCACGATCGCGCCGTCTGGCGACAGGCCCACGCCATTCGGCGTCATCAGGCCGCTGCGCGCCTTGACGATCATCGAGCCGTCAGCCTTTGCATAATAAAGGTGGCCAATGTCGATGCGCTCATCATCGGCCTTGCCCAGATCGGTGAACCAGAAGCCGCCCTCAGCGTCGAACACCAGATCGTTGGGCCCGCGCAGACGGCGGCCGCCGCCCTCGGTGTAGAGCGTGCTCACCGCGCCCGTGTGAAGGTCGACCCGCTGGATGCAGCCGCCCTGATAATCCGCCGGATAGCCATGCGGCGCGAGGCTGCCATCGGCGCGCGCCACCCAGTTGAACCCGCCATTGTTGGTGACATACATGGCGCCGTCTGGCCCGATGGCGGCGCCATTGGGACCGCCGCCCAGTTCCGCGACCACGCTCACGCTGCCGTCAGGCGCGACACGGGTCAGCGTCTTGCGCCGAATTTCCACGAGAATGACCGAGCCATCGGCCATGGCCACCGGCCCCTCGGGAAACTCCAGACCTTCGGCGACGAGTTCTAGCTCCACCTTGCTCACAGGCATTTACTCCCAGAATGTCCGGACTGTTGGCGCCGGTTTCGCCAAGGTTGGCGCAAATCCGCGCCCGCGTCAGCACCCTATGACGCAAGGCAGCCATTCCGCAGGCAATCGGAGGCGCCGCGCGGGCCGCAGCCGCGTCGTAAATCGCCTAAGCCAGCCCGGCGGCGCTCCGCCCTCGACGGGCGAGCCGTCCTGAATATTCCGCCAGGGCGAGGCGCAGCGGCCGACGCCAAGCCGACATAAAGATTTCTTTATATCTTTATTGCGCTATGACGCTGGCGATGCTAGACAGCGCCGGTCATGCGGCGATATCCGTGCGCCGGCCCGACGCGGCCCCTGGGGCGCCGGAATGAATGGCTGTCACAGACGCCGCGCATCATCCAGCCCATCGCCCGTCAGGTCACCGGACCAGCCGCGCCACACATTCTGCAGCAGGAATCCCATGTCCCAGCCTACCCACGACTACATCGTCAAGGACATCACCCTGGCCGACTGGGGCCGCAAGGAAATCGCCATCGCCGAGAGCGAAATGCCAGGCCTGATGGCGACCCGTGAGGAATATGGCGCGTCGCAGCCGCTGAAGGGCGCGCGCATCGCCGGCTCGCTGCACATGACCATTCAGACCGCCGTGCTGATCGAGACGCTGAAGGCGCTCGGCGCTGACGTGCGCTGGGTGTCGTGCAACATCTATTCGACCCAGGATCACGCCGCCGCGGCCATCGCCGCCGCCGGCACGCCGGTGTTCGCCATCAAGGGCGAGTCGCTCACCGACTACTGGGACTACACCCTGAAGCTGTTCGAGTGGCACGACGGCGGCATGCCGAACATGATCCTCGACGACGGCGGCGACGCCACCCTGCTGATCCACCTCGGCGTGCGCGCTGAGGGCGGCGACGTCGCCTTCCTCGACCAGGCTGGTTCGGAAGAAGAGGAAATCCTCTTCGCCCTGATCAAGAAGATCCTCGCCACCAAGCCCAAGGGCTGGTTCGGCGAAGTGGCGAAGTCGATCAAGGGCGTTTCGGAAGAGACCACCACGGGCGTGCATCGCCTGTACCAGATGGAGAAGGACGGCAAGCTGCTGTTCCCGGCCATCAACGTCAATGACAGCGTCACCAAGTCGAAGTTCGACAACCTCTATGGTTGCCGCGAGTCGCTGGTCGACGGCATCCGTCGCGGCACCGACGTGATGATGTCGGGCAAGGTGGCGTTCGTCGCTGGCTTCGGCGACGTGGGCAAGGGCTCAGCCGCTTCGCTGCGCCAGGCTGGCGCCCGTGTCATCGTCTCGGAAGTCGATCCGATCTGCGCCCTGCAGGCGGCGATGGAAGGCTACGAGGTCACGACCATCGAAGACGCCCTGCCGCGCGCCGACATCTATGTCACCGCCACCGGCAACAAGGACATCATCACCGTTGATCACATGCGGCTGATGAAAGATCGGGCAATCGTCTGCAACATTGGCCACTTCGACAATGAGATCCAGATCGCTGGCCTGAAGAACCTGAAGTGGCACAACATCAAGCCGCAGGTTGACGAGATCGAGTTCCCTGACGGTCACCGCATCATCCTGCTGTCGGAAGGCCGCCTGGTGAATCTCGGCAACGCCACCGGCCACCCGTCCTTCGTCATGTCGGCGTCGTTCACCAATCAGACGCTGGCGCAGATCGAACTGTTCACCCGCGAGGGCCAGTACGACAGGAAGGTCTACACCCTGCCCAAGCATCTCGATGAGAAGGTGGCCCGTCTGCACCTCGCCAAGATCGGGGTGAAGCTGACCCAGCTCAGCCCCGAGCAGGCCGCGTACATCGGCGTCACCGTCGAGGGCCCCTACAAGGCCGACCACTACCGTTACTGAGACCACGCGGAACAGGGGGCGCGCTGCGGCCATCGCCCCTGTTTCCGGCCGCAGGCTCAACAAATACGCACATTCCGGCGGGATAACTCCCGCCGGTTTTTTATTGTCCGGCGCCGCAGGTACACTCGCGCTGATTCGGAGCGTGCGGCCTGCGGGTCGTTTCCGGCCTCGCGACCACACGACTGCGGCGGGCCCGCCGCCATGGAGACGGACGGGATGACCGGCCCGCGCCTGTTCAGGCACCTCAGCCACCTTCCTGGCTCCGCAATGCGCCGCGCCGGCCGCAGCGGCGCCTCCGTGCGCGCCATGCTGACCCGGCTGGCGCCGTCCTGGGCGCGCGCAGGTCTCACCAGCATCGCGGCGCTGGCCGGCGCCGCCACCCCCAGCTTTGCTGAGACCGCCGCCACGCCTGCCCTCGCCGATGCGCTGGGCGACCCCGCGCGGCTTGGCTTGATGGTTGTGGTGGTCGGCCTTGGCCTGTGCCTCGCCGCCACTGCCTGGCTACATCACGCCATGCGCGCCCGCTGGCGCAAGGACATGCGGGCCATGGAGCATGAGTTGCGCCATGCCCGGCTGCTGCACGCCCAGGCCGACGTGTTTCTGGCCAGCGAACCACAGGCGCTGATCACCTGGCCTGGCCCGGATGGCGCGCCGATCATCGACAGCGATGGTGCGTTCGCCGGCGTTGAGCAGCCCGAAAGGCTGCTGGCCTTCGGCGCCTGGCTGCGTCCCTCCGACGCCCAGGCCATGGACAAGGCGCTGGGCCGGCTGCGCGATGTCGGCGAGCCGCTGTCGCTGGTGGTGCGCACCCACAGCGAGCGCTTTATCGCCGCCGAAGGCCGCATTATCGCCGGGGCGCCGTCGCTGCGGCTGCGCGAGATCACCGGCGAGCGCGCCGGTAAGGCGCGGCTGGAGGACCAGCTGGCGGCGACCGGCGGCGAGCTCGGCGCCGTGCGCGACATGCTCGATGAAATCCCGCAGCCGGTGTGGGTGCGGGACCGCGATGAGCGCATCGTCTGGGCCAACGCCGCTTATGTGCGCGCCGTGGAGGCCGCTGACCTCGCCGCCGTGACGCGCGACGGGCTGGAACTGCTCGACCAGACCACCCTCGCCGACGCCCGTCGCCAGCGCGCCCTCGGCGCGCCGTGGCAGACCCGCGCCCCGGCGGTGATCGCCGGCGACCGCCGCATTATGGAGGTGGTCGAGACGCCTGGCGGCTTTGGCAGCGCTGGCATCGCCACCGACGTGTCAGAGCTGGCCCGGCTGCGCGATGACTTCACCCGGCAGATGGAGGCGCACGCCCGCACCCTCGACCAGCTTTCGACGGCGGTGGCCATCTTCGACGGCGCCCGCAAGCTGATCTTCCATAACGCCGCCTATCGTCTGCTGTGGACGCTGGACCAGGACTGGCTCGACACGGCGCCAGGCGACGGCGACATCCTCGAGCGGCTGCGCAGCTGGCGGCGCCTGCCGGAAGAGGCCGATTTCCGCCAGTGGAAGGCCAATGTGCTCTCCGGCTACACGGCGGTGGAGCCGCAGGAGCACTGGTGGCACCTGCCCGATGGCCGCATCATCCGCGTGGTGGTCAATCCTAATCCGCAGGGCGGCGTCACCTATCTGTATGACGATGTCACCGAGCGTTTCCAGCTCGAGTCCCGCTACAATGGCCTGCTGCGTGTTCAGGGCGAAACCCTCGACACCCTGCGCGAGGGCGTCGCCGTGTTCGGCCCCGATGGCCGCCTGCGCCTGTCGAACCCCGCCTTCGCCGAGCTGTGGGGCATCAGCGCCGAGGTGGTGGCCACCGAGCCGCATATTGACGAGGTGATGGCCCGGGCCAGCAAGATCGCCGGCGACGCCGACAACTGGACCATGCTGCGCGACGCCATTGTCGGCCTGCACGACGACCGCCGTGGCGGCGCCTGCCGGATGGAGAGCCAGGCTGGCGCGACCGCCGACGCCGGCGTGGTCATCGATTGCAATATGGCGCCGCTGCCCGATGGCTCAACCCTGCTGACCTTCACCAATGTCACGGATTCGGTCGGCATTGAGCGGGCGCTGACCGAACGCAATGAGGCGCTGCTCAAGGCCTCGCAATTGCGCGATGATTTCGTGCACCACGTCTCCTACGAGCTGCGTTCGCCGCTGACCAATATCATTGGCTTCGTTGAGATGCTGGCCGGCGGCATGGGCGGTCCGCTCAATGAGCGCCAGCGCGAATACGCCGACCACATCATGCAATCGTCGACGGCGCTCAACGCCATCATCGACGACATTCTCGACCTCGCCTCCATCGACAATGGCGAGCTGGAGCTGGCGCCCCAGCCGATCGACGTGGCGGCCACCATCGCCGCCGCCTCGCGCGGCGTCGAGGACCGGCTGGCCGAGGCCTCCATCGCCCTGCACGTCGACATCGCCCCGGATGTCAGCGCTCTGACCGCCGATCCCAAGCGGGTGCGCCAGGTGCTGTTCAACCTGCTGTCCAACGCCATCCGCTTCTCCAGCCGCAACACCAATGTCTGGCTGAAGGTGCGCGACAGCGACGGCCATGTGCGTTTCGACGTCATCGATGAAGGCCAGGGCATCCCCGCGGCGATCATCGACCGGGTGTTCGACCGTTTCGAGAGCCACGCGCCAGACGCCCGCCGTCGCGGCGTCGGCCTGGGGCTGGCGATGGTCCGCGCCTTCGTCGAATTGCACGGCGGCCGGGTGGAGATCGCCTCGACGCCAGGCGTCGGCACCCATGTCAGCTGCTTTTTCCCGGCGGCGCCTGGCGAGGCGCCAACGCAAGGCGACGACGCCAGGGCGGTGTGAAGCCGCGGTGTGCGGCCTGGCCGCGACCCATCGGGACGCGCGCAGAAAAAGATGCTGCGGCAATGGCTTGGCGTGCTATCTGTGGGCGGCGCGCGCCCCGGCTAGCTAAATTGGGCAGGCGCATTGGCCCAGACGCATGTCTGGCGCGATGTCGAACAGACCAATGTCGTCAGGCGCTGGCGCTGGCCTCGGGAAGGAAGTGGAAACCTTCGCCGCAGTAACTTGCCATTGTCGTCCTGCGCACGTGTCCCCGGCCATGCCGCGAGGGCCTGCCCCGTAACCTGTCAGAGAATCCCGGATTGTCCGTGTCGACCAGCCCAGTCCCGAACCCGGCGCAGGCCAACGTCTCCGCAGACGCCCCCGTCGCTGCCGCCGCGCCGCTCCAGTCGGTCATCCATTCGGCGCAGCCGCCGCAGCGCGGCGACCGGCGTCAGCGCGCCGCCCACGTCGCGGCGCCGCCCTATGTCATCACCTGGACCGTCGACCTGCCCGATGAACCCGCCACGGCGCATCTGGCGCTGATCCTGTCGGAGACCCTGAAACAGGGCGACATGATCACCCTGTCTGGCGATCTGGGGTCGGGCAAATCCACCCTCGCCCGCGCTTTGCTGCGCATCCTGGCCGGCGATCCCGACATGGAGGCGCCGAGCCCGACCTTCACTTTGGTGCAGCAATACGACACGCCGTTTGGCGAGGTGGCGCACGCGGACCTCTATCGCCTCGGCGGCCCGGATGATCTCATTGAGCTCGGCTGGGAGGAGATGACCCGCAACGCGCTGACCATCGTCGAATGGCCGGATCGCGGCGGCGAGTTGTTGCCGCCGGATCGCCTCGACGTGGAGTTGCAGCTCGATCCCGGCGGCGACATCAACCGCCGCGTCGCGGTGCTGACTGGCCATGGCAAATGGGCTGGCCGCCTCGCCATGACCCGGGCGATCCGCACGGTGTTCCGCAAGGCTGGCTGGGACAAAGCGCGGCGCAGCTTCCTGCAGGGCGACGCCTCCAGCCGTTCCTATGAGCGCCTGATCCGCCCCAATGGCCAGACGGCGATCCTGATGGTGTCGCCGCGCCAGCCCGATGGCCCGCCCATTCGCCGTGGCAAGCCCTACAGCGCCATCGCCCATCTGGCTGAATCGGTCCACGCCTTTGTGGCCATCGCCAATGGCCTGCGCTCCTTGTCGATCAGCGCACCAGCCATTCTCGGCCGCGACCTCGACGCCGGCGTACTGCTGGTCGAGGATCTCGGCGGCGAGGGCGTAGCCAATGCGCATGGCCCCATCCCTGAGCGCTATGAGGAAGCGGTGCGGCTGCTGGCGCGGCTGCACGCCGTGCAATTGCCGCACACCTTGCCGGTCAGCGATGGCGTCGATCACGTCATCCCGGCCTATGACATGGAGGCGCTGCAGATCGAGGTTGATCTGCTGCTCGACTGGTATGCCCCGGCCACGGTGCGCAACCTGCCGGCGCTGGCGCGGTCGCAGTTTACCAGCGCCTGGATCGACGTGCTGCGCCCGGTGATCGCCGGGCCGCAGACCTGGACCCTGCGCGATTACCATTCGCCCAATCTGCTGTGGCTGCCCGATCGCCAGGGCTTGCAGCGGGTCGGCGTCATCGATTTCCAGGACGCGGTGCTTGGCCACCCGGCCTATGACGTGGCCTCGCTGCTGCAGGATGCGCGCATCACCGTGCCGCCGCAGCTCGAGCTGCAATTGCTGCGCGCCTATGCCAGCGCTCGCGCGGGTGATCCCGGCTTCGACATGGCGGATTTCGCCGCAGCTTACGCCGTGCTCGGCGCCCAGCGCGCCACCAAGATCCTCGGCATTTTCACCCGCCTCGACCGCCGCGACGGCAAGCCGCAATATCTGGCGCACATGCCGCGCATCAAGCGCTATCTGCAGCGCAATCTGGCGCATCCCGCCCTCGCGCCGGTGAAAAAATGGTATGAGACCTATCTGATCCACGTGCTGGAGGGCGACTGAGCTCCCGGCGCGAGGATGCGGGCGTCGCGCGATCCAGAGACAGACGCGGAACAGGCCGCTGGCCCTGCGGCCGCCTGACATGGCGCGCGGCGGGCGGCTTCACATGGGCGTCGCACAGCCCTGTCAGCAGCTGTCTCTGACCCGGCCCCCCGGACGATCGCCCTGCGACGGTCTCCGCACCGTAACCGTCGGGCCAACAGCATTCAGCCAGGCATGGAACAGGCGCTGCGAGCACAGATGACCACGAACCCCACCTCCACCGACAAGGCCCCCATCACCCGCGCCATGGTGCTGGCGGCGGGCCTGGGCAAGCGCATGCGCCCCATCACCACCACCACGCCGAAGCCGCTGGTCAGCGTCGGCGGCGAGGCGATGATCGACCGCCTGCTCGACCGCTTCGCCGAAGCTGGCGTCACCGACGCGGTGGTCAATGTTCATTATCTGGCCGACCTGATCGAGACGCATCTGGAGCGCCGCCGTTGTGGTCCGCGCATCGCCATTTCCGATGAGCGCGGCAAGTTGCTGGAGACCGGCGGCGGCGTGGTCAAGGCGCTGCCCCTGCTCGGCGACGCCCCGTTCCTGCTCGGCAATTCCGACAGCATGTGGATCGAGGGTCCCGCCTCCAACATCCGTCGCCTGACCCAATTCTGGGACCCGGCGCGCATGGATGTGCTGTTGCTGCTGGCGGCGAGCGCCTCCAGCACCGGCTATGAGGGCCAGGGCGACTTCAGCATGGACAAGCAGGGCCGCCTGGCCCGCCGCAGGGAGCGCGAGGTCGTGCCCTTCGTCTACGCCGGCGTCGCCATCCTCAAGCCAGAGCTGTTCGCTGGCAGCCCGGACGGTTCGTTCTCGCTCAATGCGATTTTCGATGCGGCGCTCGCCAATGAGCGCCTGTTCGGCTGGCGGCTCGACGGCCATTGGCTGCATGTCGGCACGCCCGAAGGCCTGCGCGAGGCCGAAGAGGTCATCGCCCGCAGCCATCGCTGAGCTGGCGGACCCGCCTGCGCCCCATCGCACGCTACGTCGGCGTAATCGCCACAGGCAAAGCGCAGCGCCGCCCGGACCTGCCCATAAGCCGATGCCCCACGCGCGTCGGCTTATGCTATCACATGATTGTATCTGGCGTTTCAGGGGGAGACGGCCTTGGCGAATGGCGCGGTTGGCGATCTGTTCACGCGTGTCGCGCAGCCGCGCGTCTGCACTATCGCGCCGGGCGCGCCATTTCTCTCCACTTTGGCCGATAGCCTGCTGTCGGGTGAGCTGATCCCTGGCTTCGCCCCACGCAATGAACCGCTCGGCCTCGCCACGGCGACGATTTTCCTGCCGACCCGCCGCGCAGCCCGCGCCTTGCAGGACATTCTGATGAAGCGCTCCGGCGTCGGCGCGCTGCTGTTGCCACGCATCGTGCCGCTTGGCGATGTCGACGACGATTTCGACGCCTCCCCCGAGGATGAGGTGATCGCAGGTGAGCCTGGCGCCGATCCTGACCTCGACCCCGCCAGCCTGCCGCCGCCGATCCCGCTGATCGAGCGCCGGCTGATCCTCACCCGCCTGGTGCTGGGCTGGGCGCGCCAGGTCGACAAGGCGCTGATGCGCCTGTCCGAGAACGAGCCCTTGCTCGCACCCGCCTCCCCGGCAGATGCGCTGGCGCTGGCCGGGGACCTCGAAAAGCTGATGGACCAGCTGGCGACCCAGGGCGTCGACTGGGACGAGCTGGCCAATGTGGTGGCGGCGCGTCACAGCGCCTGGTTCGGCGTCACCCTCGAGTTTCTGCGCATTGTTCGCGACGCCTGGCCGGCGATCCTCGCCGAGCGCGGCGCCTCAGACCCGGTGATGCGTCGCTACGCCATGCTGCTGGCCGAGGCGGAGCGGCTCAACCGCCAGCCGCCGCAGGGCCCGATGATCGTCGCCGGCTCCACCGGCTCGACCCCGACCACGGCGCGGCTGATCTCGGCGATCTGCCGCCTGCCGCGCGGCGTCGCGGTGCTGCCGGGGCTCGACCTCGACCTCGACGACGCCAGCTTCGATCTGGTCAGCGGTGTGGCGCCGGAGGGGCTGTCGCCCGCCGCCGCCCGCGAGATCGAGAACGCTTACACCCACCCGCAGGCGATGATGGCGCGGCTGCTGCAGGTGATCGGCGTCACCCGCCAGGATTTGATCCCGCTCGGCGCGCCGCCAGTAACGTCGCGCGCCCGCAACCGGCTGCTCACCGAGGCGCTGCGCCCGGCCAGCACCACGGAGCTGTGGGCTGAGCCAGATCGCCGCCCGAGCCCCGCGACCGTAGCGGACGCCCTTGCCGGTCTCGCCATTGTCGAGGCTGGCGACGAGCGCGAGGAGGCGCTGGCCGCCGCCATCGCCATCCGTGAGATGCTCGAGGTGCCCGAGGCCACCGTGGCGCTGATCACCCCGGACCGCGACCTCGCCGAGCGGGTCTGCGCCGACCTCAAGCGCTGGGGCATTGAGGCCGACGATTCCGCCGGCAGCCCGCTGGCCCGCGCCAGCGCCGGGCGCTTCGCCCGCCTGGCCGCGGAGGCGGCGGCGTCGCGCTGCGGCCCGCGCCAGCTGGTGGCGCTGCTCGCCCATCCCCTGCTCACCCTCGGATGGTCGCGGCCCATGGCCCGGCGCGTGGCGGCGGCGCTGGAGATCGGCCTGCTGCGCGGCCCTGAGCCGCCGCCTGGCTTGGGCGGCCTGCGCGATATCCTGGAGGCCCGCCGCGATGAAGCCCGCGCGAAATACGCGCCGCGTCCCCTGCGGCGGCTGCGCGAGCGCGACTGGGAGCGCATCGCCGACATGCTCGACCGGCTCGAGCTGGCGCTGGCCCCGCTCAACGCCGCGTCGATCACCGGCGATCTGGTGGCCATGGCCGTGGCGCATCGCGAGACCGTGCTGCGCCTCGCCGAGCCGGAGCGCGATCCGGTGGGCGGGCTCGACGACGCCGCGACGCAAGCCGCCGCAGCGACCACAGCCGCGCGCGATGGTCTCGCCGCCTGCGCCGATGGCGCGGCGCTGCTGCAATTGTTCGATGACATTGCGGCGGCGGAAGCGTGCACGCTGCCCGGCCAGCTGGAGGATTATCCGGCCCTGTTCAGCGGCCTCGCCAGCGGCCGCATGGTGCGCAGCGAGGGCGACGGTCGTGGGCGCGGCGCCCATCGGCGGGTGCGCATCTTCGGTCTGCTTGAGGCGCGCCTGATCGAATCGGACCGGGTGGTGCTCGGTGGCCTCGATGAGGCGGTGTGGCCGCCGGCCACCCGCACCGACGCATTCCTCAACCGTCCGATGGCGGCGGCGCTCGGCCTGCAACCGCCGGAGCGGCGCATCGGCCAGACGGCGCACGATTTTGTGTCGGCCATGGGCGCCCATGATGTCGTCATCACCCGCGCCGCCAAGCGCGGCGGCGCCCCCACCGTGCCATCGCGCTTCCTGCAGCGCATCAAGGCTTTGGCGACCACGCCGGAGCAGCGCGCCGGCGTCGTCGCCAGCGAGGGGGATGACGACAATCCCTGGGCCGCAGCTCTGGCGCGCGGTCAGCGCTTCCTCGATCTGGCGGCGCATCTGGAGGCGCCGCCGCGCGTCGCGCCGATCGGTCGCCCGGCCCCGGTGGCGCCGCTGGAGCTGGTTCCGACCTCGCTGTCGGTCACCGAGGTCGAGACCCTCGTGCGTGATCCTTACGCGGTCTACGCCAAACATGTGCTGGGGCTTGATGCGCTTGATGAGCTGGCCGTGCCGCCAGGCGCCTCCGATCGTGGCTCGATCATCCATGAGGCGATTGGCAATTTCGCCCAGCAATATCCCGAGGCGTTGCCCGCCGATCCGCAAGCCGAAGTGCTGGATCTTGGCGTCGTGGCCTTCGCCAGCCTCGCCGCTTATCCGGATGTCCGCGCCCAATGGTGGCCGCGCTTCACCCGCATCGCGGCGGAGTACGCCGCCTGGGAGCGCCAGCGCCGCCCGGCCATCGCGCGGGTGCTGGCGGAAGTCGGCGGCAGGCTGGAGATTCCGCTGGGCAATGGCGAACGCTTCGTGTTGCGTGGCCGCGCCGACCGCATCGAGCTTGGCCGCGACGGGGCGATGACCATTGTCGATTTCAAGACCGGCCAGCCGCCGTCGGCCAAAGAAGTGTTCGCCGGCTTTGCGCCGCAGCTCACCCTTGAGGCGCATATGCTGCGCCAGGGCGCGTTTGGCGACGTCGCCGCCAATCCCTTCGCGCCGGTCAGCCTGAGCTATGTGCAACTGACCGGCGGCGAACCGGCGCTGGCGGACAAGCCTGTGAAGCCAGGCAAGGACGAGACCCGCACGGTGGACGACATCATTCGCAGCCACGCCGAGGGCTTTGTGAAACTGATCGGCCGTTATCGCGCCGGCGGCGCCGCCTGGCCGGCCCGCCCTTACGCCAAATATGCCCGGCGCTACAATGATTACGACCATCTCGCCCGGGTGCGCGAGTGGACCCGCGTCGGCGGCGGGGAGGACGAGGCATGAGCGACGCCAATCTGCCGCCCGCGCCGCCTGACGCCGCGCCCGATCCGGCCAGTCGCGCCACCGAGGCGCAGCGCCTCGCCGCCGATCCATATCTGTCGGCCTTCGTCTCGGCCAACGCCGGCTCGGGCAAGACCAAGGTGCTGGTCGACCGGGTGTTGCGGCTGCTGCTGGAGGGCGCAGCGCCAGGCCGCATCCTGTGCCTGACCTATACCAAGGCCGCCGCCGCCCATATGGCGGTGAAGGTGTTCGACCGCCTCGCCAGCTGGGTCGGTCTGGACGATCAGGCTCTGGCCGCAGAGCTGGTGAAGCTCGATGGCCAGCGCCCAACCCGCCCAAGGCTCGACGCGGCGCGCCGACTGTTCGCCCGCGCCGTCGAGACCCCTGGCGGGCTCAAGATCGAGACCATTCACGCCTTTTGCGAGCGGGTGCTGCATCTGGCGCCGTTCGAGGCCAATGTGCCGGCGCGCTTCGAGGTGCTGGACGAAGCGGCCAGCGAAGAGATCTACACCCACGCCCGCCGACATGTGCTGACGGCGGCGGCGCGGGGCGATGACCCACGGCTCGCCGATGCGCTGACCGTCGTCAGCCTTGCGGCGGCGGGCGATGCCTTCGATGCGGCGCTGCGGGCCGCCATGCGCCACGCCAAGAGCTTCCGCGATGAGGTGGAGGCGGCGGGCGGCCATGCCAGCGTCATGCAGGCGCTGGCCCGCGCTCTGGGCCTGCAGCCTGGCGATACCCCTGACAGCATCACCCACGCCATGCTGCATGGCGGCTTCGGCCCGGAGACATGGCCGGACCTGATCACCGCTTTGTCTGCAGGCTCGAAGAATGACATCAAGCTGGCCGACAGCCTGCGCGCCGCCAGCGCCGCCAGCGCCGCCAGTGACGATGCGGAAAGGTTGGGGCATTACCTCAGCGTGTTCTTCGTCGGCTCCGGGGCGCCGCGGGCGGACAAGGGCTTTCCCACCGCGAAAATCGATCCAGCGCTGGGCGAGCAGCTGCGCGACGAGCGCGACCGCCTCGCCGCCCTCGCCGACAGGCGGCGCGCGGTGCGGGTGCTGGAGCGGACCGACGCCCTGCTGACGCTGGCCGAAGCCATCGGCGCCCGCGTCGACGTCATCAAGAACGCGCGCGGCGCGCTGGATTTTGACGATCTGATCGGCAAGACCCGCGCCCTGCTGCTGCGCTCCGACGCCGCCAGCTGGATCCTGCACAAGCTCGACGCCGGCATTGACCATGTGCTGGTCGACGAGGCGCAGGACACCAATCCGGCGCAATGGGACATCCTGCGCGCCCTCACCAGCGAGTTTAGCGCCGGCGACGACGGCGGCGCCCGTCTGCGCCGCACGGTGTTCGCCGTCGGCGACCCCAAACAGTCGATCTATGGCTTTCAGGGCGCCGAGCCGCGCGCCTTCGCCGACAGCGAGCGCTATTATCGTCGGGCGCTGGCCGACGCCGGCGCCCGCTTCGAAAGCGTGCCGCTCAACGTGTCGTTCCGCTCGGCCCCGGCGGTGCTGGCCGCCGTCGACCTGGTGTTTGGCGTGCCGGAGAATTTCGCCGGCCTGTCGTTTGACGATGACGGGGCCCGCGCCGGCACCGTGCATGAGACCAGCCGCATCGGCCAGTTGGGACGCGTCGAGACCTGGGAGCCGGTGATCGCCGATGATGAGGCGGAGCCGGAGGCGTGGGACGCGCCCGTTGACGCCCCCGACCCCACCTCGCCCGCCGTGGCGCTCGCCGCCCGCATCGCAGACGCCATCGCAAGATTGACGCGCGAGGGCGACGAATATGGCCGCCGCACCCCGCCAGGCGAGGTGCTGGTGCTGGTGCGCAAGCGAGGAGCGCTGTTTGACGCCATCATCCGGGCGCTCAAGGCCCACAACCTCAAGGTGGCTGGCGCCGACCGCCTGACCCTCGGCGACCACATCGCCGTGCAGGATTTGCTGGCCGCCGGGCGCTCGGCCCTGTTGCCGGAAGATGACCTGACGCTGGCGGCGTTTCTGAAATCGCCGCTCGTCGGGCTCGACGACGATGATTTGCTGGCCATCGCGGCGGCGCGCGGCGAGACGCCGCTGCATGTGGCTTTGGCCGGGCTGGCCGACAGCAATGCGGCGGCGGCCCGGGGGCTGGCGCGGCTGCGCGCCGTCCGCGATCTCGCCGCCCGGCATGGCGCCTTCGGCTTCTACGCCGCGCTGCTCGGGGCGATGGGGGGCCGCACCGCGCTCGTGGCGCGGCTGAGCGCCGAAGCCGGCGACGCCATCGACGAATTTCTGGCGCTGGCGCTCGCCCATGAGCGTCAGGCGACGCCGTCGCTGGCTGGCTTTATCGCCCGCTTTGGCGATGCGTCGCACGATGTGAAGCGCGACATGGACGCCGCAAGAGGCGAAATCCGCGTCATGACCGTGCATGGGGCCAAGGGGCTGGAGGCGGACGTGGTGTTCCTCGCCGACAGCTGCCGGTTTGTGCCCAAGGCGCCGCTGGTGTTGCCGCTGCGGGTTGTCGCCAACGGCCGGCTGATCGCCGTGCCGGTATGGCTCCCCGCCGCCGGCGGCCGGCCCGCCGTGCTGCAGGAGGCGGCGGCCGAAGAGGCCCGGCGCGAGCGCCAAGAACACAATCGCCTGCTCTATGTGGCGCTGACCCGGGCGCGGGAGCGGCTGGTCATCGCCCCTTATTATGCCCGCAACCAGCGCAATCTGCCGCCGGAATGCTGGTATGGCATGGTCGATGCGGCGTTTGGAGCCGCAAGCGCGGTCGAAACCCATGTCGACGCCGCCAGCGGCGGCGCCACACGGGTGCTGGCTGCCGGCAGGCCCGGCGCCCATGTCGCGGCGCCCGAGCCGCAGCGAGACCTCGCCCCGGCGCCTGGCTGGCTATGGGCCGACGCGGCGCGCGAGGCCGCGCCGCTGGCGCCGATCACCCCGTCGAGGGCCGGCCCAGACGCCACGCCAACAAGCGAGACCGCGGCGGGCATGGCGACCGCCGCCCGCCGCGAGGCGGCGCGCTTCGCTGGCGCGCTGATGCATACGTTGCTGGAGCATCTGCCCGGCGTTGCCGCCGCCGACCGCCAGCGGCTCGCCATGCGTTATGTCGAGCGCAAGGCCGGGGCGGTGGCGCCGACCGATGCATGCTTCCTCGACGAGGCCCAGCGGCGGCGACTTGTCGATGGCGCCATCAATTTGGTCAACGCGCCGCAACTGGCCCCGCTATTCGCGCCTGGCGCCGTGGCCGAGGCGCCGGTGTCGGGCCAGCTTGAACTGCCCGGCCGCGGCCTTACGCCGGTGCTTGGTCAGATCGACCGGTTGGCGCTCACCGACGACACCGTGTGGCTGGCTGACTTTAAGCTGGCGACGCTGGCCGAGACGGACGCCCCGCCTGTGGCCTATGTCACCCAGCTGGCGCTCTATGGCGCGGTGTTGCAGAAGATCTGGCCAGGGCGGCGGGTGCGACCTTTGCTGGCCTATGCCGATGGCCCGCGCATTCTTGAGCTGTCGCCGGAGCAATGTGCGGCGGCGCTCGCCGCGCTGGCGCTGGCGCGCTGAGCGTGGCTTATACCAGGATGCGAAGATGCTGACGCATCCGCATCCTGAAATGCTCAGGCGCCGCACGGGCTTATCCAGAACCCGATGAGTCACGCTCATCGAGTTCTGGTATTAGGCCCGCCAGCGCCTGCAAGATCATGTGCGCCAGATGGATGGCGGCCATGCGCGCGCGGCGGCGGCCCTTGACCCTCGGGGGGCGCCTACCTAGCTTCCCTGTCAAAGACGCTTTCAGAGACACTGGCGAGTCGGTGACCCCGCTCGCGGAAAGGCATGCCATGGCGACCGCAAAAGTAACTGACGCAAGCTTCGAGACCGACGTGCTGAAGTCGACCGTGCCGGTCGTCGTTGATTTCTGGGCGGAATGGTGCGGCCCGTGCCGGATGATCGCCCCGGCGCTGGAAGAGATTTCCAACGAGCTCGGCGACTCCGTCCGCGTGGTCAAGGTCAATATCGACGAGAACCCCGGCATCGCCGCCCAGCTCGGCATCCGCTCAATCCCGACCCTGATGGTGTTCAAGGACGGCAAGCTGGCCTCGCAGAAGGTCGGCGCCGCCCCCAAGGGCGACCTGTCGCGCTGGATCCAGGGCTCCGTCGCCTGATCTTGCCCGCATTGGGCACAATGCAAAAAGCCGCCCCGGTTTGGGCGGCTTTCTTGTGGAATGATGTGCCCAACGGCGTCGCCAGCCAACAGACGCAAATCTGCGCAAGCTTCTGAACAATAACGCACATACCAGACAAGGCCACGCAGGCGCAGCCACCTTGGCACGGGGCGGCTCCACCGGCGCTTCATGCAAGACATGACCGCCGCGCCGCAGGTTAAAGCACTCTGTCAGCTGGCTGCGTCAGTGAATTGATATAACAAATTTATTCTGGCGGCGTGCCATTGGCGGCCAGCACTTCACCGGCGAGATAGAGCGAGCCTGCGATCAGGATGCGCGGCGGACGCGCCCATGGCCGGCGATTGATCAGGGCGAGCGCGGCTTCGACGCTGCTGGCGGTCTCCGCCCGCATGCCGACAGCCAGCGCCAGCTGCGCCACTTCAGCCGGCGGGCGCGCCGCGGCCTGGCCGGGGATCGGCACGGCGATGACGTCGCGGGTCAGGCCAGCGAAGGGGGCCAGGAACCCAGCGCTGTCCTTGGTCCGCAACATGCCGACGATCAGCACCAGCGGGGCCGGGCTTCGCTCTTCCAGATCGGCGAGCATGGCGGCGACCGCTTTGCCGCCGTCGGGGTTATGGCCGCCGTCGAGCCACAGCTCCGCCCCCTGCGGCGCCAGCTGGACCAGCACGCCCTCGCGCAGCCGCTGCATCCGCGCCGGCCATTGGGCGCTGAGCAGGCCGCGTTCGATCGCCGCCTCGCTCAACCCCTGCAGGCCGGCGGCGCGCAGGGCGGCGATGGCCGTGCCGGCGTTGACGTGCTGGTGGCGGCCGCCGAGGCGCGGCAGCGGCAGATCGAGCAGACCGTCAACGTCTTCATAGATCAGCCGGCCGTTTTCCTCGCGCGCCTGAAAATCCTGGCCGCCGACAAAAGGCCGCGCGCCAACCCGCAGCGCCTCATCCTCCAGCTGGCGGCTGGTGTCGCGCGATTGCGGCGCGATCACCGCCGCGCAGCCACGCTTGAACACGCCGGCCTTCTCACGGGCGATGGCCAGCACGTCGTTGCCGAGGAACTCCGCGTGGTCCTGCGACACCGGCGTGACCACGGCGGCGACCGGCGCGTCGATCACATTGGTGGCGTCGAAGCGGCCGCCCAGGCCGACTTCCAGCAGCAGCACATCCGCCGGATGATCGGCGAACAGCTTCAGCGCCGTAGCGGTGGTGATCTCAAACACGGTGATCGGCGCGCCGGCGTTGGCGACTTCGCAGGCGCGCAGCGCCTCCACCAGATCAGCTTCGGCGACGAACTGTCCGGGCGCGCCCTTGCGCCCCAGCCGGATGCGTTCGTGGAAACGCACCAGATGCGGCGAAGTGTAGACGTGAACCGACAGGCCCGCCGCCTCCAGGATCGCCCGCATGAAGGCGATGGTCGAGCCCTTGCCATTGGTGCCCGCCACGTGGATCACCGGCGGCAACCTCTTCTGTGGCGATCCGAGCCTGACGAGCAGTTGGTCGATGCGGTCCAGCGACAGATCGATGGCTTTGGGATGCAGGCCGAGAAAGCGCGCAATCAGCACGTCCGACGATTCTGACGGCGTCAGCCCTGGCCCAGCCTGCCCCATGGCCATGTCTTAACCGGCGACAGCTGCGTCAGGCGCGTCGGCGCGGGCGATGGCGTCGCCATTGTCGCGCGCCGGCTGCTTCATCAGCAGGCGGCACAGCCGGGCGATGGTGGCCTTCAGCTCATGGCGGTGCACCACCATATCGACCATGCCATGCTCCTTGAGATATTCGGCGCGCTGGAAGCCCGGCGGCAGTTTCTCACGGATGGTCTGCTCGATGACGCGCGGGCCGGCGAAGCCGATCAGCGCGCCGGGTTCGGCGATATGGATGTCGCCGAGCATGGCGTAAGAGGCGGTGACGCCGCCGGTGGTCGGGTTGGTCAGCACGACGATATAGGGCAGGCCGGCGTCACGCATGTGGCGCACCGCCACCGTGGTGCGCGGCATCTGCATCAGCGAGAACATGCCTTCCTGCATGCGCGCGCCGCCGGAAGCGGCGAACAGGATGCACGGGGTGTGACGCGCCACGGCGGTCTCCAGCGCGGTGACCACTGCCTCGCCGGCGGCCATGCCGAGCGAACCGCCCATGAAGTCGAAATCCTGTACGGCGATAACCGTCTCGGCGCCTTCCACGGCGCCGACGCCGACGCGCACCGCGTCGACGGCGCCGGTCTTTGCCTTGGCGTCGCGCAGGCGGTCGACGTATTTCTTCTCGTCGCGGAACTTCAGCGGGTCGAGCGGGACTTCGGCGAAGCTGATCTCTTCCCAGCTCTCATTGTCGAACATCGAGCGGAGACGGGCGGCGGCCGACATGCGCATATGGAAGTCGGAGCCGGGGATCACGAACTGATTGGCTTCCACTTCCTTGTGGAACACCATCTGCCCGGTCTCCGGGCACTTGATCCAGAGGTTCTCGGGAACCTCGCGCTTGAACAGCGTCTTGATCTTCGGCCGGACGACGTCGGAAATCCAGTTCATAAACCCATGACCCTTTGCGACGCGCCGCACAAAGGCCAAAGGCCCTGGGACGCTTCCATGCCCCCCGCGTGCGGGAGACCCTGATATAATGGCCCCAATAAGGGGAGCAATGGCGCCTTTTCAAGGCGAAGCCGGCGCCATGAGCTGAGATCGGGCGATCCACCATGATCGCCGTGGTCGGCGCCAGCCCGTTTCGCCGGGTTCGCTCCCCTTAGCGGCCCCAGCGCCTACAAGGCCAGCTCTGACCCGGTCAGCGCTTGCGGCGAACGCCCTCGGCCAGCTCGCGCACCAGCGAAAGCACCGCCTCATGCGTTGCGGCGGTGGCGCGGTCTTGCGCGTCCAGCGTGCCCTTGATCCGTTCGATCAGCGCGGTGCCCACCACCACCCCGTCTGCGCCGGTCGCAGCCACCGCAGCGGCGTGATCCGCGTTCTTGACGCCGAAGCCGACGGCGACGGGCAAAGTGGTGTGCTGCTTGATGCGATCGATCGCCGTCGCCACCTGGCCGAAGTCAGGCGTCGCCGTTCCGGTGATGCCGTTGATCGAGACGTAATAGACGAAGCCAGCGGTATTGGCGAGAACCACCGGCAGGCGGCGGTCATCGGTGGTCGGCGTCGCGAGGCGGATGAAGGCCAGGCCCGCCTGCAGCGCCGGCAGGCACAGCTCATCATCTTCCTCTGGCGGCAGATCGACGACGATCATGCCGTCGACGCCTGCGGCCCTGGCGTCAGCAAGGAAGCGGTCAACGCCATAAATATAGATCGGGTTGTAATAGCCCATCAGGATGATCGGCGTGGCCTGATCGCCCTCACGGAAGCGCCGCACCAGCTCCAGGGTGCGGACCAGGGTCTGGCCGGCCTTGAGGGCGCGCAGACCGGCGGCCTGGATGGCCGGGCCATCCGCCACCGGATCGGTGAACGGCATGCCGATCTCAATGACGTCGACGCCCGCCTGCGGCAAAGCGCAGATCACGCCCACCGAGGTTTCAAAGTCCGGATCGCCAGCGGTGAGGAAGGTCACCAGTGCGGCGCGGCCGTCGGCGCGGCACGCGGCGAAACGCGCGTCGATACGGGCGACGCCCTGCACAATGCTATCAGAGGCGCTCATGCCCTGGCTCCGCCCTTGCCGTCGAGATTGGGGCCAAGCATCTCGGCCACCTGGGGTACGTCCTTGTCGCCGCGCCCTGACAGGCTGACAACCATGATGTGATCCTGCGGCATCTGCGGCGCCAGCTCGATGACGCGCGCGATGGCGTGCGCCGGCTCCAGCGCCGGGATAATGCCCTCGAGCCGGGTCAGCAGCTGGAACGCGGCCAGCGCCTCATCGTCGGTGGCGCTGAGATAGGTGACGCGCCCAACATCGTGCAGCCAGGCGTGCTCCGGCCCGATGCCCGGATAGTCGAGGCCGGCCGAGATCGAATGCGCCTCGGTGATCTGGCCGTCGTCATCCATCAGCAGATAAGTGCGGTTGCCGTGCAGCACGCCCGGGCGGCCGCCCGCGATCGACGCGGCGTGCATGCCGGACGAGATGCCGTGCCCGGCCGCCTCAACGCCATAGATCGCCACCTCCGGATCGTCGAGGAAGGGGTGGAACAGGCCCATGGCGTTGGAGCCGCCGCCAATGCATGCAATGAGGCTGTCGGGCAGCCGGCCTTCCGCCGCCAGCACCTGCTGCTTCGCCTCCATGCCGATGATCGACTGGAAGTCACGCACCATGGCCGGATAGGGATGCATGCCGGCGACGGTGCCGATGCAGTAGAAGGTGGTGTCGACGTTGGTGACCCAGTCACGCATGGCGTCGTTCATCGCGTCCTTGAGCGTGCGCGAGCCCGACTGCACCGGCACGACCGTGGCGCCCAGCATGCGCATACGGAACACATTGGGCATCTGCCGCTCGACGTCGACCGCGCCCATATAGACGACGCATTCGAGGCCAAAGCGGGCGCACAGCGTGGCGGTGGCGACGCCGTGCTGGCCAGCGCCGGTCTCCGCGATGATGCGCTTCTTGCCCATGCGACGGGCCAGCATGATCTGGCCCAGCACATTGTTCACCTTGTGCGAGCCGGTGTGGTTCAGCTCTTCCCGCTTCAGGTAGATCTTGGCGCCGCCATCGCCGCCAGCCAGGCGCGATGCCTCGCGCAGATGGTCGGTGAGCCGCTCGGCGTAATACAGCGGGCTGGGACGACCGACATAGGTGGCCAGATGCTGCTGCATCTCGGCGTGGAAGGCCGGGTCGGCCTTGGCCGCCTCCCAGGCGGCTTCGAGCTCGTGCACCAGCGGCATCAGCGTTTCAGCCACAAACTGCCCGCCATGAATGCCGAACCGGCCGCGGGCGTCAGGGCCACTGCGGAAGGAATTGGGCCGCTGCGCCGCATCAGACGACGCGCCAGCCGAGGGGGTATTCAGGTGAGCGCTCACGAAACCAGTTCCTTCAAGCTCACGCGCGGCGGGCCGCGCGGACAAACGCCTCGACAAGCGCCGGATTCTTGACGCCTGGCGCACTCTCTACTCCCGAGGAGACGTCGACGCCAGCCAAAGACGTCTGGCCGGCAAGCCCGTCCAGCGCCAAAGCGACATTCTCCGCGTCCAGCCCGCCCGATAGCAGGAACGGCGGCAAGCGGCCATCGCGCGCCAGCCCCCAGTCGAAAGCCACGCCATTGCCGCCGGGGCGGGTGGCGTCTTTCGGCGGCCGCGCGTCGAGCAGCATCAGGTCGGCGGCGTCATAGGTCAGCGCCCGCTCGATGTCGTCTGGCCCGGAGACGCCAATCGCCTTGATCAGGCCAATGTCGAGCCTGTTCGCGATTGCGGCGACGCGCTCAGGTGTTTCCGAACCGTGCAACTGGATCCAGTCGGGCGCAACCTCCGACACAATGCGGTCGATGAGGGCGTCGTCGGCGTCAACCGTCAGCACCACGCTCTGGGTCTTTGGGGCGCCTGCCGCCTGTCGGGCGCGCACATGCGCCGCAAGCCGCGCCGCATCAGCAAGCGCGACATGGCGCGGGCTACGGGGAAAGTGCACGAAGCCGACCATAGCGGCGCCGGCGTCCAACGCCGCATCGAGGGTCGCAAGGTCACTCAGACCACAGATCTTGATCAGCACGACGCCGCGCTCCCCACGAAGGCTGGCGGGACGCTGCACAGGTCGCGCCAGCATGTGATGAATGTCCTGGGAGAACCGCAGTTCGCATGACCGGGCGGCAATGTCCACCGTTGGCGCACCGCCTGACGGCGGCGACGATGGATTGCCAGAAGTACGACAAACTGTCGCAGTCTGGCGTTGCGAACACGTCATCGCTTGACTGCGACCGTGGCGCCCGCCGGCCACAGGCAAATGATATAACAAATAGTTTCCAGAGGGTTACCGCCCCCCTCCCCAATTGGCGCCATACCGCAGTTGCTTCAAGCCCACGGCGCAGCCACGTGCCGCGCTCACAAACGCATCACCATTCGGCATTTTTTGTAAAAAATTTCGTTGCACGCGGCGCCAATCCGACGCTAGTCTCCGACCCACACAAGAAAAAAGGGCCGCGCAACAAAGCGCCGCCCTCAAGTCTAGGGAGGAAACGCCCACAGAGGGCATGCAGCAAGTGCTGCAAGTTCACTGATAGGGCGCGTCGCAAATTGACGCAAGATTTTCATGGCAGCCTGGCTGCCATTTTTTGTGCTGTGTGCGCCAAAACACACCACTTAACGCACGAACGTCCCCACGCGAGGGCGCCTCGATGTGGCTGATCTGGCGTCAAAAATCCTCCGCTGCCTCCCAAACTGCCGCAATGCCCCCACTCCCGTTCTGGGCCAAGCGTAAGCCTGGCCTCGCCAAGGCGGGGTGTTGACCCGCTCTGCAGGCTGCGACGCGCGGCCAGCATCAGAGCGCCAGCGCCTGTTTGGCGACGACAATCAGCCATGTCACGGCCAGGCTGAGCCTGCCCAAAAAACCGGCGCCCCCCCGTATGGCTCGCAAACGACATGCAAGTGCGGGCTAATGCCAGAATCCGATGGGCGTGACACATCGGGTTCTGGGTAAGCCCGTTTGGCGACTGAGCATTTCAGGATGCGGATGCGTCAGCATCTGCGCATCCCGGTATAAAAAGCGAAAAAGCAGCCCGGGGGCTGCTTTTCAGACTGGGATCGTCCTGGAGGTCGCCCGGTCGGCCCTGGGCGCTTGAACGGAGCGGCGCTTGCTTGCCGCTGTTGCTGCGGACTCTTACCAGGCGCTCGTTCCGGACCGGCGAGCCCGCCGCCAGATCAGGTGTCTTCGGCCTTGGCCTGTGCGTCTTCCTGGGCCTTCAGTTCGGCGGTGCGCGGCATGGCGATGATGTTATAGCCGCTGTCGACATAATGGATTTCGCCGGTGACGCCGGACGACCAGTCGGACAGCAGATAAAGCGCCGACTTGCCGATCTCCTCGATCGACACCGTGCGGCGCAGCGGCGCATGGGCCTTCTGATAATTGTACATGAGCCGCGCGTCATTGACGCCGGCGCCAGCCAGGGTGCGCACCGGGCCTGCCGAGATGGCGTTGACCCGCACCTGGTCGGAACCGAAGTCCGAGGCCAGATAACGCACGCTCTGCTCCAGCGCCGCCTTTGCCACGCCCATCACATTATAGTTGGGCATGACGCGATCAGCCATGAAGCTCAGCGTCAGCATGGCGCCGCCATTGGGCATCATCGCCGCCGCACGCTTCGCCACCTCGGTGAACGAGAAGCAGGAGATCACCATGGTGCGCGAAAAATTGGCGCGGGTGGTGTCCGCGTAACGGCCCTTCAGCTCGTTCTTGTCGGAGAAGGCGATGGCGTGGACGAGGAAATCGATCGTTCCCCACTTGTCCTTCAGCGCCGCGAACACGGCGTCGACGCTGTCAATATCCTCGACGTCGCACGGCAGCAGCACCTCCGCCCCCAGCGATTCCGCCAGCGGCGCCACACGCTTGCGCAGCGAATCGCCCTGATAGGTAAACGCGAGTTCGGCGCCTTCCGCTGCGAGCGCCTGGGCGATGCCCCATGCGATCGAGTGGTTATTGGCAACGCCCATGATGAGGCCGCGCTTGCCCGCCATCAACGCCATGTGTGGTCCTCTCCACGCCGCCGCCCGGGGCGGCGCGCTTCATCTTTGCCCGGCGCAGGCATGAGGCCGCGCGTGGCCGTTAAACTGGTGACCAGCTGACTGTGCGTCAGCCAGCGCTGGCGATCGCGCCCGGGCTCACGGCGCCGCAGCGGCGAATGCAGGGAGATGTGGCTGCATGCAGTGGGGGCGAGGCGCAGCAGCGCGGCCCCCGCCGCCCCGTCACTCAGGCGTCAATATGCTTCAGCACCAGCGTGGCGTTGGTGCCGCCGAAGCCGAAGGAATTGGTCAGCACCGTTTCCAGCTGGGCGTTGTCGATACGCTTGCGGACGATCGGCATGTCGGCGAACGCCGGGTCCAGCTCCTCGATATGGGCGCTCTCGCAGATGAAATTGTTCTGCATCATCAGGAGCGAATAAATCGTTTCCTGAACGCCGGTGGCGCCCAGCGAGTGGCCGGTGAGCGACTTGGTCGCCGAGATCGGCGGACATTTGTCGCCGGCGCCGAACACCTCCCGGATCGCCTCGATTTCCTTGTCGTCGCCGACCGGCGTCGAGGTGGCGTGCGGGTTGATGTAAGAGATCGGGTTCTTCACCGTCGACAGCGCCTGGCGCATGCAGCGAATGGCGCCCTCGCCCGACGGAGCGACCATGTCATAGCCATCCGACGTCGCGCCATAGCCGACGACTTCGGCATAGATTTTGGCGCCGCGCGCTTTGGCGTGCTCCAGCTCTTCCAGCACCAGCACGCCGGCGCCGCCAGCGATGACGAAGCCGTCGCGGTTCTTGTCATAGGCGCGCGAGGCGGTGGACGGCCGGTCGTTGTACTTGCTCGACATGGCGCCCATGGCGTCGAACAGCACCGACAGGCTCCAGTCCAGCTCTTCGCAACCACCGGCGAAAATCACGTCCTGCTTGCCCCAGGCGATCTGCTCATAGGCGTTGCCGGTGCAATGCACCGAGGTGGCGCAGGCCGAGGAGATCGAATAATTGACGCCGCGAATCTTGAACCAGGTCGCCAGCGTCGCCGAGGCGGTGGACGACATGGCCTTCGGCACGGCGAACGGGCCGACACGCTTCGGACCCTTGGTCCGGGTGATGTCGGCGGCCTCAACGATGGTGCGGGCAGATGGACCGCCAGAGCCCATGATGATGCCGACGCGTTCGTTGGAGATCTCTTCAGGGCTGAAGCCGGCGTCGGCGATAGCCTCTTCCATGGCGACGTGGTTCCACGCCGCGCCTTCACCGAGGAAGCGCATGGCGCGACGGTCAACCAGGGTCTCCGGCGCCAGGGTCGGACGACCGTAAACCTGGCTGCGGAAGCCGAGCTTCGCGTGTTCCTCGGCAAATGAGATGCCGGAGCGGGCCTCGAGAAGTGACTGCGTCACCTCCGGGATATTGTTGCCAATGGACGAGACAATGCCCATCCCGGTCACAACGACTCGCCTCATCAGCGACTGTTCCTCTATTACGGACCGCAGCATCGGTGGCGCGCCGCCACGTCAGCTGGCCTGCATCAAAACCCCGGAAACACAGGGCGGATCAAACATTCCGCCCTGCACGAACGCCTGTGAGGAGGCGTGACGTCCAGAACGTCGCCGCCGCAAGCGACGACAACCTGCGCAGCATATCGTGCTTTTCCAGGACGGACGCAATGGCGGGCGCATTGTTCAGCGCGGGCGCAACGCCCACCGCAAGGCGCTGACGCCGCTGCGCCGGGCCTGGAAAGCCGGCAGGGGATCAGGCGGTCGACAGGCCGACGCGCAGATCCTTCGCCTCATAAATCTTCTCGCCATCGGCCTTCAGCCAGCCGTCGGCGGTGCCGAGCACCAGCCGACCGCGCATCACCCGCTTGAAGTCGATGCCATATTCGAGAAGCTTGACGCCCGGACGCACCATGCCCTTGAACTTCACCTCGCCGGTCGACAAGGCCATGCCGCGCCCTGGCTCGCCGAGCCAGCCAAGGAAAAAGCCGGTGATCTGCCACATGCCGTCGAGACCGAGGCAGCCAGGCATGATCGGGTTGCCCTGGAAATGGCACGGGAAATACCAGTCGTCCGGGCTGACGTCATAGGCCGCCCGCACATAACCCTTGCCGTATTCGCCGCCCGTCTCGGAAATGTCGGTAATACGATGAACCATCAGCATCGGCGGCAGCGGCAGCTGGGCGTTGCCCGGCCCAAACAGTTCACCGCGTGCGCATGCGAGCAGTTCTTCGTAATTGTAGCTGGATTGACGCGTGGCGCCGTGAGCAGTGTCGGTCATCGTCCAAACAAATCGCGGGTGGACCCTTACGGATCGCACATCGTGGGTGCGCGACAAGCGCGCAGGAACTGGACCGCGACCGGAGCGCCTGTCGCCCCCCGCCATCCGCTTCGGCTTGTAACACGATTGCCATGCGCGCCGAAAGCCTGGCCGCCGCGCCGCCGTCATGGCGCGATTTGCCCTGGGCGGCGCCCCCAGAAGGCGCGCCTTTTACCTGCTCCAGAGTGCTTACCGATCCAACGAGATCGTCTGATCGACGAGAATGCGCTCCCTGCATGAAAATGGGGGCATGAGCCGATCCGGCGTGATCGGCGCATGCTCCAGGGCCAGATCCTCAGGGCGGCCAGCCTGCACAGGGCGCGCGACCATCCGATGACAAAGGCGGGGTTACGCCGAAAAGACCGCCATGCGGCTCGCTTGACCGCTCTTGCCGCCGCTTTGCCGCCGCCCTTGCCGCTAATCTTGCCGCCGATGTCGCACCTAGTTGCGAACGTTTCGCAAAGGGTTGCAGCCAGCGGCGCCATTGCCTATGCTAAGGGAAGGTTTCGTGGGAAGACGGGTTCTGGGAAGACGGGTTCAATGACTGATGGCGACGCCCTTCGCGGCGGTGAACTGGCGGCTGCGGGTGAGACGGACGGCCTGAAGGGCTGCCCGGTGCACGCGCTCCGTTCCGAGCTGCGGCGTGCTGGCCTGCGCCCCACCCGCCAGCGCGTGTCGCTGGGCTGGCTGTTGTTCGCCAAGGGCGACCGGCACGTCACGGCGGAAATGCTGTATGACGAGGCGAGCAAGGCGCGCGTGCCGGTGTCGCTGGCCACCGTCTACAACACCCTGCACCAGTTCACCGAGGCCGGCCTGCTGCGCGAAGTCGCGGTCGACGGTTCGCGCACCTATTTCGACACCAATGTCGGCGACCACCACCACTTCTTCGTCGAGGGCGAAGAGCGGCTGCTGGATATCCCGGGGTCGTCGATCAACATCTCCAACCTGCCGGATGCGCCAGAGGGCATGGAGATCGCCCGCGTCGACGTTGTGGTCCGCTTGCGGCCGCGCCGCGCCTCATAAGCGCTGCGCTCCTATGGAACCCTGCGAGGCCGCCTCTTTTGGGCGGCCTTTTGTTTGCCCGACGTGTCCCGAGAATGGTTTGCCAGAACGCGCCAGGCGCAGCTGGGACGTCGCTGTCCTGATGCTGCGCGAACCTTGCGCTTGGCTGATCTCGCAGCTGATCCAGCCGTTCGGCTTCCCGCCTGTTTCACGGCCCGCGGGCGTCAGTCGACGACCTCGCCAGGATAGACCCCCCACAGCCGCTCCTGACGCACAAATCCCTTGCGTTTCGCCACTTCGACCTCGCACCAGACCTTGTCGCATTTCTCGACGCGCAGCACGACGTGCGGCTCAAGCTGCGCCGCCAGCGCTGCCGTCTCCGCGGCCTCACGATACATCGGCACCAGCACGCCGCTCTTCTCCCAGGGGGCGACCAGCGCCGTGCGCTTGCCGGACAGCAGCGAGTGCAGCACCCAGCCCTCGACCCCTTCGGAATCACGCACGCGCCGCCAGGTCTCGAATTCAGCGGTGATCTCCACCGGCAGGCCGACGCGGTGATAGACCCAGACCGTCGCCTGATCCTTGTTGGGCCCCCGGCGCAGATTGACGCGGTCGGTCTTCAGCGAAACGTAGCGTGGCAATGGCAGCCCGGTGACCGTGCCTTTGGGGCCGGCTTCGGCCACGGCTGGCGCCGGCAGCGCGACGGCCGCGAAACTCGCCGCCAGCAACAGCGCCGAAACGCCCCAGCGCCGTGCCAGCCCCGTCGCCATCACGGCGACGCCGCAACGGTCCCGCCTGGTTGCACGCGGCGCGCGCAGCACAGCCCCTGCCATCACTCAAGCCCCTTTATCGTCGGCGCGCCGCCGGTCGGCGATGCTCCTGTCCACGCCTCACGGCGGCTGGCGCTGGCCGCGTCAGACATTTGGATGCGTTGTCTTTCTGCCTCCGTCTGTTACAGAGTCGGGAGGCGCAGACCCTGTTCTGTGTCGCCTGATCCTGCTTAACGCTGGGTGAAAAAGCTCCCGTCTGGACGCGTCATGACCAAAAAGAAGCCACTCGTCGTCGTCACCCGCCGTCTGCCCGACGCCATCGAAACCCGCATGGCGGAGCTGTTCGACGTGCGGCTGAACCACGACGACACGCCCATGCGGCCAGCCGAGCTGATCGAGGCGGTGAAAACCGCCGATGTGCTGGTGCCGACCATCACGGACGTCATCGATTCCGCCATCCTTGCCCAGGCAGGCCCACAGCTGAAGCTGATCGCCAATTACGGCGCTGGCGTCGACCACATCGACGTCCAGCAGGCGCTGGCGCGCGGCGTCACCGTGACCAACACGCCGGGCGTGCTGACCGAAGACACCGCCGACATGACCATGGCGCTGATCCTCGCCGTGGCCCGCCGCATCGCCGAAGGCGCCAAGGTGGTGCCAGACGATGAGTGGGAAGGCTGGTCGCCGACGTGGATGCTGGGTCGCCGCATCACCGGCAAGCGCCTTGGCATCGTCGGCATGGGCCGCATCGGCCAGGCGCTGGCCCGCCGCGCCCGCGCCTTCGGCCTGTCGATCCATTATCACAACCGCCGACGTGTGGCCGAGGCGACCGAGAATGCGCTGGAGGCGACCTATTGGGAGTCGCTCGACCAGATGCTGGCCCGCATGGACATCATCTCGGTCAATTGCCCGCACACGCCCGCGACCTATCATCTGTTGTCGGCCCGCCGCCTCAAGCTGATCCGCCCCTCCGCCATCATCGTCAACACGGCGCGCGGCGAAATCATCGACGAGACCGCCCTCGCCCGCATGCTGGAGGCCAATGAGCTGTCCGGCGCCGGCCTCGACGTGTTCGAATCGGAGCCCTCGGTGAACCCGCGCCTGCTCAAGCTGGCCCGGGCCAACAAGGTGGTGCTGCTGCCGCACCTCGGCTCGGCGACCATCGAGGGCCGCCATGACATGGGCGAGAAGGTGATTCTCAACATCCGCGTGTTCATGGATGGCCACCGCCCGCCGGACCGTATCCTGCCCAGCATGCTGTGACGCAACCGGCCCGCTGATTGAGGCCCACACGACCGTCAGTCGGCGCCGACGCCGCGCTGCGGCGATGGGCCGGCTGCGCCTGCCTGCGACCACAGCATGCAACGGCTTGCACGGGCGGCGCCCTTGGCCGGTCGGTTGCGCTCCTGCCGTTCTCTTGCCGGTCGCCTGCGAGGCGCGCCGCCGTCTTGAGGCGTGACGCCGCTTGCCGCCTGAAGCGATTGGCGTAGACTCCCCCAGGGCTGAGAGTGATGGGAGGACGCACCGTTTTCCGGCTCCGTTTCATCGATCGCTTACTGACCTGGCTCGGCGGGCGCATGGCTGATTTTCTGATGCAGCCCGTACGCGGCTACCAGCCTTCAGCTCCGCCTGACCCGGATGCGCTGGCGCGCACCCTGCAGCCTGGCGACGTGCTGCTGGTCGAAGGCGCGACTCGCATCGCCTCGATCATCAAATATCTGACCCAGTCGAGCTGGTCCCACGCCGCGCTCTATGTCGGTCCATTGCCGGTCGCGGGTTGCAGCCCGTCGTTTCTGTCAGCTGATGCGCCCGACGACGCTGGCGCGACGCGCCGTTCGGGTCAGAGCGACGCCCAGGCGGCCTTGGCCAACGATGTGCATGTGCTGGTCGAGGCCGATGTGAAGCGCGGCGTCGCCACGGCGCCGCTGTCCAAATATGCCGGCGCCAGCGTGCGCATCTGCCGGCCGGTGGCGTTGACCCCGGATGATCGCGACGCGCTGCTCGCCTACGCCTGTTCGCGCATCGGCCACCGATATGACATGCGCAATGTGATTGATCTCGGCCGCTATCTACTCCCCTTGCCGGCCCCGGCGCGGTTCCGCCGCCGAATGATCGCGCTGGGGTCAGGCGAGCCGACCCGCGCCATCTGCTCGACCTTGATCGCCCAGGCCTTCGAGCTGGTGCGCTATCCGGTTTTGCCGCGGCTGGAGGTGGCGACGCGCAAGTCCATGTCGCGCTTCAGCCGGGCCGAGATCCTGCACATCCGCCACCACAGCCTGTACGCGCCGCGCGACTTCGACATCTCGCCCTATTTCGCCATCATCAAGCCGACCATCGAAAGCAGCTTTGACTACAAGCAGCTGGTGTGGAGCCAGCCCGCGGCGCAGGATGACGATGGCGAACATAGGGCGCAGGCCAGCGAGGGGACGAGCGCCGGCTTGTTGAACTAGCGCGCCCCGCCCACTCCGGGCCACGACCAGCGAGGGTCGCTGCGGGACCCCAGGGGGCGTGAACCCGAGGCCTGGGCCGGAGGCCTCCACGCGGTCGTTCGCAAGCTCCACTGTCGCCGGTCGAAACGCAGCACGCCCGTCGCGCCAGTCTGCGCGACGCCCTTAACGCTTTATGCGGGTTAGATGTGCGAGTGAGGGCATCCGCCATCATGCGGCGCCAGCATTTTGCATTTTTGCCCCTGGCGCGGCAGCGCGCGCAAGCAATCTGTCCGTCGCGCCATGACATTGCCGCGCGACGCCCCATATACCGCATACGCCGCCCGCGACGCCCATCAAGGCGACGCGGGCGCCCGTTGTTTGCGACGTCGCCTCAACTGGCGCTGCGCCTCCATGGACCCCGTATGAACCGACCCCACTCCATCGGCCCGCTCCATCTGATCGACGCCGCCGTGCGCGCCTTTCGCCAGGTGCTGTCGGCGCCGTTTCGCAGCATGCTGCTGCGTTCGGTCGGCCTGACCATCCTGGTGCTCGGCCTGATCTGGTTCGGGCTGACGCGGCTGCTGAACTATTACCTTGAAGGCCACAGCCTCAGCGCCTCCTGGCCCATTCTCGACAGCCTGGCCTTCTTCGTCGTCGGCGCCGGCCTGTTGATTGGCCTCGCCTTTCTGATCCCGCCGGTGTCGGCGCTGGTCTCCGGTTATTTCCTCGACGATGCGGCCGAGCTGGTCGAGATGACCAATTACCCGTCCGATCCGCCGGGAACGCCGCTGTCATTCGCCCGTTCGATCGTCTACGGCCTGCGCTTCGCCGGACTGTCGCTGGTGGTCAATCTGTTCGCGCTGTTGCTGTTTTTTATTCCCGGCGTGAATCTGGCTGCGTTTTTCATCGCCAATGGCTATCTGCTCGGCCGCGAATATTTCGAGATGGCGGCGGGGCGCTTCCGGACCATGCCCGAGGCCGGCGCCATGCGGCTGCGCAACCGCGCAACCGTGTTCGGCGCCGGGCTGATCACCGCCTGCCTCGTGGCGGTTCCGGTGCTCAACCTGCTGACGCCGCTGTTCGGCATCGCCCTGATGGTGCACGTTCACAAACGCGTGGAGCGCGCCGAACGCGCCCGGCTCGGAGCCGACGCCGGCAATCCCGCCTGAGCGTTCAGCGACAAAAAAGCCGCCCGATGCAGGCGGCTTTTTTCATTGCGATGTTCTGATGCCCGAGGTTCTGAAGCGAAGCGCCGTCAGGCCTCGACGCTCTTTGCACCCGAGCCCACCTGCGGCGGAACTTCAAACTGGCCTTTCTTGCGGAAGCGCCACAGATAGGTCGGCACGATGGCGTCATAGCCCGACGGCGTCACGCCAAGACCTGCAAGCGTGCGGCCCTCGGCCTCGGCTTCAGGTGAGATGATGCTGTCATGGCGCAGCAGCTCCACCTGGTCACGGGTCAGGCGCAGGCTGGCAGGCAGCAGACCCAGCGACAGGGTGTGGGCGATCTCGAGGCCCAGCGCCTGCAAACGGGCGAGGCCGAACGGCAACCCGACCACCACACGGCGACGCTTGATCACCGACAGGGTGTAATCCACCGCCTCGCGCATGCTTAGCGCCTCGGGGCCCGCCAACTCATAGGTCACGCCAGCCGCGCCCGCGCCGCCCACGGCGCTCGCCACCGCATCGGCGACATCGCCGACGAACACCGGTTGCACCCTGGTGTCGGCGCCGACGATCGGCAGCACCGGCAGGAAGGTGGCCAATTGCGCGAAACGGTTGAAGAACTGATCTTCCGGCCCGAACACCACGGACGGGCGCAGGATCACCGCGCCAGGGAAGGCGTCGCGCACCGCGATCTCGGCATTGGCCTTGGAGCGGGCGTAAGCGCTCTCCGAATCAGCCGACACGCCGAGCGCCGAGATGTGCACCAGCCGCTCAACGCCAGCAGCCGCCGCGGCTTCCGCAACAGCGCGCGCCCCGAAGCCATGCACGGCGTCGAAGCGCTGGCGGCCGCTCTGGTGCATGACGCCGACCAGATTGACCACCACATCAGCGCCGGCAATGGCGCGGGCAATGGACGGGCGGTTGCGCAGATTGGCCTGAACGGCGTGAATCTGGCCGACGCCGCCCAAAGGCTGCAGGTGAAAAGCCAGATCCGGGCGGCGCACGGCGACGCGGATGCGATAGCCCTCGCGCGCCAGCGCCCGCACCACGTGACGGCCAATGAAACCGGAGCCGCCGAAAACGGTGACGAGCACGTCGGATGGCTGACGCATGCTGCTGGACATAAACCTCTCCCGCCGAAACTTGCTGCTGCCCGACGGACCGCGACCGGACGTCTGACAGGACATCTGTTCCTGCCTCCTTCAGCGTCGCGCCGCAAGCCCCCGCCGCCTCTGTCAAGGCAAACTGATCGCTGACGTGGCGATATGTTGCGCCCGTTATCCGCCAGCCAGCGCATCCCGACAAGGGCGCCATGACCGCTCAGAGCCATCGCTGGCGTCGCTGGCCATCGTCCCTCACCACGTAGCGCCGCGTGGAATTCATTCCAGACATGCCGGATTATGCTGTATAGAGCCGCCTGCCCGCGCCCGCAGACGCTGGCGCCGCCATTTACCGCATCAGGGCCCCGGCCCTGGCGCTGTCACTTCATCGCGCGCTGCGGCGCCAGGCTCGCCCATCCATGACCGAGACACCTGCCCTCGACCAGTTCCGACGCATCGTTGTGAAGGTCGGCTCATCGCTATTGGTAGACCGCGAACGCAGCGCCGTGCGCCAGCAATGGCTGTCGGCGCTGGCCGACGATCTGGCCGCCCTGCACAGGGCGGGCAAGGACGTGCTGGTGGTGTCCTCCGGTTCGATCTCGCTCGGCCGGGCTGTGCTCAACCTGCCGCTCGGGCCGCTGCGGCTGGAGGAGAGCCAGGCCGCCGCGTCGGTCGGGCAGATCGCTCTGGCCCGCACCTGGTCCGAGGCGCTGGGCGCGCGCGGCGTCACCGCCGGCCAGGTGCTGGTGACCCTGTGGGACACCGAAGAGCGGCGCCGTTATCTCAACGCCCGCGCCACCGTCGGCAAGCTGCTGGAATGGCGCGCCATCCCGGTGATCAATGAGAATGACACCGTGGCGACGAGCGAGATTCGCTATGGCGACAATGATCGCCTCGCCGCCCGCGTCGCCACCATGGCGGACGCCGATCTGCTGATCCTGTTGTCAGACATCGACGGGCTGTACACCGCCCCGCCTGGCTCTGACCCGGACGCGAAGCACATTCCTGTGGTGCCGCGCATCACCGCCGAGATCGAGGCGATGGCCGGCGGCGCCGCCAGCCAGTTCTCGCGCGGCGGCATGCGCACCAAGATCGAGGCCGGCAAGATCGCCACTGCCGGCGGCGCCCATATGATCATCGCCTCGGGCCTCGTCGACCACCCGATCCGCCGCATCATCGAGGGCGGCCCGGCGACCTGGTTCCTGTCGCGCTCGACCCCGGCGCGGGCCCGCAAGAAGTGGATCAGCGGCCTGCTGGAGACCAGCGGCGCGGTGATCATCGACGATGGCGCGGTGGCGGCGCTGCGCCGTGGCAAAAGCCTGCTGCCGGCTGGCGTTACGGGGGTTGAAGGCGACTTCCTGCGCGGCGATCCGGTGCAGGTGCGTACCGCCGATGGCGTGGTGGTGGCGCGTGGGCTGGTCAATTTCGACGCCGACGACGCCCGCGCCGTGGCCGGCCACGCCAGCAGCGAGGTGGTGGAGCTGGTGGGCTATGCCGGTCGCGCCGAGATGATCCATCGCGACGTCATGGTGGTGGTCAGCGCCCCTAAGGACGAGACGGGCTGAGCGCCACCCGGCCTCGCCCCTCGTCCTGGCTACCCTCGACCTGGCTGCCCTCGTCCTGGCTCCCCTTGTCCTGGCTACCCTCGTCCTGGCGCCCCTTGCGCTAACGCAGCCCCTGCGGCTAATAATGATGGCCGTAATTAAAAGCTCCCTGGCGAAAGCCGCCAAATGTCTGGGCCGATGTGGCCCAGGCCTCATATGCAGGAAAGCAGTGTCATGACGACCGCAGCAGACATCGACCGGACCATCCGCGCAGCCGAGGCTGTCCGTGGCCCTGCGACGCCAGCTGCCGATCTGCCGCAATTGATGGCCGACATGGGCGTGCGCGCTGTCGCCGCCCGGCGCGCCCTGGCGCTGGCCAGCGCCGAAACCCGCGCCGCGGCGCTGCACGCCGCCGCCGCCGCCATTCGCGAGGCTGCCCCCGCCATTCTCGCAGCCAATGTCGAGGACATCGCCGAGGCGCGCGCCAATGGCCAGACCGAAGCCTATATCGACCGGCTGGCGCTCGATGAGGCGCGGGTCAACGCCATCGCCAGCGGCGTCGACGCGATCGCCGCGCTGCCCGATCCGGTCGGCAAGGTGCTGGCGACGTTTGAGCGGCCCAACGGTCTGGTGATCGAGCGCGTGTCGACGCCGCTTGGCGTCATCGGCATCATTTTTGAGAGCCGGCCCAATGTCACCGCCGACGCCGCCGCCTTGAGCCTCAAGGCCGGCAACGCCGTGATCCTGCGCTCGGGCTCAGACAGTTTCCGCTCGGCCAGCGCCATTGCCAGCGCCATGTCAAAGGGTCTCGCCAGCGCCGGCGTACCTGCCGATGCGGTGCAGCTGGTGCCGACCCGTGATCGCGCCGCCGTCGGCGAGATGCTGCGCGGCCTCGGCGGCGCCATTGACGTGATCGTGCCGCGCGGCGGCAAAAGCCTCGTTGAGCGGGTGCAAAACGAGGCCCGCGTGCCGGTGTTCGCTCACCTCGAAGGCCTGGTGCATGTCTATGTCGACGGCGAGGCGGCGCTGGAGACGGCGCGCACCGTGCTGCTCAACTCCAAAATGCGCCGCACCTCGATCTGTGGCGCGGCGGAGACCCTGCTGGTTGACCGCGCCGCCGCCGACCGGCTGCTGCAACCGCTGGTGAGCATGCTGCTCGACGCCGGTTGCGAAGTGCGCGGCGACGCCGACATCAAGGCGGTCGACCCCCGCGTCACCGACGTCAGCGACGCCGACTGGAGCACGGAATATCTCGAGGCGATCATTTCGGCGCGGCTGGTGGATGGGCTCGATGGCGCGCTGGCGCATATCAACGCTTTCTCCTCCCAGCACACCGACTGCATCATCACGGAGAACAAGGCGCGGGCCGAGCGCTTCCTCAATGAGGTCGATTCGGCCATCGTGCTGCACAATGCCTCGACCCAGTTCGCTGATGGCGGCGAGTTTGGCTTCGGCGGCGAGATCGGCATCGCCACCGGCCGCATGCACGCGCGCGGCCCTGTCGGGGCCGAGCAGCTGACCTCGTTCAAATACAAGGTGCGTGGCGCCGGCCAAACCCGCCCCTGACCAGACCCGCCCCTGACCAGACCTTGCAGTAGCCGTGTCGTTAGCCTGTCTGGCCAGCGACACGGCGCGGCCACAGCGTCAGTGCGCTGGCCGTGCGGTCTCCACCGGGCCGGGTTCGAAGGCGCCGGCCCCCGTTTCTGCCGACGCCACAGGACCGCCGTTCGCATTCGCCGCCGAGCCTGCGTTGATCAGCCCAAGAATGTCCTCTGGCGTCTCGCGGGCCCGCAACATGTCGGGATGATGGGTCGCGCCTGTCGTCAAATAAATGGTTGAGCCGCCCTGGGCCGAAGGGCGCAGCATCAGGATGCATGACGCATTCAGCACAATACGGCTATGATCGGCCGGATCTGTCAGATGGATGAACATGACCACCTCCCTGCATTGGCCTTCTTCCCACAAGAATAACATGCAAAGCGCGGATTTTGTTCAATATTTCAGGGCGACGCCATGATCGCGCGCTGGCGCTTGCCGCCGCTCGCCGACGGCGCCCGTATCGGCCTGTATGGCGGCTCGTTCAATCCGCCCCACGCCGCCCATCGCCTGGTGGCGTTGCAGGCGCTGAAGCGGCTCGGGCTTGATCAGGTCTGGTGGCTGGTGACGCCGGGAAATCCACTTAAGTCCCGCGATGGCCTGCCCGATGTTGCCAAACGGCTGGCGCTGACCCGCGCCATGGCGCGGCATCCGCGTTTTCATGTCACCGGCTTTGAGGCTGATATTGGCGCCCGATACAGTCAGCAGACCATCGCGTATCTGCAGAAACGCTTCCCGCGCGTGCATTTCGTCTGGATCATCGGCGGCGACAGCCTCACCAGTCTGCACCGCTGGCGCAACTGGCGCCAATTGATGCGACATGTGCCGGTGGCGGTGATCGACCGGCCCGGCGACACGCTCAGGGCCACGGCCGCGCCAGCCGCGCGGCGTTTCGCAGCCGCCAGGGTCCCCGAGGCGCAGGCCCACAGCCTCGCCTCACGCCGCGCCCCGGCATGGACCTTACTGCACGGGCCCCGCTCGACACTGTCATCAACCGCATTGCGCAAGGCCGGGACCGACAAGGCGGCGGACGGCGAGGCAGCGGAAGGCAAGGCGCCCTCGCCTACGACCTGAGCGGGCGCTTTGGCGCAAACGCGACGCCGCCGCGCGTTGAATGGCGGGGTGGATGCGACTATGTTGCCGAAAGGCGATGGACCCATCGCGTTTACCAGAAGGCGCCCCGCGCACACATATGCCCAATCGTACACCGGACACCGAACAGCAGATTCCTGGCGCCGTCGCCGAAGACGTCGCCCCAGATATGGCGGCGGATTTGGCCGCCGATGTCTCGCTCGCCAATCTTGTCGCCGTGGCCATGCAGTCGCTGGATGAGATGAAGGCCGAGGACATCGTCGAGCTGGATTTGCGCGGCAAGACCTCACTTGCGGACGCCATGATCATCGCCTCGGGTCGGTCGAATCGCCATGTCGGCTCCATCGCCGAGAAGCTGATTGAGAACCTGCACGCCGCTGGCGTGCGTGGAATCAAGGATGAGGGCTTCCCCACCTGCGACTGGGTGCTGGTCGACGCTGGCGATCTGATCATCCACGTGTTCCGCCCCGAAGTGCGTTCCTTCTACAATCTGGAGAAGATGTGGAGCGCGGCCCCTGGCGCCGACAAGGCGGGCTAAAGCCGGGTTCGCCATCGCCGGGCTGGGCCTTGCTCCAGCTTTCCATGGGCTGGGCGCATCGAGAACCATCAGGCGCATGTGTCTGATGGCGATGCGCGTGTCGCGGACCCGAGCGTGAAACTCACCCTGATCGCCATTGGCAAGATGAAGGCTGGCCCCGAGCGGGAACTGGCCGATCGCTATTTGCAGCGCGCCATCGCCCAGGGGCGCGGCCTTGGCGTCACCCAAATGCAGGTGGTGGAGCTGGCCGAAAGCCGCGCCAGCGACGCCAGCCGCCGCAAGGCCGAGGAAGCCCAGGCGATTCTGTCGCGCGCGGCGGGCGCGGCGCTGTTCGTCTTCGATGAACGCGGACCGGCGTTGAACAGCGAAGCGGTGGCGGCGCGCTTTGACGCCCTGCGCGAGAGCGGCGCCGAGCATCTGTGCCTGGTGATCGGCGGCGCCGATGGCCTCGACCAGAGCGTGCGCGACCAGGCGAAACTGGTGCTGTCGTTCGGGGCCATGACGCTGCCGCATCAATTGGTGCGGGTGATCGCGCTTGAGCAGATCTACCGCATCATGACCATTATTGACGGCCACCCCTATCACCGCAGCTGATCTGGGCCGCAAAGGCGGAGCGTCTCAGGCGATTTTGCCCTTGCGCGCAAAATAAACCGCATAACGCGCGCTCTGCCCCAGCCTCGCCCGATTACGGGCGCATGACAATGGCTGGTGCGGCGGATGATTGGCGTGGGCAGCGTGGATAAGCTTCGTTTTGCAAAGGCGGCGTTTACCGCCCTCCCCTATAGTGACAGCCTGATTGTCCCCGCCCGACAGAGCTGATCCGCTATATGCTCCGCCCCATGGTCATGGCCCAACCTGTTGCTCGCCGACGCGCCCATTGGCGTGGTCTTTGGCGCGCCGGGGTATGCGTGGGCGTGCTGGGCGCCCTGCTGGGCATGAGCGCCATGGCGCCGTTACAGGCCCAGCCGGCGCCGTCGGCGGCGCAGCGGGAGAAGGATGCCCGCGAGGCCGAGCTAAAGGCTATCGAATCGCGCCTGCATTCCAATGAAGAATCCCGTATCCGGCTTGAAGCGGAGATCGCCGCCATCAAGCTCGACCGCGCCCGGCTGAATGGCGCCCTGCTGAACACCACCAGCAAGGTGCAGGCGACGGAAGAACGCATCGCCGGGCTCGAAGCACGCCTCGCCACGCTCAATGACAGCGCTGACGCCATCCGCCGCTCGTTCCAGAGCCGCCAGGATGTCATCGTCGAAGTGATGGCGGCGCTGCAGCGCATCGGTCGGCGCCCGCCGCCCGCCGTGCTCGCCAGTCCCGACGATCTGCTGGCCGCCGTGCGCACGTCTATTTTGCTCGGCGCCGTGGTGCCGGAATTGCGGGCGGAAACCCGCGCGCTCGCCACTGACCTCGCCGAACTTGTGCGGCTTGGCGACGCCATTAAGGCCGACAAGCAGCGCCTGTTCGCCGAAATGGAGGCGATCGTTGAAGAGCGCCGCAGGCTGACGGCGCTGATCGAGGCGCGCCAGGCGCGACTGGCCGGCGCCGAACAGGAGACCACCGACCAGGCCGAACAGGCGGCGGGGCTGGCGAAGCAGGCCACCGATCTGAAAAGCCTGATCGCCAGGCTGGAGGCGGAGCTTGGAGCGGCGCAGCGCAATAGCGAGGCGGCGCGCAAGGCCGAGGCCGAGCTGAAGAACGCCAAGGAGCAACTGGCGGCCCTCGCCTTCAAGGACCCGGCGCGGCTGGAGCCGAAGATCGCCTTCGTCGACGCGCGCGGCCAGCTGCCGATGCCTGTCGGCGGCCGTGAACTGGTCAGCTTTGGCGCGACGGATGCAGCGGGGGCGAAATCCCAGGGCATAACCATCGCCAGCCAGCCGGGCGCCGTGGTTTCGGCGCCTTCCGATGGTTGGGTGTCTTTTGCTGGGCCGTTCCGTTCCTTTGGGCAACTCTTGATCATAAATGCCGGCGGTGGGTACTATGTGCTGCTTGCAGGCATGGAACGTATCAACGTCAGTCTTGGGCAGTTTGTTCTCGCTGGTGAGCCCGTGGCCGTCATGGGCAAGGGGTCAGACCGGGGCGTCGGCAAGCCTGAACAGGCTGCTGGCGACAGCGCCGCCGCCGGGCGTCCGGATGCGGCGTCGGGTCCGGCCCTTTATGTGGAATTCCGAAAGGATGGCGGGGCGATTGACCCCACGCCCTGGTGGGCAAAATCCCCCGGCGCGTCTCAAGGCGAAAAGGTTCGCGGATAATGCGGAAGATTTCGATTCTGGTGTGTGGCGTGGCATTGGGCGTCGGCATGTCGCTGGCGGCGACGCAGACCCGGCTGATGTCCACCACCAGCGCCACCGCCGCCTCGCCGGACATCTATCGGCAGCTCAATCTGTTCGGCGATGTGTTTGAAAAAGTCCGCAGCGACTACGTTGAAAAGCCTGCCGAAGGTAAAATGATCGAGGCGGCGATCAACGGCATGCTGACATCGCTTGATCCGCACTCCAGCTATATGGACGCCAAGGCGTTCAAGGACATGCAGGTGGAGACGCGCGGCCAGTTCGGCGGCCTCGGCATCGAGGTGACGCAGGAGGACGGCCAGATCAAGGTGGTGACGCCGATCGACGACACCCCGGCCGCCCGCGCCGGCATCCTCACCAATGATCTGATCACCAAGATTGATGGTGAGGCGGTTCAGGGCATGGCCCTCAACCAGGCCGTGGACAAGATGCGCGGTCCGGTCAACACCAAGGTGACGCTGACCATCCAGCGCCCGGGCCGCAAGGAGCCGCTGCAGGTCACGCTGACCCGCGAGATGATTTCGATTCGCTCGGTGCGCTCCCGTGTCGAGGGCGACATCGCCTACATCCGCCTGACCCAGTTCATCGAGCACTCGTTTGATGACGTGAAGGCGGCGATCGAGAAGACCGCCAAGGAAATCGGCGCCGACAAGATCAAGGGCTATGTGCTCGATCTGCGCAATAATCGCGGCGGCCTGCTCGACCAGGCGGTCTATGTCTCCGACGCCTTCCTCAACCGTGGGGAGATCGTCTCGACCCGTGGCCGTAACGCCGACGAGACCCAGCGCTTCACCGCCCGTTCCGGCGATCTGACCAATGGCAAGCCCATAGTGGTGCTGATCAATGGCGGCTCGGCCTCGGCGGCTGAGATCGTCGCTGGCGCGCTGCAGGATCACAAGCGCGCGACGCTGATCGGCACCCGCTCGTTCGGCAAGGGCTCGGTGCAGACCATTATCCCGCTTGGGGCCAATGGCGCGCTGCGTCTGACCACGGCGCGCTATTACACGCCATCGGGCCGCTCCATCCAGGCCAAGGGCATCGACCCCGACATGGTGGTGCTGCAGGACATCCCGGACGAGCTCAAGGGCAAGGACGAGACCAAGGGAGAGGCCGGCCTGCGCGGCCACCTGACCGGCGAACGCCGCGACCGCACCCAGCCCGACGTCAGCAAGGCTGTGGACAAGGATCAGGAAAAGCCCGCGACCGACAAGGGCGCCGACAAGGGCGCGGCCGATACGGGCGCGACGGACAAATCGGCTTCGGAGAAGACGCCTGCTGACAAGGCGACCAGGAACCAGCCGACAAAGGACCAGGCGGGCAAGGACCAGGCGGGCAAGGACATGGCCGGCAAGGACAAGGCTGGCGCTGACAAGGCGGCCAAGGACAAGCCGGCAGAAGAGCAGTCGGGCTCGTCGGCCTACATCCCGCCGGACCCGGCCAAGGACAAGCAGCTTCAGGCGGCGTTTGAGCTGCTGCGCACTGGCAAGGTCACCGCCAGCGCCCCGGCGCCGGCTGAGGCGGCCAAGGCGAAAAACTGAACCGCGTCACCTAAGGCGCCTGTGAAGCCTGACGCCGTCACCCCATGACGCGTCAGGCTTTGCTTGTTCAGCGTCCACGCCCCTGAAGCCGCCCGCCGTAACGTGGCTTTGCCCCTGGCGGCATTGGCGACCCCGGCGCCCTGTCTCAAGGTCCAGCCGGTTCCGCGCAGCTGACGGCCACGCGGCGCCGCGATCCAGTAGCTCTGGCGCGGATGCTGCGGCTTGTGCCCCCGCGGCGATCGCCATTCACCTGTCGCGCCTATACCGGCCATTGCCAGATCGCCGTCCGCTCCTGCATAACAACAGTGTGGGGAAACCCCGAACTGGCGAAGTTTCCTGCAGAGCGGACAGATGCGCGACGACCACAAGCGATTCCTCGACCTTCCTTACCGGCTGTGTGTCGGCGTGATGCTGCTCAACGACAGGAACGAGGTGTTTGTCGGCAAGCGCCGCGCCGAGTCGGGGCCCGAGCATGTCAATGGCGGCTACGCCTGGCAGATGCCCCAGGGCGGCATCGACGCCGGAGAGGATCCCTACCCCGCCGCGCTGCGCGAGCTCTATGAGGAAACCAGCGTCAGCTCCGTGACATTGGTGGCGGAAGCCCCGGACTGGTACAGCTACGACCTCCCCCAGGAGATTCTCAAGCGCTCGTGGCGCGGTCGCTATCGTGGTCAGAAGCAGAAATGGTTCGCCCTGCGCTTCACCGGCGACGAGGCCGAGATCAATGTCCGGCGCCCGGCGGGCGGTCACAAGGCCGAGTTCAGCGACTGGCGCTGGGCGCCGATGGCCAGCCTGCCCGAGCTGATCATTCCCTTCAAGCGCCCGGTCTATGAGCAGGTGGTCGCGGCCTTCGCCGATCTGCCGCAGAACTGAGGTTGGCTGGCTGAGACGCCGGGCGCTGCCAGGCGCGAAGCTGCCGATGCATCTGCGACCTCAACTGATCAGTCGCCACAAGTGCTTGACCAGCCCGCACTGAGCCAGGCACGTCGGGTCGTGGAATGAGACCGCGCGCAGCAAACAGGCAATGATCGCTTCTACCTTGGCGCGACGATCGCCGGCTCAGGCGCCGCCTGATCCGGCGCGCCAGCGGCGCAGCATGGCGAACAGCCGCCCGTCGATGATCGCCAGCCCGAAAGCCACCAGCGCCATGCCGGCAAAGGCTGTCGGCGGCAGCCGTTCGCCGAGCACGATCGCCCCCAGCGCCACGGCCCAGCCGGGAATCAACAGATTGACCAGCATCAGATTGGTGGCCCCGGCCTCCGCCAACAATCGGTAGAACAGAATATAGGGCAGCGCCGTGCCGATGACGCCGAGCGCCAGCACGGCGCCAAAGGCGCTCAGCTGCGGCATTGGCAGGCTCCAGGGCTGATCGACGACCAGCGCCACCGGAATGATCACGCAGGCCACCATCAATTGCTGGCCGAACGCCGCGGCGATTGGCGCGACGTTCATGGAGCCGAACACCCGGCCATAGACGCCGGACGCCGCATAGCTCAGCGTCGCCGAGGCGCAGATCAGCTGGGCCATGGCGGTCTTGTCCATGCCGCCGAGCACGCCTGGGCCGACCACGAGGGCGACGCCCAGAATGCCCGCGATGACGCCAGTGAACTTCTGCCGCGTCAGTTTCTCATCGGCGGTCAGAAAATGCGCCAGCACAGCCGTGATCAGCGGCGTCGGCGCGTTGAGGATGGCGGCAAGCGCTGACGGGATCTGGGTCTGCGCCCAGGCCACCATCATCCAGGGCACGAGGTTATTCAGCGCCCCCATGATGAAAAACGCGCGCCACACCGTGAACGAACGCGGCAGCCGCGTGCGCGTGGCGTAAAGTATCGCGCCCAGCGCCAGCGCGCCGACGCCGACCCGGCAGGCGACGATGGAGAAGGGCGCGATGCCGCCGCGCAGGGCGATCTTGATGAACATGAAGCCGCCGCCCCATAACATCGACAGCACGAGCAGCATCAGCCAGTGACGGCCGGTCATCCGGGTATTGATGGCGGGTGCGGTCATGTGTGGGGAAGCCTGGCCTCAGCGAAACGGCGGCGGGCAAATCACGGGGCGCCGCCTCGCCCGCGCGCCGCCGGACTATAGAGGGCTTCCCGTGAGGTTCCCACATCCCGAACGCTGCAATTCAGCTCTCACAGCACATTATCGTCTGTCACCTGCTGCGGTAGATAGGGCGCACTTCGTGGCGGCACATGAGCCGCGCCGCCTGTCCGGGAACCTGGCTCACGCAATAACGGGCGCCAAACCAATTATGCACGCGGCTCACCAGCACGTGGTCGACCACCGCCCGGTGCACTCATGGCAATGCGAAATGGACGCCGTGCTGACTGAGGTTCGGATTGTAGAATGGATCGCGCCCCCGAAACTGCGGGTTTCCCGCGTAGAGCGTCTCCCGATCAGCGTTCAGGCGCGCCAGTTTGACAGGATCATCCAGATCATCGCCCCGAGTGATGGATTCATAGTGGAGTAGCCGGACGGCTGGTGTGACAACGTTAAAGTATCCCGCCCTGGACAGCCGCATACAGAGATCGACATCATTGTAAGCCACAGGCATGTGCTCGTTGAAACCCGAAATTTCGTCGAATTTGTTTCGCGAAATCATCAGGCAGGCGCCAGTCACGGCAAGCCAATTGTATTCGAGCACATTGCGCAGAAAATAGCCTGGGTTGGCGGGATTGGCATATTGGAATGCGTGCACCGGACCATTGCCAATATTGATCACCCCCACATGCTGTACAAGCCCATTGCCTGGATAAAGCAGCTTGGCGCCAACGGCGCCCACATGCGCCAGCTGGGCGAAGCCGGCCATGCGTTCCAGCCAGTCCGGCGTCACCACCTCGGTGTCGTCATTGAGGAACAGCAGCAATTCGCCTTGCGCCGCCCGCACGCCGATATTGTTGATCTCAGAGTAGTTGAACGGCGCATCATGACGGATCACCGTCGCCCCGAGCGCCTGTTGGTCAGCGAAAATAGCGAGCGTCGCGGCGTCGTCTGAGCCATTGTCGATCAGCACCAGCTCATAATGCGCCCATGTGCTCCTGGCGCGGATGCTGGCGAGGCAATTGCTCAGTACCGCGCCATTATTTTTGCTGGGAATTATGATCGAGATGAGCGGCGCGCCCTGCACATGCGGGCGCACCCGGAAGTATCCTTTGGCTTCGTCGATCGGCTCCAGTTCGCCGCTGACGCCGCGCCTCGCGAGCGCGTCGATGCGGGCGCGACGCCCGGCGTCGATGGCGTAGGGTTTGGCTGCGGCGTCGCCCGCAGCAGAGCCAGGGTTAATCCGCCAATGGTAGAGCACGCGCGGAATATGCACGATGCGCTCGGCCTTCTCGGCGATGCGCAACACCAGATCCCAATCCTGGCTGCCGTCATAATCCCGGCGCAGCAGGCCCGTCTGCGCCAGCAATGACCGGCGCACGCAACTGACGTGGCCCGTATACATGATGCTCATCAGCGCATCGGGCGACCAGTCCGGCTTGAAGAATGGTTCGACATACCGCCCCTCCGGCGACAGCTTGTCCTCATCACTGTACAGATAGTCGGCGCCCGTTTCGGCGATAGCCTTGGCCAGTTCATACAGGCAATCGACGCTAAGCGCGTCGTCGTGATCGAGGAACACGATATAGTCGCCGCGCGCCTCAACGATGGCCCGGTTGGTGGCCTCCGAGATGCCGCCATTTTCGGCCGTGCGCAACACCTTGACCCGTGGGTCGTCAATCGCATCGAGCGCCTTCTGCGTTTCCTCCGCCGTGCTGGCGTCATCGGCGAGGATCAGTTGCCAGCGCGGATACCATTGGTCCTGCACCGACCGCAGCATCGCCTGCAGCAGCTCCGGCGGCGTATTCCAGGTCGGGGTGACGATGGAGAAGCTGACGTCCATGCCCGGCTGGGCGAGACGCGCCTCAAGATCGGCGGGTCTGGCAGGCGGCGTATATCTGTAAGGTCGCCTCCAGCCGTCTATGCGCCGTGCGGCCCCGGAGGCGAGCAACGGCGCAAGGCGGCCACGCAGCCAGCGCCGGATCGCGGGCGGAAGCAGTCGCCTGAACAGTCTGCGCGACAGACGACGCTGAGCGGCGATCGTCAGGCCCTCATCCCCAGGGCCGACGCCCGCCTTGCCGTCCGCAGTACAGGCAGTGCAATGATGCTCGGCGGCGGCATTTTTCAATGGTTGGACCTGAAAGCTAAGACGCTAAAAGCTGTAATAGCTCTAATCCTAACATCGAATCGGCGCCGGAAACATGTGGCGCTTGTGGACAGGCGCCAAGGCGAGAGCCGACAGCCCCCTGAGCTGAAGCTGCCCCCGACAACTGCCTCCGCCCCGCCATCACCCCCGCAGACTGTCAAGGAATGGCAGCAGCGCTGCGTTCACCGCCTCGGGCTTCTCCTGCTGCACCCAATGCCCGGCGCCTTCGATCACCACATGGCCACGCAGATCGGGGACATAGGTCGCCAATTGCTTCTCTCCGGAGCCGGGGAAGGCGCGAACCGGGTCGTTTTCTCCGGTGATGAACAGGGCCGGAATGCGAATACCGGCGTCTAGCCACGGCGCGCTCTGCTCCCAATTGCGATCAATGTTGCGGTACCAGTGAATCGGCCGGCGGAAGCCGCCGCTGGCGAAGGCGTCGACGAAGGGCTGCAGTTCAGCCTCGGTCATCCAGGCCGGCAGTGGCCGCGGACTGTGCAATTGCAGCAGCCGCCCGTCAGCGTCAGCCCACATCAACCAGCGGTCGGCGACAAGGTCCTTGCCGGCGATGCCGCCAAGGAAGGCCAGCATGGAGCGGCGGACATCCTGCTCCAGTTCGGCTTCGGCCCGCCCCTCATCGGTAAACGCCACCCAATAGAAATCGCCCAAGCCCCGCGCGGCGCTGATGGCGCGGTAGACCTCGGTCGGTCGCTTGCCCGGGCGGCGCGGCTGGAACGGCACGCTCATGGCGCAGACGCCGCGGAACAGGTCGGGGCGGAACATCGCCGTGTGCCACACCACGCTGGCGCCCCAGTCGTGACCCACGAGGATTGCATCCTTCTCGCCCATCGCCTCGACGATACCCACCACGTCGCCGGTCAGATGGAAGATCGAATAGGCGTCCAGATCGTCAGGGCCGCCGGTGGCGCCATAACCGCGCATATCTGGCGCGACGACGCGAAAACCCGCAGCGGCGATGGCCGGAATCTGGTGGCGCCACGACCAGGCCAGCTCGGGGAAACCATGACACAGCACCACGAGCGGGCCGCTGTCGCCGGCGACCAGCGCCGAAAAGGCGAGGCCATTGGCCTCAATGATTGTGCGCTTGATCCCGGTCACGACACCCCTCCCCCCTGAACCGCCAGATCTCTGTCGCCTGGCTCATATGGCGCTGCAGCGACGCCCTGCGCCGCCGCGCTTCTGGTTTGTAGCGCCGCCGCCGCCCCGATCGCAATGCGCGGCGGGCCAACCCTGGCAAGGCGCGACGCCCGCAGGCGTCGCCCATCAGCAAGGCCCTGGGCCCAACCGACTATTTTTGCTGCTTGAGATGCTCCGCCATGGCCGCATAGGCCGGCAGGGTGATGGGGTCATTGAACACATTGCCCGCCACCGGGTGCGAGGCGAAGCGCACGATCACCATTTTCGCCGCCGGATCGACATAGATCGACTGGCCATGGATGCCGCGCGCCATGAACGCCTGATTGGCGTTGCCGGTGACCCACCACATGTCGCGATACGACCAGCCCGGCAGGGTCTTGTAACCCGCCGGCACGAAGGCCGCCTTGTCGCCGCCCTTGCGGATATCGGCCACCACGCTGGCCGGGATAATCTGCCGGTCGCCGAGCTTGCCGTCGTTGCGCATCAATTCACCGAAGCGGGCCATGTCGCGCAGCGTGGCGTTGAAGCCGCCGCCGCCGGATTCATCGCCCGCCGGATCGATGAGGAAATAGGCGTCGCTCTCGGCGCCCATCGGCCCCCAGATCTTCTCCTGCAGCAATTCCGACAAATTGCGGTCGCTGGCGCGGCGGACAATCCAGGTCAGCACCTCGGCGTTGGAGGTCTTGTAGGCGAAATCCGCCCCGTGCGGCCCCTGCTTCTTCAGGTTCTGCAGGAACTCGCTGAAATTGTCCGGTCCCGCATAGCCTGGCGGGCGCGGCGTCAGCCCGCCGGCCCGGACATAGTCCCAGATGCTGGATTTCGGATCCTGATAGTTCTCGGTGTAGTCGACGCCGATGCGCATATCCATCACGTCGCGCACGGTGGCGTCGCCATAGGCGGAATCCTTCAACTCCGGCACATATTTGGTGACCGGGGCCTGGGGATCGAGCTTGCCCTCGGCGGCAAGCATGGCGGCCAGCGTGCCGACGATCGATTTGGTCACCGACATCGACTGGTGCGGCCGACCCGGCGCCGCCGCGCCCATATATTGCTCATAGATCACCTTGCCGTCGTGCATCACCAGGATGCTGTCGGCATAGGTATTGGTCAGCATGTCCTTCCAGGACATCTCCTTGCCGTCCATGGCGCGGAACGGCAGGGCGTCCAGCGCCGCTGTCCTGAGGTCGACGGCCAGCGGCGACGGCTGCGCTGCGTGCGGCACATTGCGCGTCGGCAGCAATTCGCGCATGTGATTGAACGACCAGCGGATCTGCGGGAATTTGTGCATGGAGCCGTCGACCATGCGAATGATCTTGTCCTTGGGCGGCGGCGAGCCTTCCATCCAGCCCATCTTCACAGGATCGGTGGCGACAGGGTCGGGCAAGGCGGGGGCGGTCTTGGCGGACTGGGCGAACGCCGCGCCCGCCGTCAGACTGGCGGCAAGACAAACCGTTACGGCGATGGCGCTCACCGTGCCGGCAAGGCCGCGCGTCACGCGCCGGCTGCCCGCGCCATGCGATTCCCAAATGCCCATGCGCTGTCTCCTTCCCTGCGTCCGCTCACTGCGGCCTGCCCCATCTTTGCGATGGTCGCGCACGCATCCTGACCGCGCCCAGGGGTGAAGGCCAGCGCTTTCTGCGTGAGGCGACCGCCTCAACCACGCCGGCTGCAGCGAAACGACAGTGATAATCGGGATGACATCAGGGCCTAAAGGAACCCGCGCCTCAGCGCGCCAGCGGCGCCTTCTGGCCACCGGCGGCGTCGAAATTGTCAGGGGCCAGCCATGCCTCAAGGCAAGCGCGCCGCGCCGGCCAGTCGGCGTCCAGCATGGCGAACCAGGCGGTGTCGCGATTGCGGCCCTTGCGCACCATGTGCTGGCGGAACAGGCCCTCGGCGACAAAGCCGAAGCGCGCCGCGGCCTTGCGCGAGGCAATATTCTCAGCGTCACATTTCCATTCGACCCGGCGATAGCCCAGGTCGAACAGCAGCCTCAATAGCAGATAAACCGCCTCGGTGGCGGCGGGCGTGCGCTGCAGCAAGGGCGAAAACGCCACATAGCCAATTTCGGCGACCCCATCCGCCGGCCTGATGTTCATGATGGCGAGGAAGCCGGTGACCTGCTGGCGTGCCCGATCGCGCACCGCCCAACTCAGCGCATCCGGGCCAGCTGGCGCGCTGGAAAGCACGTCCCGCCATCCGGCGGCGTCACGCGGCGGTTCAGGCGGCAGATAGGTCCAGTTGGCTTCGGCGCCGGCGAAAGCGGCGGCGAGATCCGCGAGGTGACGCTGCGCGTCGAGCGGCTCAAGTTGCGCCCAGTGACCATCGATGCCGTCCCAGGCCGGCCGGGGTGGCGGGCGCCACGCGCCCATGGATTGCGCCATGTTCATCCGCCTCACCTCGTCTCCGACCGGCTGGCAGCTCCGGCGCCGCCGTCGGCTGCGGCGCGCCGCGCTCACGCAGCGCAAGGACCCTGCCTGCAAACCGGCGATACGATGCGAGCCGGGCCAGCGCCGGTCAAGGCGATGAAACAGCCGCTGGCGATCGATCCAGCATCTGTCAGGAGCGTAACGCTCTTTCGCGAGGCGCTGCGGCGACAAACGGCGCCATCAGGCTGTCGCACGCCATGTGGGGCTGGCGCTCAGGCCGGATCGGGCGCCGCCATTGCGGCGCGCACATCCTGCTCGGTGACCTCGGCCATGGCTTTGGCCAGTTTCACCGCCCGGGTGCGGGCGCTAGGCTGCATCACCAGAATGACCGTTTCGACGCCAGGGCAGCCTGGATCGCGGCAGATGATCTCATTCACCGAGAAATGCGCCTCGGGCAGGCCAGTCCGCCCGCCCGCCGCCAGGGCGCCAGACGCATTATCGCGCACGCCATCGCCAGCATGCGCGGCGGCCGCCCAGGCCCGGATGCGCTCCATAACGCCTCTGTCCGCAGCAGGTTTCCTGCCGAACCAGCCGCCCGCCATGGTTACAGCGGCAGGGTCAGCAGGCCGCCGACGCCTTCGCTCGTGCCGAAGGTCAGCAATTTGCCTTTGGCGTCCCAGGCCATGGCCGTCACCGGCCCGCCGTCGCCAGGCATGCGCGCCATCAGCTCGGAATTATCGGTCATCCGCACCAGCATCACGGCGCCATCGTCATAGCCAATGGCGAGGATAGGGGCGCGCGGATGGTAGCTCACCTGGCTCACCTTGGCCGGACGCACGCCACACTCACGCGGGGCCTTGCCCATTGGCCCATCCTTGGCCTCGAACGGCCAGATAATGGCGGCGTCGGCGCCCGAGGTGGCCATCCACAGGCCATCTGGCGACCAGGCCAGCGAGCGCGGCTTGGCCGGATAGCCGGACATGCGCATGTCCTTCTTGTCGGCCAGCCGCCAGCCATGCAGCATGTTCTCCTGCATCGAGGTGATGAAGAAACGGCCATCCGGCGAGAAGCAGGCGTCGAGGTGCGAGCCCTTCCAGAACAGGCTCTCCGGCGCCGCATCCGTATTGGGAAACCACAGGCTGGCGCCATTGTAATGGGCGAGGCCCAGCCGGTAGCCCTTGGGCGCAAAGGCGACGCCACGCACGCTGGACGGCGCCTCGATACGGCGGACATTGCCCTTGGCGTCGCGCGCCGCCACCTGCTTGCCGAAGCTCCAGGCGATGGCGCCATTGCTGCTCGCCACCGCGTCGATCCAGCGGCCGTTCTCACTGGCGATGTCCTGGGTGTCGCCATTGGCGAAGGTCGCCACCACCCGGCCATCGTCGCCGCCGGTGATCAGGCTGTCGCCAGCAGCGGCGGCGACCAGCGCCGCGCCGCCCGGATGCGCCGCCACGCGCCGCTCGGCCTCGCCTTCCACCAGCAGCACATCGCCGTCGCCCAGGGCCAGCGCCGCCGTCGCGCCCATAAAGCCGGCGCCGGTGACATGGGCGCCTGCCTCAAACAGGCGGGTATGCTGCAGGAGCGAGGTGACGGCCCCGGTCGGGGCGGCGGAAGAAGCGCTGGACATCTGGTTCACCGAAGCTGAATGGGCGGCGCGCCGCAACGCGACGCCGCAGCATGATCTGACAGGGCGGGATTGGGAAGCTGCGCGGACAATCTGCCCCGATGGTTCATACGCATCGGGGCATCGCCATCAGGCGGCGCAGGCGAGAAACGCCTTCTCGATCGCCGCACGGTCGAGGTCACGACCGATCATCACGATTTTCGAGGTGCGCTTCTCATCGGCGCGCCAGTCGCGCTGCAGATCGCCGTCGAGCATCATGTGCACGCCCTGGAAGACGAAGCGCTTCGGCTCGCCCGGAAATGCGAGGATGCCCTTGGAGCGCAGCAGATTGCCGCCCTCGCGCTGGGCGTAATCATTGAGCCAGGGCAGGAACTTGTCCGGATTGACCTCGCCATCGATGGTGAAGGACACCGACTGGATGTCATCATTGTGGTGATGGTGATGGCCTTCCTCGAGGAAGTCCGGCTCAAGATCGAGAATGCGGTCGAGGTCGAAGGCGTTGCGCCCCAAAACCTCATCGATGGCGACATTGGCGTTCTGGGTGCGGTGCAGCCTGGCGTAGCGGTTGATGGCGCGGATGCGCTTCTCCACCTCGGCCAGCTCGTCCTCTGTCACCAGATCGGTCTTGTTGAGGATCAGCACGTCGGCGAAGGCGATCTGGTTGTGCGCCTCCGGCGCATCCTGGAGGCGCTGGGTCAGCCATTTGGCGTCGACCACCGTCACGACCGCATCAAGCCGGGTGCGGTCCTGCACGTCCTGGTCCATGAAGAAGGTCTGGGCCACGGGGGCAGGATCGGCGAGGCCCGTGGTCTCGACGATGATGCCGTCAAAACCGCCCTTGCGCTTCATCAGGCCGTCGATGATGCGGATCAGGTCGCCGCGCACCGTGCAGCAGACGCAGCCATTGTTCATCTCGAACACTTCTTCGTCGGCGCCGATCACCAGCTCATTGTCGATGCCGACCTCGCCGAACTCATTGACCACCACGGCGAATTTCTTGCCGTGCTGCTCGCTGAGGATGCGGTTGAGCAAGGTGGTCTTGCCGGCGCCGAGATAGCCGGTGAGCACGGTGACGGGGATCTTGTCGGACATGTGGGGCTCCGAACGCTGGAGCATTCTCGCAAGAAGCAGGAAGGCTTCCGAAACGAAAATGCGTCATGACAGATGGTCGAAGCATCCGCAGCGAACCGACGTTCGCTGAAAATGCTCCGGAGCATGAGCGAGGCGACTGTGATCGCTCATGCTGAAGAAAACTGGCGCGCCGCCTGATACGCCCGCAGGGGCCTGACAGCTGGCAGCCGGTCGTTGTTGGCTGCAAGATATATTGGTCGAAATGGCCCGAGGGGAAGCCCCCGTAGCCGCTTCCAGTTATCAAACCAGGCCGCGAAGATGCTGACGCATCCGCGACCTGAAAGGCTCCGTCGCCGCACAGGCGTGCCCGGCGCCCGATGCGCCCTGAGCATCGGGCGCGGCGTCAGGCCTCGAGATGGCGGCCCGGAAGCGCGCGCCAGGCCACGCCGCCCACAGCGCCTAACAGCAGCGACAGCAGATAGATCACCCCGGCCACCAGAATGATCGCCGGGCCGGCTGGCAGGCCGTAATGATAGGACAGCGCAAGGCCGAGCCAGCCTGACAGCGCGGCGATCAGCGCCGCGCCCAGCGCCATGCCAGTGATCTGCCGCGCCCAGAAGCGCGCCGCCACCGCCGGCAGCACGACGATGCCCACGGCCAGCAAGGTGCCGAGCGCATGGAAACCGGCCACCAGATTGAGCACCAGCAGCACCAGAAACGCCAGATGCGTCGGTGCCCCGACCCGGCTGACCGAGCGCAGGAAGCCAGGATCGACACACTCCATCACCAGCGGCCGCCACAGCGCGGCCAGCGCCAGCAGCGTCACCGTGGCGACGCCGCCGAGCAGCAGCATGGTGGCGTCGTCGAGCGCCAGCACCGAGCCGAACAGCACATGCAGGAGATCGACATTGGAGCCGCGCAACGAGACGATGGTGACGCCCAGCGCCAGCGACAGCAGATAGAACGCCGCCATCGAGGCGTCCTCGCGCAATTGCGTCAGCCGCGCCACGAGGCCTGCCAGCAGCGCCACGACGAAACCGGCGGCGAGGCCGCCGATAGTCATCGCAGGCAATGACAGGCCGTAGAGCAGATAGCCGATGGCGGCGCCGGGCAAAATGGCGTGGGCCATGGCGTCGCCGGTCAGGCTCATGCGCCGCAGCATCAGGAATACGCCGATAGGCGCGCCCGACAGCGCCAAAGCCAGCGCGCCGACAAGCGCCCGCCGCAGGAAGTCAAACTCAACAAAGGGGGCGATCAGCCAGGCGTAAAGGGCTTGCATGGAGTGTCTTGGGTCCCGGAGCGAATGCCTGCAGCCACGGAGGCTGAGACATCATCATTCGCTCAAATCATCGAAGGTGAGGTCAGGTCGCGTCGGCGTTGCGGCTGATGTTTGCATTTGCGGCCCGTCGCAGCGCCGGGCCGGCCATTGCGCATCCAGGCAGGCGCCTCAGGCGGCGCGGCTGCAGGCGGCGGCGTGCGGATCGGCGGCTTCGACCATGCGCCGGCACAGCGCCAGATTGTCGGGGGTGAGCACCGTGGCGGTGGGGCCATGGCCGATCAGTTCGCGCGCCAGCAACAGCGTCTCCGGAAACGCCGCCCGCACCAGATCGAGATCGTGCAAGGCGGCGAGCACGGTGCGGCCTTCGTCGCGCCAGCGTTGCACCAGGGCGGTCAGATCGGCGATGGTGGCCGCGTCGAGCGCATTGAAAGGCTCGTCAAGCAGGATCAGCTGCGCATCCTGCAGCAGCAGGCGGGCGAACAGGGCGCGCTGCAATTGCCCGCCCGAGAGATAGCCGATCGGCCGGCGCTCGAAGCCGGTGAGGCCGACCGCCTCCAGGGCGGCGGCGATGCGGCTGGCGTAGCTTCGGCCAATCCGCCCGAACAGGCCGCAGCGCTCCCACAGCCCCATGGCCACCAGATCGTAGACGGTCAGCGGGAAGCTGCTGTCCAGCGCCGCCGCCTGGGGCAGATAGGCCACGTCGCGGGCAGGCGCGCCGCGATGGATCGCGCCCTCCAGCGGCCGGATCAGACCTGCGGCGGCCTTGAGCAAGGTCGATTTGCCTGCGCCATTGGGGCCGACGACGGCGGTCAGCGCGCCGCGCTTTACGGCCAGATGCAGATGATGCACCGCCGGGTGGCGATCATAGCCAAGCGTCACATTGGTGAAGGTCAGGATCGGATCCTGGGCGAGGCGCGTCGTGCTCATGCCCACAACACTCCGGCGATGGCGGCCCACAGCATGGCGATAATACCCGTGGCGATGGCCAGCCGCCCGCCCAGCGAGGCGCGCATTAGGGAGAAGCCCGGCGTCTGCGGCTGCAAGGTGGCACGCTCCGTAGGGCCTGCGTGGGTGTGAGCGTGGGTATGGGCATGCGCATGACTGTGGCCGTGATCGTCATGACCGTGCTGTTCATGTGCGTGGCCATGTCCCGCATGATCATGATGGGCGTGGCCAGCCTCTCCACGGCTATCGCGCGTCGTGGCCCCGTCCGCCTGCCTGTCGCCTGTCACCGCCGTCACGCCCGCACTCCGCGCCCTGCCAGCAACGCCGACTGGCGCAGCCTCATTGGCAGGCCGCAATATAGCGCCTTGAATGCAACGTTCCAATATTACATTTCAGGCGCCGGTCCCTCCATGGCGACAAAAAGGGCGGCGCCGGTGGCCCCGCCCTCCCCTCACCGCCAGCGCACTGACACGACGATCAGCCCTGCTGCGGGAAATATTGGTACAGCCAGGTTTCCGACAGCACCCTGTCGCCGAGGCGCAGGTAACAGCGCATCTCCACCGGCTCGGCGCCTTCGACCTTGAAATCGAACTGGGCGCGCCACTGGCCTGGCACGTCATTGGGCACGGCTTCAGCGAATACATACGAGAAGGCGCCACGCGAGGCGCTCAGCACCACCTCCGGCTTCTCGCCAAATTTCAGATCCTTGAGCGGGCCGCCGAGGAATTCGAGCATGAATTTGCGCACGCCCTGGGGTCGCGGCTGGCCCGGTACGCCACCCCTGCCGAGGCGGGTGGCGATGCAGCGCGCCAGATTGTCCGGGAAGAAGGGGTCGCCATTCACCCAGTGCAGCTTGTAGCGGATGTCATGCACCTGCCCCGGCGCCGTCGCCGCAGCGGGCGTCCACATGGCGACGATATTGTCGTGGATCTCGTCATCGGTGGGCAATTCGATCAGCTGAACCGTGCCCTTGCCCCACGCGCCGACGGGCTCGACCCAGGCGCTGGGGCGGCGCTCATAATGCACGCCGTCGAGATAATGATCGACGTCACGATCGCGCTGCATCAGGCCGAAGCCGCGCGGATTATCATCAGCGAAGGCGGAGGCGGTGATGAAGGGCGGATTATTGAGCGGCCGCCAGATGCGCTCGCCCGCCCCGGTCCACATGGCGAGGCCATCGGAATCATGCACCTCGGGACGCCAGTCGATCATGGTCGTCTTGGCCTTCTCCGAGAACCAGTACATCGAGGTCAGCGGCGCGAGGCCGAAGCGATACACCGCCTGGCGCACATGCACCTGCGCCGTGATGTCCATCATCACGTCCTCGGCGCCGCGCGTCATCTCGAAGCGATAGGCGCCGGTGACCGATGGGCCCTCAAGCAGCGCATAGACCACCACGGTCGGCCCGTCATTTGCAGGCGTCTCGAACCAGAACTCGGTGAAATCGGGGAATTCCTCGCCCTTGCCAGGGGCGGCGCTGTCGATGGCGAGGCCACGCGCTGACAGGCCATATTGGTACAGCCCGCCGATGGCGCGGAAATAGGAGGCTCCAAGGAAAGCCACCCAGTCATTGCTGCGCCACGGCTTCTTCTGCTGGTCGCCGAAGCGGCTCTCCTGGAAGCGGAAGCCGGCGAAGCCTGAATTTTCCTTCAGCTTGCGCGCAACGGAATCCGCCGGCATGTCGAAATAGCGCGGCTCATAAATGATCTCGCGCGCCTTGCCGTCGGCGACGACCCGCATGCGCACCGGGCGCTGGAAAAAGCGGCCAAGGTGGAAAAAGGTCACCGGATACGCGCCGGGGCCATCGGCGAACAACGCGTCATCGGCCCGGAATTTGATCTTGCCATGCGCGTCATAATCGATGGCGTCGAGCACCGCCGGATCTGGCGAGGCCGGCGCCTTGTATGGTTTGGCGGCAAGCGCTTTTGCCCGCGCCTTCAGCGCCTCAAACGAGAACGGCGCGGCGGGGCCGAGCTTGAGCCCGGCGTCGGCCAGCGCCTGCGATGAGAAACCCGCTGCGGCGAGACCGGCGGTGGCGGCGGAGGCGGTCAGAAATGAGCGGCGATCAAGCATGGGCGGGGCGTTGCTCCGGACAGCAAACTGACAATTGGCGACGTCGATCGGTTGACCGGCGCACGCATATGTTGGGGTGGACGGTCTTTGCGTCATCTTCGTGGCCGCAGGCGGCGTCGACAAGTGATAACCGACGCAAGTGCGCGCCTGGCCAACTGTTGAGCGCAGCGCAGGCGGAGCGCCCGGCGGCAGGCCTGTCCCGGCGACGACGGGAAACAGACCTGGCATGGGCCGGCAAGCGCGCCGCGCGCCGACAGATGAGCGTCGGCATGAGCTTGAGCGTCGGCATGAGCTGCAGCGCGCCTCCCCAGCCTAGGGAGGCGCGCCACCGCGATGGCGGCGCGCGGCGGAGATCGCCGTATGTCGAAGACGGGTCAGGCGCGGGCGCTAAGGGCGGCGGCGTCAAGATGAGCGACAAGACCGTCCTCGAGCCCGAGGCCCTGGCGCAGGTCGCGCAGAAACGCCTGTTCCGCCGGGGTGTCCGGATCAATGGCGATGCGGGCCGCTTCATAGATTTGCGCCGCATGCTCCGGACCGGTCGCCAGATCGGCGAGTTGGGCGGCGGTCAGCGGGTTGGCGAAAGCCGCATCGAGGAATTGCGCCTCCTCCTGGGGCAACACCGAGCCCAGCGCGCCGGTGATGCGCGTCCGCTCGGCGGCGTCGACCTGGCCGTCGGCGGCGGCGGCGGCGATCATCGCCTGCACCAGCGCCAGCGATTCTTCATTGGATTGCTGGTCGGCGGCGAATGCGCTGCCTCCAGGGGCCGGCGCCGGCACGCTCGCCTGGGTTTCAGCCGGGGCCGCGCCGCGCTGCCACTCCTGCATGGCCTTATAGGCGAGGCCGCCAACCAACGCGGCGCCGCCGAGTTTGGCGGCGCTGCCAGACACCCTGCTCCCGGTCTTGTTCAGCATCAGGCCGGCGAGGCCTGCAAGCACCGCCGCGCCCTGCGGCGTTTTGGCAAAATCCATCGCCTGCTTGAGCAGGCCGCCGGCCTGGGGACCGGCCATACGGGTGAGCGCGTCCTGCAAGGAATTGCCTGCGCCGCTTTCTGCGCCGCCCCTTGGCCCCACGCCCGCGCCGCCAGCCTCGCCAGGCGCTGGAGCGCCGCCACGCCCGCCGCCCAGGATGCCGCCAAGCAGATCTCCGAGACCGCCGCCCAAGCCGCCGCCACCAGATTGCCCAGCGCCAGACTGGCCTGCGCCGCCCTGCTGGCCGCCCCCGAGCACCTGGCCGAGCAGGTCTCCGAGCCCGCCGAAGCCGCCAGGCCCTGCTCCACCCCCTGTCGCGCTTCCTGCCCCAGCGCCCGGCTGACCGCCCTGGCTGCGTGGGTCAATGGCGGAAGCGCCGATCAGCGCGTCGAGAATTTTTTTGGCGTCAAACATGCACTGCGCTCCCTTGTCCGCGGCTCCGCCAAACACTGCGGCGGATGCGGTTTGGCGGCCAGATCTGAAAGGCCCCGGCCTCACGGCGGGAAGACAACGACAATAGGGGGCCAGCGGTTCCGCCAGCGCGCCAACCAGAGTGCGACAGCCTCGCGCCGCCACGGGCGCCAGCATCGCCCCAGCGCGGCGTTGAGCGGCGATTGTTGCGTCAGAAACCGCCATGGGGCAAGACATCCCGCCATGACATGGAGTAACCGTGAAGCCCATCGCAATTGACGGCACGCTCGACGAGGTGCAGATCACCCGGCCCGCCGCTGGACGCCGCCCGGCGCACTACGCCGCGCTCGACATCATCGACGCTGAGGGCGTCACCATTCCGCTGCGCAATCTGCGGGCAGAACCCGCGGTGGCGCAGCGGCTGAATTTTGGCGCCGCCGGCCGGTTCTATATCTACAGCGTCGCCGGCTTTCGTGGTGTGCACGGCTTCCGCCCGGTGCGCGGCGCGCCGGTGTTCGCCTTTCCGCGCCTGCCGGCTTACGCCTGCCTCGCCATCGCCCTGGTCAATCTGGCGGTGATCGTCTGGCGCACCCATAGCGGCGAGGCGCTGCCGCTGTTTGCGCTGCTGCCCTTCATGCTCGCCTGCATCCTTTACGCCTGGCTGCGCCGCACCGAAGCTGAGGCCCGCCTCGCCGTGGAAAACGACACAAAGCCGGTGATTATCCCAGGTCAACCCTCGCCAGAGCACGACTGACAGAGGCTGGAAAAACGGCAATTGCCCAGCGACGCCAGATGCATGGCAGATCTGGGCGCCATGCGTGCACTGCAGGTTACATCAATACGTTGACATTTTCCGTCCCCTCATGGAAACTGCGTGGTGTGGCGCATGCGTTAAGCTATGATCAATCGGTTGGGACGCCCGTGAGCGTCTGACAGATTGGCGGCGCGCCGTGCGTTAGAGCCGCATGCCGGACGACTGGCGGGGCGCCCTGACAGGCGCGGCGGCTGAGATCATGCACGGCGCCGGCTGCAGCGTCGGCCAGGGGCATCAGCGCGCGCAAGGCGTAGCGCCAGCACAGGACACTATCGGGCGACGCATGCAACAGTCATGCGCGCCGTGGGAGGGGCGACATGAAGACAGTCATCCGCGGCGCCGTTGCGGGCGCATTGGCGGCGACCGCGTTTACGGCGATGGCCGGCGCGGCCCAGGCCCAGCAGGGCCCAGTCAAGATCGGCGTGCTCAATGACCGCGCATCGGTCTATTCCACCATTACTGGCGAGGGCTCGGCCGTGGCCGCGCGCATGGCGGTTGAGGATTTCGGCGGCGAGCTGTTCGGCAAGCCGATCGAGGTCGTGGTCGCCGACCACATGCACAAGCCGGACATCGGCTCGTCGATCGCCCGTCGCTGGTTCGACGTCGACGGCGTCGGCGCCATCTTCGACATCTACTCGTCCGGCGTGGCGCTGGCGGTGCAGAAGCTCGCCGAAGAGAAGGACAAGATCCTTGTCGTCTCCATGGCCTCCAGCCGCGACATTTCCGGCAAGGCCTGCTCGCCGAATGGCATGCAATGGGCCAATGATGGCTACGCTGTCGCCAATCTGACCGTGAAGGGCAGCACGACGCCTGAGCGCAACACCTGGTATTCGCTCACCGTCGACTACGCCGCGGGCCATTCGATCGAGGCCGACGCCAAGAAGCTGATCGAGAAGAACGGCGGCAAGTTCCTCGGCGCCGTGCGCTTCCCGCTCAACTCGGCTGACTTCAGCTCGTTCCTGCTGCAGGCGCAGAATTCCAAGGCGAAGAACATCGCCCACATCGGCGGCGGCGCCGACCTGATCAATGGCATCAAGCAGGCCGACGAGTTTGGCATTGGCGCCGGCGGCCAGCAGTTCGTGCCGTTCTCGCTGACCACCGTCGACGTGCAGGGCCTCGGCAACAAGGCCACCGCCGGCATGCCGGCCGTGCTCAGCTATTATTGGGGCGAGAACGACGGCACGCAGAAATTCGCCGATCGCTTCAAGGCCAAGTTCGGCAAGCTGCCGACTGACCCGCAGGCCAATGTCTACAGCGCCGTCACCCATTATCTGAAGGCCGTCAAGGCCGCCGGCACGACGGAGACCAAGCCGGTGCTGGGCAAGATGAAGGACACGCCGGTCAACGACTTCTTCACCAAGGACGCAAAGATCCGCGCCGACGGCCGCCTGATGCGCGACATGTATTACGCGACCGTGAAGAAGCCGGAAGAGATGAAGAACCCCGACGATCTGCTGGCCCTGGTCAACAAATATCCGGCGGTCGAGGTGTTCATTCCGGCTGAGGAGAGCGAGTGCAAGCTGCTCAACCCGAAGGCTGGCGAAAAGAAATGAGGTGCTGGCGCGGTGGGTCAGGTCTCACCGCGCCGCGCTCCGGCTCACAGGGCGCCACAGCAAGCCGTCGGCCAGTCGGAGACGACCCGCCGGCGACGACTCGCATGGCGGCGTTCGATGGCGTGAGTTCGATGGCGTGAGTTTGATGGATTGCCGGGCCGCACTCCCCCCCCTCTTATGGGTGCAGTCCGGCAAACATGGAAAAGCCGTCCCTCGGGGCGGCTTTTCTTTTGCGCGCAAGCGTTGATGGCGCTGCCCCGAAATGCGCTGACCTTGAGGGCCTCGCCTGGCGCGCCGCGCACCCATGTACGCGTCCTGCTTGGGGAAGATTGCGTTGTGCGGCGCCGGGCCGCGGCGACCTACGGCGAGGCGCGCAGCCGCCATGGGAGGCTCGCCACGGCGCAACCACCCCATGGCGATCACTGCTCATCGGTGCAGAGAGGCGTTGCGTGATCCCTGGCCATGTGTAACCAGGGCTCGTGGAAAAAGCGCCGTGCGACAGGCTCATACCAGAACCGGATGAGTATGACTCATCGGGTTCTGGTTAAGCCCGTGCGGCGCCTGAGCATTTCAGGATGCGGATGCGTCAGCATCTTCGCATCCTGGTATCAGCAGAGGAAGGTCTGCGCCAGCTCTTCCTTCTTGACCTTACCGGTGGCGGTCATCGGCAGCGCCTCGACCACACGCAGTTCTGGCAATTTGTAGACGGCGAGGCGCTCGCGGCAGAAGGCCAGCAGGTCCTCGGCGGTGGTGGCGTCCTTCACCGTGACGAAGCCAATCGGCACCTGTCCCTTCACCGGATCTTCGCGGCCGATCACGCCGCTGCCCGTCACCGAGGGGTGCTGACCGAGCACCGCCTCGATCTCGGTCGGGAACACGCTCATGCCCTTGACCTTGAGCATCTCCTTGCGCCGGCCGAGGAACAGGATGAAGCCGTCCTCGGTGATCATGCCGATGTCGCCGGTGCGCAGCCAGCCATCTACCAGGCCTTCGGCGGTGGCGTCTGGCTTGTTCCAGTAGCTCTTGAGCAGCGACGGCGTGCGCACGCACAACTCGCCCTCCTGGCCCAATGGCATCAGCACGTTGGAGCCGAACTCCAGGATCTTGAAATCGGTCGCGCCCGTCGGCAGCCCACAGAACACCTGGCGCGAATTGAGGTCGAAATTCCCCTCCTGGAAGCCACGGGTGAAGCTGTCGAAGGAGTGGGTTTCGGTCATGCCCCACGCCGCCTCGCGCAGCGTCGTGCCGGTCAGCGCCCGCCAGCGATCGCGGAAGTCGACGTTGAGCTTCTTGACGAAAGACGCGACCAGCGCCTCCTTCAGCGACGACAGATCGTAATTGCTGGCGTCGGGCCGCTCCATGATCTCGACGGCGTTATCGACCACCATGGCGGTGACCGTCGCCTTGTAGCGCTCGGTCTGCGCCAGCCAGGCCTGGGCGTCCCAGCGCGCCATCAGCACGCAGGCCGCGCCCGCGATGATCGGCGCGACCAGCGCCATGTCCTCGCCGGCCATCCAGAAGATCGGCCAGAAATTGATGATGACATCGTCCGGACCAATCTCCGCCGTGATGCTGCAGATGCTGGCGCCGGTCATCACCATGTCGCGCTGGGTGTGGACGCAGCCCTTGGGCATGCCAGTGGTGCCGCCGGTGTAGTTCAGCGCGGCGATGTCATCGAGGCCAACCTCGACCTGCGGCGGCGTTACGGTCTCGGCGCGCACCGCGGTCATGAAGTCGCGCACACCCTCAGGCAGCGCCGGACGCGGCGCGTCGAGGCCCGCTGGCAGCGGGCCAAAGGGCTCCGCCGGCAGATATTCCGACAGTGAGGTGGCGAAGACGTGCTGCAACGAGGTCTGGGCTTGCGCCGCTGCGACCACGGGCAGCAATTCGTCCTGGGCGATCAGCACCCTGGCCGCCGTATCATTGAGCTCGTAAACCAGCTCCGCCTCGCGGAACATCGGGTTCACCGGCACATGGATGGCGCCGAGCTTGAGGATGGCGTGGAAGGCGATGACGAATTGCGGGCAATTGGGCAGGAACACGCCGACGGTGTCGCCCTTGCGCACGCCAAGGCCGTGCAGCATGGCGGCGCACTGGTCGCTGAGGCGGTCCAGCTCGGCCCAGGTGACGACGCCGTCATAATAATACAACGCCGGGCGCTCGGGCATACGGGTGGCCCAGGTGCGCAGATAATGGCTCAGCGTCTGCTCGCCCAGCGGATAGACCTGGGCGCGCGGCACGCCCTGCGGCCAGCGGGCGTCCCACAGCTTGCGCACATGCGCCAGATAGGCGTCTTCATTCTCCAGCCAGGCCGGCCTCGTCTCCTGCGCGTTCATCCCTTACTCCAGCATCTGTTCAGGCTGTCTGCCGCGACCATCTGCGGGTCGCTTCCACCACTACGGCGTGTGCATGTTAGAGCGTTTTACCATCTGACGAACACGTCTGATGTGCGTAATGCGCGACAACAGGCGAAACCGCCCCTGATCGCCCCGCGTCCAAGGCCGGCGCCCGGGCCACCGCGCGGCGCTCGCCTCATGGTGGCGAAGATCGCCCGCCGCAGATTGACGGCGAGCGCTAGCGGTTACGCTGTTCGTCCCTGGAACGGCATCACCAGACGTCGACGCTGGCCCGCTTTTTGCCCGCGCGCGGCGCGATCTTCGGCAGCGAGCGCAGGCCGCGCAACACCCAGCGTCGGGTGTCGACGGGGTCGATGACGTCATCGACCTCCAGGAAAGTCGCCCCAGACAGCGCCTTGTTCTTCTCGTACTCAGCCGCGACCATGCTGTCGAACCAGGCCTTGCGGGCGTCCGCATCCTCAATGGCCAGCAGTTCCTTGCGGTAGGCCAGCTTGACCCCGCCTTCGAGGCCCATGGCGCCGAATTCGCCGGTCGGCCACGCCAGCACGAAGAACGAGGCGTGCGAGCCGCCGCCTGCCATGGCGAGGGCGCCAAGGCCATAGCCCTTGCGCAGCACCACGGTGAAGATCGGCACGCTGGCATTGGCGGCGGCGATGAACATGCGCGAAACGTGGCGCACCTGGGCGGTTTTCTCCACCTCCGGCCCCACCATCATGCCAGGGGTGTCGCACAGCGAGACGATCGGAATATCGAAGGCGTCGCACAGCTGGATGAAGCGCGCCGCCTTGTCGGCGGCGTCGGCGTCGATGGCCCCGCCGAGCACCTGGGAGTTGTTGGCGATGACGCCGACCGGGCGACCCTCAAAGCGGGCGAAGGCGGTGATCATGGCGCGGCCAAAGCCGGCGCGCAGCTCCAGCACCGAGCCGGCATCGGCCAGGGTTTCGAGGACCTGGCGCACGTCATAGGCGCGCAGGCGGTTCTCCGGAATGGCGCCGCGCAGCAGGCGCTGGTCGGCGCAATCCCAGGCGCTGAGGCGGCCCTGGAAATAGGACAGATATTTTTTGGCGGCGGCGACGCCCTCCGCCTCGTCATTGACAACGATATCGATGACGCCATTCGGGGCCTGGACGCTGACCGGGCCGACCTCTTCAGGACGGAACACGCCGAGACCGCCGCCCTCGATCATCGCCGGTCCGCCCATGCCAATATTGGCGCCTTTGGTGGCGATGATCACGTCGCAGGCGCCGGCCACCGCCGCATTGCCGGCGAAGCAGCGGCCATCGACGATGCTCACTGTCGGCACCAGCCCGCTCAGCGCGCCGAAGCGGGTGAACGTGGTGGTGTCGAGGCCGGCCGGCGTCGGCCACTCATCGCCAGGACGACCGCCGCCGCCTTCGGCGAACGCCACCATCGGAAGCTTCCATTTGGCCGACAGCTCCAGCAGCCGGTCTTTCTTGCGGTGGTTGATGACGCCCTGGGTGCCAGCGAACACCGAATAGTCATAGCCCATGACGGCGCAGCGCGCGGCGTCCTCGTCGAACAGCGCGCCGTTGACCGCGCCGAGGCCGGTGACCATGCCGTCGGCCGGGCTCATCTTCAGCAATTCGTCGAAGCTGCGCCGCTGACGCTGGGCGGCGAGCGCCAGGCCGCCATATTCGACGAAGCTGCCCTCATCGACCAGATCGGCGATATTCTCGCGCACGGTGCGCTGGTTGGTCTTGCGACGGCGGGCCACGGCCTCGGGACGGCGCGCGTCATAGAGGATGGCGTGACGCTCCAGCACCTCGGCGAGGTCGGGGCGGATGTAATCGAGGTCAATCTCCTCCGCCGCTTCAGCTGCGCCGCCGCTGACTTGGCCCGGGGTCAGGAACAGCAGCGGATGGCCCTCAAACACCGTGTCGCCGGCGCCCACCAGCACTTGCGCCACCACGCCAGAGCATGCGGCCGAGACCACATGCTCCATCTTCATCGCCTCAAGCACCAGCAAGGGTTGGCCCTCGCGCACCTCATCGCCTGGCTTGACGTCGAGGCTGACGATGGTGCCCTGCAATGGCGAGGAGATAGCCTCCATGCCCTCGGGCGCAACGATGGCGTCGCCGGGCGCCAGTTCCTCATCGGCGACCTCGGGGGCTGCGCCGCCAAACACCGCCAGCGGATCATGCTCCTTCGACGAGCGGATCTTGCGCCCGCCGCCCGCGCGCGCCGGCGGGTGGAACAGATCGCCTGCCAGCGCCACGTCGGGACCGACCAGGCTGGCGATGTTCTGCTCGAGGAAACGGGTGCTGACCGCATTGGCGATGAACTGCGGATGCGCCAGCAGCGCCCGCAGGAACGGCATGTTGGTGGCGACGCCCTCAATGCGGAACTCGCGCAGGGCGCGCAGGGTGCGCCGCACGGCCTCGGCATAGTCGCTGGAGCGGCTGTGGACGATGAGCTTGGCCAGCAGCGAGTCATAGCGCGGGCTGGTGACGTAGCCGACATAGCCGAAGCCATCGACGCGCACGCCCGGACCCGACGGCGGGTCATAGGCCTCGAGCCGGCCGCCAGCGGGACGCGCCTCGCCCTCCGGCGTGATGGTCTCCATATTGATGCGCAGCTGGATGGCGTAGCCGCGCGGCTGCATGCCAGGGGCCAACCCGACCTCGGCGAGGCTGGCGCCGCCGGCGATGGCGATCTGCGCCTCGACCAGGTCAACGCCATAAACCTCTTCGGTGACGGTGTGCTCCACCTGGATGCGCGGGTTCACCTCCATGAAGGCGAAATCGGTGGAATCCGGCGCAGCATCTGCGGGCACGAGGAATTCGAAGGTGCCGAGGCCGAGATAGCCGACATGGGCCGCCAGCCGCTCCGCCGCCGCGCACACCGCCGCGCGCATGGCGGGCGACAGGGTCGGGCTGGGGGCGATCTCGACGATCTTCTGGTTGCGGCGCTGGATGGTGCACTCGCGCTCGCCGAGGTGGACGACCTCGCGGCCGTCGCCGACGATCTGCACCTCGATGTGACGCACGGCGTCCAGATAGCGCTCGACATAGACGCTGTCGTCGCCGAAGGCGCTCTTCGCCTCCGACTGGCAGCGACGGTAGGCCTCTTCCAGATCCTCAAATCGCGATACGGCGCGCATGCCGCGACCACCGCCGCCGGCGATGGCCTTGATCATCACCGCCGCGCCATCGCCATGCTCCGCCTGTTGGGCGCGGAAGAAGTCCTGCACCTCGGCGAGGCTGGCGGCGCCAGTGGTTCCGGCGAGCAGCGGCACGCCCGCCGCCAGCGCCAAAGCGCGAGCTTTCGCCTTGTCGCCAAACTGCTCCAGCAGTTCAGGGCGCGGACCGACGAAGATGATCCCCTCCTCGGCGGCGCGGCGGGCGAAAGCGGCGCTCTCCGCCAGGAAGCCATAGCCAGGATGGATGGCGTCAGCGCCAGCAGCCTTTGCGGCGGCGATCACACTTTCGATATTGAGATAAGCGGCGGCGCCGACGCCCTCGAGCGCCACCGCCTCATCGGCGGCGCGCACATGCAGCGACGCGGCGTCGTCCTGGGCATAGACCGCGATGGCGGCGACGCCGCAGCCGGCAGCCGCCCGGGCAATGCGAATGGCGATTTCACCACGGTTGGCGATGAGGAGCCGCTTGATGCTCATGGTCTTTCCTGTCTGGCGTCCCGGGGCCAGCAAGGCGCTGGCGGCGAGGCGACGGGGCTGCCTTGCTTTAGCCAGAAACTAGGTCGCGAGAGATTTTATGTCAATATATTGATAAAAATGCCCGACCTTGCTGTCGCAAGCCGCCACCCCCCCAATTGGGCCGTCCCCAGTTGCCCCCCCTCTACATGGAGGTGTCCCCGGGCGGTGACGTGACAAGACGCTGTCGTATCGGGCATAGTTTGGCCAGAAAGGATTCCCTGACCATGACCAAGCCGGTGATTGAGGTAGCGGGTGACACGCGCGCCCCTGGTGAGGCGCGCATGCAGCAGATCGCCCCCGACCACGACATCAATAACCGGCTGTTCTTCAGACTATGCCAGGCCGCCAACCAATATGAGCGCACCGCCCATCGCGAGCTCAATATCTCCGCCATCCAGGGCGTGGTGCTGGGGGCGTTGTCGCGCTACATGCCCGAAGGCATCGCTTTCTCCAGTTTCGTCGATTACATCGCCGTCAGCCGGCAAAACCTCGACGCGGTGCTGAAACGCCTGGAAAAGCTGGGTCTGGTGGAGCGCGTGGAGAACCCGCGCGACCGCCGCGTGCGCATGGTCCGCCTCACCCCCGCCGGCGTAAAGGCCTGGGAGACCCTCGGCGACCGCACGGTGGAGTTCTTCCGCCTCGCCGCCCAGGGCGCCTCGCCGGAAGAGAAGATCGCCTTTACCGGCACCCTGGTGAAGCTGACGCGCAATCTGCGCAATCTGCGCATGCCTGACGAATGAGGCGCAGGGCTCCTGTATGCGCCACGAGAGATGGCGCGGTCTGCGTGGTGAGGACGTAACGCCAGTCGCGGGTCACGCACATGGGCGCCAGGCGATCCTGCCAGACTCCCGCGCATCGCGGCGCACGCCGCCTGCGGAGGGGGCGCGGGCCAGGTCCACCGTCGTCACACCCTGCCACCTCCCCCCGCAATGTGGACGCCCATCAACTGCCCCACCCCCCGCAAACCACCCCAGCCGTCATGCCCGTGCTCGTCACGGGCATCCACGCGTTTACCGCCGCCCAATGCCTGGCCCCGGTCGCCGCATCTCGCCTTGGCCGCTGCAGCTTTACCCAACGGCATTTGCCCCACGCCTTCACCGTCATGACAGCAGCCGCGCCTCCTCCGGGCCGTGACCAGCATCGCTCCAGATTTTCCATCAATCTATTGACACAAATTACCTGCGCAGGCAGGTTCGCGGCTGGCTCCACTGCGGCTCCCCCGCGCATGCCCGTGCGCCGCCAAGGCGCATTTTGCTCTGGAGCCATGGTCGCGTCGGTGGTGAGATAGCGCCCCGGCCAGCGCCATGGCGCTGGCGGGCGCGACAACCGCCTCCATGAGCCGCCGAATGCTCGCCAGAAGGATCCGTCAAAACCGACGGAACGAAACGCCATGACCCGTCACGACACCCGCGTGCCTGCCCGCGACGAATGTGTGCTGCGCTACGTCCTCGACCGCCGCGCCAGCGAGCAGGGCGATTATCCGTTCCTGCGCCTCGGCGATGGCGCGGAGGTGAGTTACGCCGCGATGCGCGACGGCGTGCTGCAGGTGGCGGGCGGCCTGGCCAGGCTCGGCGTGCGCCAGGGCGACACCGTCACCGTCTGGCTGCCGAACAGCGTCGAAATGATCCGCGTCTGGTTCGCCATCAACTGGCTCGGCGCCACCTATGTGCCGATCAATGTCGCCTATCGCGGCAATTTGCTGGCGCATGTCATCGCCAACGCCGGCTCGAAGGTGATCATCGCCAGCCCGGATCTGGTGCACCGCCTGGCCGATATCGATCGCGCCGAGTTGACCACCTGCGTTACGGTCGGCGGCGACGTGGAGCCTGGCCTAGCCATCGCCGGGCTCGACATCCTGTCCGGGGCAAGCGCACTGGCTGGCGCGGCGACGGACATTCCCGAGCTGCAGCGGCCCATCGAGCCGTGGGACGTGCAGTCGATCATCTACACCTCGGGCACCACGGGTCCGTCGAAGGGCGTGGTCAGCACCTATGCGCATCTGTTCCACATGAGCGGTCGCCAGGCCTGGCACATGGTGGATGAGACGGACACCTTCCTGGTCTATGGCCCGCTGTTCCATGTCGGCGGCACCTGCCCGGTCACCGCCATGCTCAATCGCGGCGGCACGGTCGGCATGGCTGGCGATTTCGTCACCGACCGCTTCTGGGACCATGTGCGGGCGACCAAAGCCACATTCGTCATCCTGCTCGGCGTCATGACCACCTTCGTCTCCAAGGCGCCGCCATCACCGGACGACCGCAATCACACGCTGAAGAAAGCGGCGATGATCCCGCTCGACGACAATTGGCGCGCCTTCCGCGAGCGCTTCGGCACGGAAATCTGGACCATGTTTAACATGACCGAGATTAATGTGCCGATCAGCTCCGGCCCCTCGCCCGACAAGCCGGGAACCTGCGGCAAGCCCCGCGAGGGCGTCGAGGTGCGGATCGTCGATGACAATGACTGCGAGGTCGGCCCCGACACGGTGGGCGAACTGATCATCCGCACCGACGCGCCCTGGGCGCTGAACTCCGGCTATTTCAAGAACCCCGAGGCCACCGCCCAGGCATGGCGCAATGGCTGGTTCCACACCGGCGACGCCTTCCGCAAGGACGCCGACGGCGACTTCTTCTTTGTCGATCGCAAGAAGGACGCCATCCGCCGGCGCGGCGAGAACATCTCGTCGTTCGAGGTGGAGGTGGAGATTCTCGCCCACCCCCTGGTGCGCGAATGCGCCGTGGTGGCCGTGCCAAATGAAACCTCTGAGGATGATATGCTGGCCATCGTCGCGCCGACGCCAGGCGGGCGCATCGACCCGGTGGAGTTGCTCGAGTTCCTGCGGCCACGGCTCGCCCATTTCATGCTGCCACGCTACATCCGCGTGCTCGACGATCTGCCCAAGACCCCGACCCAGAAGGTGGAGAAACACGTGCTGCGCAGTGCTGGCGTCACCGCCGAAACCTGGGACCGCGAGAAAGCCGGCGTGAAGGTCGCCCGCGAGAAAATTCGCGGCTGAGCAAGGGTTGCGCCAGCCGTCCGGGCGGCTTGCGCCATCGCGCGTGCCCGAACCGGCGCCCTCGGCTGACCGTGGGTCGTCGCCACTTGCTATCTCCATACAATATCCATACATTGCAACACGAATTCCTCCGCTGGACGTGTTGATGAGCGCCCCCCTCCGCCCCCTGCACCACGCCAGCGCCCCCTGGGCGCCGGTGATCGACCGGAGCGCCGGACCGCTCTACCTGGCGATCGCCGACGCCATCGCCGCCGATATCGCTTCGGGGGTGCTGAAGCGCGGCGCACGCCTGCCGCCGCAGCGGGCGCTGGCTGAGGCGCTGGGGGTCGACTTCACCACGGTGAGCCGGGCCTATGCCGAAGCGCGCCGGCGCGGCCTCGTCGCTGGCAAGGTCGGCCAGGGCACCTGGATCACCAATGCGAAGGCTGAGACGACCCCAGCAGGCGACCTCCCGCCGTCGCAGCCTGAACGCAATGGCCTGATCGACATCAGCATGAACCTGCCGCCGCCGGTGATCACGGGCGATCTGGCGCAGCGGTTGTGGCGCAGCATCGCCACGACCGGCCTCGAAGGCGGGGCCGATCTGATGATGCGCTATCAGGAGCCCGGCGGAGCGCGGCGCGACCGCGAGGCCGGCGCCCAATGGCTGACCCCGCGTCTTGGCGCGATTGATCCGGGCAGGCTGCTGGCCTGCCCCGGCGCCCAGAGCGCCCTCCTGGCTGTCTGCGCCACGCTATGCGCGCCGGGCGACGCCATTTGCGCCAGCGCCCTCACTTATCCCGGCCTGATCGCGGTCGCCGCCATGTTGCGCCTCCGCGTCATTCCCATCGCCATGGATGACGAGGGCATGCTGCCGGAGGCGCTCGCGGAGGCGCTCGCCGCGCCCTGCGCCAATACGCGGCCGCGGCTGATCTATTGCAATCCCACCCTGTGCAACCCCACCACCCACACCATGTCGCTGGCCAGGCGCCAGGCCCTGCTCGCCGTCGCCAGCCGTCATGGCGTGATGATCGTCGAGGATGACGCCTACGGCCAGCTGGCGGTGAAGCCGCCGCCCGCGCTGGCGCAACTGGCGCCGGATCAGGTGTGCTATATCGCCGGCATGGCCAAATGCGTGGCGCCGGCCCTGCGCGTCGCCTGGTTGGCCGCGCCAGACATGCGGCTGGTGACCCGGCTCGCCGCAGCCCTTTCCGCCTCGGCGCTGATGGCGTCCCCGCTCACCGTGGCCCTTGCCGCGACCTGGATCCGCAACGGGCTGGCCGATGAGGCGAGCGCCGCCATCCGCAAAGAGACCAGGGCCAGAACCCAGCTGGCGCGCCAGATCCTTCCGTCCGGGCAATATGATTGCGACGACGCGGCGTTTCACCTGTGGCTTCGGGCGCCTGCGGCCTGGTCAGGCGTGGAGCTTGCAGCGCATTTGCGCGCCGCTGGCGTCGCCGCCGTCGCCGCCAAATCCTTCGCGGTCGGCCCCGCCCCGGAGGCGCTGCGGCTCGGCCTCGGCGTCGCCGCCAGCCGCGCCGAACTCGAGCTGCGGCTGCACATCGTCCAGGATCTGCTCGAGCGTGGCCCGGAGGCGCGCCCGGGGTTCTTCTAGAGCCAGCAGCTTGCGTTCTGGTAAGGCGGCGGCGCTGCCTTGGGCGGCGCGGCGCAAGCCAAAAGCAGCGTGACTTGCCCCGGTCAGATTATGCTGGCGCCGCCGCGACAAAGCGGCTCATGCGCGCCGCAACCAGCGCGCGTCGCATTGACAGATGATGCGATCAATATACATACAATTTACATGACCGCGCCCGCACGGGCCGTGGTCGCATGGCCTTGTGCGGTCGCCCCTGGGCGCCTGCAACGGCTATCCGGACGCCGCCCGCCCAGGACGGCGCAGCGAGGGTTCGCGATGTCCAACGACTACTGGCCGCCACTGTCTCCCAGCCGCACCGGCATGCATGGGCATTGCCCGCGTTGCGGCCAGGGCCGGCTGTTCTCGGGTTTCCTGAAGCTGGCCAAGCGCTGCGACGTCTGCGAACTCGACTATAGCTACGCCGACCCGGCCGATGGCCCGGCATTCTTCGCCATCTGCGTCGCCGGCGTTCTCGTCAGCGCCTTCGCTGTCTGGCTCGAAGTGGCCTACACCGCCCCCTATTGGGTCCATCTGGTCACAACCTTGCCGTTGATGATCCTGCTCTGCGTGCTGCCCTTGCGCCCGCTAAAAGGCTGGCTGGTGGCCAGCCAGTATTTCCACAAAGCCGAGGAAGGCCGCCTGCATGGCGCCTCCGGCCACTACCAGCTCAGCCCCGCCCAAGGCGGCAAATGGCGCGAGGGCGAGGAGAAGCGGGACGCCTGAGCGGCGCGTGTCATGCGCGTCATCTAAAGGAATGTGACAGCCTGCCGGCGTATCCTCAGCGCCCGACCAGTCTGCACGCCTGCCGGCCTGGTTCATGGCCTTGCCAACACATGGCGACAGTTGCGCCGTGAGGCGCCACGGTCAGCGGCCCATAATCCCCATGCACTGAGCCCGACCAGCCCGGCGCCAGCCCCTCTTGCGTATCGGCCGGGCGCCGCGACGCCTCTGACCCTGGACGGCGCCCCCCTTCCGGCAACGGACACTGGCGCCCCGCCCGCCCACGATGCATCATGATGCTCAGGCGTTGCGTGCGCAACGATACGCGCCAGTCGTTCCCAGTCGTCAACGCGCCGAACCCTCACCTTTCCCTAAAGTAATTCAAATATCGGAACGAAACGCCGCCTGTCCCGTTAACCATCTGGCGCCTGCCATTCGCCGCAGGATCACCGCGCGACGGGCGCCACGGGTTATCCTCGGCCCGACTGGGCCCAAACTGGTGGCGCCCCATGAAAATCGCACAGATTGCGCCGCTGGCGGAGCGTTGTCCGCCACGGCTGTATGGCGGAACCGAGCGCATCGTCTCCTGGCTCACTGAAGAGCTGGTGAGCCTGGGGCACGACGTCACGCTGTTCGCCAGCGGCGATTCCGTGACCCGCGCCCGCCTGGTCCCATGCAGCGAGGGCGCCCTGCGCCTCAACCCCACCGTGCAGGATCAGTGGCCCTGGACACTGGCGATGATTGACCAGGTGCGAGCTCGCGCCGACGCCTTCGACGTGCTGCATTTTCACGTCGATCTGGTGCAATTTCCGGTGTTCCGCGACATCGCCTACAAGACGCTCACAACGCTGCATGGCCGGCTCGACATCGCTGATCTGGCGCCATTTTACCGGCGCTTCGCCGATTTTCCGCTGGTTTCAATCTCCTGGGACCAGCGCCGGCCCATGCCGCCGGAGGTGCATTGGGCCGCCAATATTCCGCACGGACTGCCGCTCGATCTGCTGACCCCGCAGCCAGCACAGCCGGGGCCGCCAGCGGATTATCTTGCCTTTCTCGGGCGGATTTCGCCGGAGAAGCGGCCCGACCGCGCCATCGAGATCGCCCTGCGCGCCGGCGCGCCGTTGCACATCGCCGCCAAGATCGACAGGGTTGATGAGGACTACTGGCGCGAGGCCATCGCGCCCCTGGTCGAGGCCCATCCGTCGATCGATTTCGTCGGCGAGATCGGCGACGCCCAGAAAGCGGCGTTTCTCAGCGGGGCCCGCGCCCTGCTGTTTCCCATCGACTGGCCAGAACCGTTTGGGCTGGTGATGATTGAGGCCATGGCCTGCGGCACACCCGTAATCGCTTTCCGGCGCGGCTCGGCGCCTGAGGTCATCGAGGATGGCGTCACCGGCTTTCTGGTCGACAACATTGAGCAGGCGGTTGCGGCGGTGGGGCGTGTCGGCGCATTGCGACGGGCCGACGTGCGCGCCGCCTTCGAGCGACGTTTTTCCGCCACGCGCATGGCGCAGGATTATGTCCGCGTTTACGAGAGCCTCGCCATCGCCACGCCGCCGGCCGCGCAGCGGGGTCCGTTGTCACTGGAGGACGCCTCATGTCGCCTGTGAACGCCGCCGCGCAACGCGCCGTGGCGCAAACCGAGCCGGACGCCTGGTCCGTGCAAAGCGATGTCTCGTTGCAGGAACGCAGCCTGATGTCGCTGAAACAGGGCGACGCTTTCGCCGTGCTTGACCATCGCGGCGACGCCAATCCTGGCCCGCAAAGCCCCGAAGGCATCTATTTCCGCGACACCCGCCATCTGTCACAGCTGACGCTGTCGCTGTGCGGACGGCGACCGATGTTGCTGTCCTCGACGCTGCGCGATGACGCCGCCATCCTTGTCTGCGATCTTACCAATCCGGACGCGGCGGCGGGCGATGACGGCGCGCCGCTGGAGGGCGAACGCCTGCATGTGCGTCGCACCAGCTTTCTGTGGCAGGGCGCGAGCCACGAACGCATCCTTGTGCGCAATTTCGACCAGCAACCGCGGGTGGTGACGCTGTCGCTGCGCTTCGCCGCAGATTTCGCCGACCTGTTCGAAGTGCGCGGGGCCCGGCGGCCCCAGCGTGGGCGCATGCATCCGCCTGAAGTCGAGGCTGACGCCGTCACCCTCAGCTACACCGGCCTCGACCGGTTGCGCCGCAGCACGCGGCTGGCGTTTGAACCGGCGCCGGAACGTCTCGACGGCGACCGGGCGGAGTTTCGCTTTTACCTCGGCCCGCGCCAGTCGTGCGCGCTCTACGTCCAGGCGGATTTCACCGCACAGTCCGAGAGCGATGCGCCTACGCGGGGTTACTTCGTCGCCTTGCGCGACTCACGGCGGGCCCAGCGCCAGCGCAGCGCCAACGCAGCCTCGGTTGAAACCTCCAATGACGTGTTCAACGAGGCGCTGCGTCGCTGCGTCGCCGATCTGTACATGCTGACGACGCAGACCGAGGACGGGCCCTATCCTTACGCCGGCATCCCATGGTTCAGCACGGTGTTCGGGCGCGACGCCCTGCTCACCGCCCGCCAGACCCTGTGGCTCAACCCGGAGATCGCCAAAGGCGTATTGCTGCATCTGGCCCGTAATCAGGCCACCGAGGTCGATCCGCACGCCGACGCCGAACCGGGAAAAATCCTGCACGAGGTGCGCTATGGCGAAATGGCGGAACTGCGCGAGGTGCCGTTCCGCCGCTATTACGGCAGCGTCGATTCCACGCCGCTGTTCGTCGCTCTGTGCGGCGCCTATTTCCGGCGTACGGGCGACCTCGACACCGTGCGGCGACTGTGGCCGCACGTGCGGGCGGCGCTCGACTGGATCAGCAATTATGGTGATCGTGACGGCGATGGCTTCGTCGAATATGGCCGACAAAGCGAGGACGGTCTGGCCAACCAGGGCTGGAAAGACAGCTTCGACAGCGTGTTTCACGCCGATGGCGCCCTCGCCAGGGGGCCAATCGCGCTGTGTGAGGTGCAGGCCTATGTCTACTCGGCCTTGCGCTCGGCGGCGCACATGGCGGCGGCGGTGGGCGATGCGGCGCTCAGCGCCGATTGCGCCGCCCGCGCCACGGCGCTGCGCCAGGCCTTCGACACGGCGTTTTTCGATGCGGAGCTGGGCAGCTATGTGCTGGCGCTGGATGGCGACAAGCGCCCCTGTCGGGTGCGCGCCTCAAATGCCGGCCAGGCGTTGGCCTTTGGCATCGCTTACGCCGCCCGCGCGCCAGCGGTGATCAACACGCTGATGTCGCCCGCTTCATTCTGCGGCTGGGGGGTGCGCACGGTCGCAGAGACCGAGGCGCGCTACAATCCGATGAGCTATCACAATGGCTCGGTGTGGCCGCATGACAATGCGCTGATAGCCTATGGCATGCGCCGCTACGGTTATGCAGCCGAAGCTGCGCGCATATTCGAGGGCCTGTTCGCCGCCTCAACCTATATCGACCTGCGCCGGTTGCCCGAGCTGTTCTGCGGCTTCGCCCGACGCCGTCGCCAGGGGCCAACATTCTATCCCGTGGCCTGTTCTCCACAGGCCTGGGCGGCCACCGCGCCATTGTTCATGCTGGAGGCCAGCCTCGGCCTGTCGTTTGACCCCGAAGCCGGGGCTATCGCCTTTCATGAGCCGCTGTTGCCGCCGTTCCTTGAAGAAGTCACCATCCGCAATCTCGGCGTCGGCGAGGCCCGTTGCGATGTGGCGATCTCAGGCAGTCAGTCGATCGTGCATGTGCTGCGCCGCAGCGGTGAGCTCAAGGTGCAGGTCACCGCCTGACGCCACAGCGATGTCTGAACATCGCAGGGCGCGCATGCGTCAGCATCTTCGCGACATGCTACGCGGCGCAAAGCCTGACGCCCCTTCCGGTCAGGCGCGCCGCGCCTTGCGTGGAAACATCAGCGGCAGCGTCATGATGCAGGCGGTCATGGCGATCACCGGATAAAAGGTGGCGAGGCGGAACGCCGCCGAGGGCCCAGTCAGCGCGCCACCGTGCCTCGCCATGACGCCGAAATATAGCAAGCCGGCGATGGCCACGCCGAAGGCGCCGCCCACCTGTTGGGCCGTCGACACCGCGCCCGACGCCGTGCCGGCTTTCTCGGGCGGTACATGCGCCAGCACCACATTCAGCATCAGCGGCATGAACAGGCCCTGGCCGCAGTTCACCACCACAAGGCCGATGGCCAGCCAGGCTGCATTAACGCCAGGCGTCGCCCAGGCGATGAGGATGCACAGCAGATAGCCGACAATGGCGATCAACGCGCCCGTCAGCATCACCGGGCCGATGCCGAAGCGCGGCGCCAGCCGTTCGCAGGCCATGGAGGCGAGGATGAAGGCGACGCCGGCAGGCGCGATGATCAGCGCCGCCTGAAAGGCCGAATAATGCAGGCCCACCTGCAGAAACATGGCCTGGATAAACGGCATCGACACGATGGTGGAGTGCAACAGGAAGGCGACGATGACGCCGCCCGCCACCGGACCATTGGCGAACAGCCGCAGATCGAGCAGCGGATCGCGCCCCGAGGCGGCCCGCGCCAGCTGATAGCGCCCAAACAGCCAGAACAGCGGTATGGCGAGCAACGGCAGGCACAACAGCCAGATCGGCCAGCCCAGCGCCCGTCCCTCCACCAATGGGAACAGCACGAGGCCAAAGGCGGCGGCTGAGATCGCCACGCCGGCGAAGTCCAGCCCCGGCTTGCCTGGGGCGCGGCTTTCCGGAATGACGCGCGGCCCGAGCAGGCAGGCCAAAAGGCCGATCGGAATGCACAGCAGGAACACCCAGCGCCAGGCGAGGCCGTAGATATTGGCGCTGATCAGCAGGCCGCCCACCAATTGCGCCAGGGTGCCGGAGAGCCCCAGCGTCACGCCGAAGGCTGAGAGATTGCGCGCCCGGGCGGCGTCGCTCCCCGACGAGACGCGAATGATCGACAGCACCTGCGGAAACAGCAAGGCCGCCGACAGGCCGGCGGCGACGCGCGCCAGGATCACCATGGTCAGCGACGTCGCCAGCGCGCAGGCCAGCGAGGCCAGGGTGAAGCCGGCCATGCCGATGACGAAGATGCGACGCCGTCCGAACAGATCGCCCAGGCGGCCGCCGGTGATCAGCGCCAGCCCATAGGCGAGGCCGTAATAAGCGATGATGGAGGAGACCGCGGGGGTGGCGCCAAACTCCTGCTGGATGCTCGGGATGGCGATGGAGACAATGATGCCGCTCATCACCGATAAAAAGGCGCCCGACAGCAGCGTCACCAGCCCAAGGCCCTGCAAGACGCCAGATTGCCCGACTTGCTGCCCGACCTGCTGCCCACCGTGCGCCGGCGTCGCCGCACCCGCGATAGCTTTATTCGCCATGGTCCCCCCCAACTGGAGCCGCGCCCCGCGCCAATCGGGGCCGCCGCGCTCCAGCATCTGTTTTAGGCGGCGCTGATGCTTGCCGCGCATGTCTTTGCGGCCAGCATCAGCGCCGCCTCGCAACGATGCAAGGGGGGCCAGGCGCATGAGAGGCGGGCGTGAAATGCAGGGGCGGACGAGGAATACTGAAGCGGAATAACCGTGGCTTCATTACATGGCCGCGACGATGCTGACGCATCCGCGACCTGACATGCCCGGTCGCCGCACGGGGATGACCGGCGCCCGATCAGGCATGCTCTTCGGACGCCGGTATCAGTGCGACGTAGCCTGGCTCACTTCTTGCCAGAGCCCAGCGTGAATGCCAGAGCGGCGTCGGCGAGGCGTCCGAACGGGGCCCGTATCAGCGACGGCAGGTTCCAGCGTCCCTGCCAGAACACCCCTTTGGCGTGGCTCATGGCGCGAAAGCCCTCGACGCCGTGATAGGCGCCCATGCCGCTGGCCCCAATCCCGCCGAACGGCAGATCGTCCTGGGCGGCATGCAGCATGGTGTTGTTGACGCCGACATTGCCCGAGGTGGTGCGGGCGAGCAGCCGGGCGCAGTCGTCATCCTCAGGCCCAAAATAATACAGAGCGAGGGGCCGGGGTCCGGCGTTGATCCGCTCAATGGCCTCATTGATCCCGGCGCAGGCGCACACCGGCAGCACGGGCCCAAAAATCTCCTCCTGCATGACCGCCATGTCTGGCGTCGCGCCGAGCACCAGCGTCGGGGCGATGGTGTGCGGGCGCGTAGCCGCCCGCTCCGGCGCCGCGCCAACCGCCAGCACCTGGGCGCCCTTGGCGCGGGCGTCGTCGAGCAGCGTCTGCACCCGGGCGTGGTGGCGCTCGTTGACGATCGCCGTGTAATCGACGCTCGCCGGCCCATCCGGATAGAAGCGCGCCACAATGGCGCTGAAGCTGGCGACAAAGCCGTCGATGTCATCGGGATGCACCAGCGCGTAATCGGGCGCGATGCAGGTCTGGCCGGCGTTGGCCAGCTTGCCGAAGGCGATGGCGTCGACCGCGCGGGCGTCAGCGTGGCCTCTCGCGATGATCACGGGGCTCTTGCCGCCGAGCTCCAGCGTCAGCGGGGTCAGATGCTGGCTGGCGGCGCGCATGACATGGCGGCCGACATTGGTGCTGCCGGTGAACAGCAGATGATCGAATGGCAGGGCGCTGAAGGCCTCGCCCACCTCTGGCCCGCCGGTGATCACCGCCACCTCTTCTTCGGCGAAGCCTTGCGCCAGCATCGCGCGGATCAGTTCGGCGACGCGCGGCGTCAGCTCCGACGGCTTGATCATGGCGCGATTGCCGGCGGCCAGCGCCGTGGCCAGCGGGATCATGCACAGATAGAACGGGTAGTTCCACGGCGACATGACGCCGATCACCCCCTTGGGCTGATACAGCACCCGCGCCCGGCCGCTGCGATACATCAGCCGGACATGCCGCCGCTCGGGCTTCATGAATCGGCGCAGCTTGCTGATCTGGTAATCGATCGACTGGATGACGCCGACCATCTCCATCAGATCGGTTTCGTGGCGCGACCGGTGGCCAAAGTCGGCGCTCACCGCCGCGCCAAGCTGATCACGGTGCTGTAACACCAGCGCACGCAGCCGTTTCAGCTGCACCTTTCGCGTCTCGTAGTCCGGCGGGCCATCACGCAGGAATGCGGCGCGCTGCCGCTCAAGCACTCCCGCCATCTGCAGCTGCGCCGCGGCGGCCTCCCCGCTCGCCACTGCATCCGTCCCGATCGCCGCTTGCTGCGCCATGATCGCCGTCTCCCTGCCTGTCGCCATGGCGCCGTTCTCGGCGTCCCGCAGCGCGCCTGTGGCGTGGGCCGCGCCGCCTCACCATAACCGTTGGCGCGGCTGCGTACAGCCATGGCCCCAGGGGCGCGCGCAGAGGCCCATGGTTTCGGGAACCCCGAGACCAGAGCAGCGTTCTGAATAGTGGCGCTCATGCTTTGCAGGCGGCAGGCGGCCGCCGGCAGCCTCACCAGATCGGGATGTCGCAAGGGCCGCTTTTCCCGCACACGGGGCGGCGGCGCGCTGAAGCCGCTTGTGGGCGACGGACGGCCGCGACAGCGGCGCAGGTCTCCAGCCCCAGCAGAAAACCGCATGGTCAAGGCACATGGAATTGAGGAGTTGGCGATGTCGTTGGAGTGGAAGAGCTTCCTGCGCACGGATCGTCAGGGCAGGACGGTGCGCATTATCTGGGCTGACGCCGAGACGGATGTTTATGAAATCCACGTCTATCCAGGCGCGACGCCGACACTGTACCGCAACTCGCGAGAGATAACCCGCAGCCATGACATCCTAGCCCTGACACGCGACGCCGAGCGGCTGGCCGCGGCCGCCGTGGCGAGCGTGGCCTGAGCCCGTCGGGCCAGGCGTCGTGAGGGACAGGGCGCGGCCCGCATGCGGGCCGGCCGCGCCAGCCGTCACGGAACAAGCCATGGGTGCGCACGTTGCCATCGCAGAGATCTGCCAACGCCCGACTTACGTATCTGTGGTTGGACGATCAGTCGCCGCCGTCACCGGCGCCTGCGGAGCGACCCGCAGTCGGCGGTTCGCGACGTAAACATCAGGAGAGTCTCATGCTCACATCGCGCGCGCTGTTTCTTGGCCTCGCCTGCTCGCTGGCGCTGGCGGGTTGTGTGGCCGGCGGCGACAGGGGCCAGCAGCAGTCTGGCCTGCAGCCGGCCAAGCCGGTTGAACTGAACCGCTATCTCGGCCGCTGGTATGAGGTCGCCCGCTTCGAAGCAAGCTTCCAGAAGGATTGCGACGGCGTCACCGCCGACTACAGCCTGCGCAGCGATGGCAAGATCAATGTGGTGAACAGCTGTCGCCAGGGCGGCCCGCAGGGACCCGCGCGCTCCTCGACTGCGACGGCCCGGGTCGTTGACACGGCCAGCAACGCCAAACTGAAAGTCGCGTTCTTCCCGCCCTTCGAGGGCGACTATTGGGTGCTCGACCACGCTGACGATTACAGCTGGTCGATCGTCGGTGAGCCATCGCGCAAATATCTCTGGCTGTTGTCGCGCACCCCATGGCTGAGCGAGCGCCAGTATAACACGCTGGTGCAGCGCGCCGCCGCCATGGGCTACGACGTCAGCAAGCTGCGCCGCACCCGCCACTGACCATGAGGGCCGCCGCCAGCCAGTGAGCGCGCGGCGGCCCACAAAATGACGTTGCGTCCCGCACCGTGGCGCGGCGGCGCACAAACGTAAGCCGGTGATCACGGCCGTGTGCAACCAGCCGGATCCCCGCCACAGCGCTCCCCGGCGCACCCCATTTTTCACGTCCACATCCAGCTTTACCTGTGCGGTCGCCTCTAGCCTGGTTAGGATTGCGCGCGGTCGGCGCAATGCGCCGCAGCCGTGGACGCCTGACAACAATGAACGGCGCCTGACAGATTAAACGGGGGACGGCGATAACGCTGTCTGGGGGGGGGCGTAGGCTGTGGTTGCGTTGCGGGCCGGTGCAAAGGTTGCAGTTTCGGAAGCTGCAGATTCCGCTGCTGCAGGCGCAGGGCCAGCAGCGCGCTTTGACCTTGCCGACGCCACGCAGCGGGCCGGCCGCCAGCGCGCGCGTCATGCAGCCCATGTAGCGCCTTTCGCCTCATTCTGGCGCGTGCAAATCGCGGTCTGGCTGTTCTGGGCCTTATTCGCCTTCGTCAGCCGGCTGGTGTTCCTGCGTGACGCATGGCTGGCTTTCGCCCTGACAGCGATGGCCGAGCCGCTCTGCTTCCTGCTCACCTCACTCGCCCATCTGGCCTTCCGCAAGCGCCTGCATGGCCGCCAGCCCCTGACGCTGGTCGGCGTGGCGCTGGCGCTGTCTGGCGCTGGCGGCGTCGTGCTGATGCTCCTGGTCAATCTGCTCAAGCAGGCGCTGACCGGTGCGCCTGCCGTGAGCCCCGACGATCTGGCGACCGACGGCGGCCCGGTGCCGGCGGTGTATTACACGCTGATTTTCTTCGGCTGGTCGCTGGCCTATCTCTGGATCCGCTCCGACCATGAGCTGGCGGCGCAGCAGCTCCGCCATGGCGCGGCGACCCAGGCGGCGTTGCGCGCGGAACTCGACCGGCTGCGCCTGCAACTCGACGCGCATCTGCTGTTCAACGCCCTCAATACGGTGGCGATGGAAATCCCGGAGGCGCCGGGGACTGCGCTGGAGATGACCCATCGCATCGCCAGCTATTTGCGCTATTCGCTCGATCACCACGATCAGGGAACCTGCCGCCTCGCCGACGAGATCGAGGCGATGCAGACCTATGTGCGCATTCACGAATTACGCTTCGAGGACAGCCTGCATTGCGCGGTGAGCGTCACGCCAGAGGCGCAGGAGGTGCGCGTGCCGCATCTGGTGCTGCAGCCGCTGGTCGAGAACGCTGTCAAGCATGGCGCCATGGGGGGCTCTGCGCGGTTCGATATGTCGATCACCTGCTGGACGTCGGAGCGTGGGCTGCATGTGCGCATCGCCAATAGCGGGCGCCTCGCGCCCGCAGGGCGGACCGGCGTCGGCCTCGCCAATGTCCGTAACCGGCTGGCGCTGCACTATCCGCGCCGACACGAATTCGCGCTGTATCAGGAGGGCGCCCTGGTGGTGGCGGCGCTAACCCTGAGCGGCGCTGCCCGTGAATACTGAGGGGAGATCGCCCTTGCCAGAGCGCGCGCTGTCCGTGCTGATTGTCGATGACGAACCGCCAGCCCGACGTGGGCTGCGGCGCCTGCTGGGCGCGCTCGACGCCAATGTCGTCGTCAGCGGCGAGGCCGGGCGCCTCGCCGAGGCGATGGCCCTGGCGCGGGAGGCGCCGCCCGATGTGGTGTTTCTCGATGTTGAGCTTGGGGCGGAGCGTGGCTTTGACCTGATCGGCCAATTGTCGCCGGCCCCGGCCATTGTCTTCGTCAGCGCCCATGGCGCCTACGCCTTGCGGGCGTTTGAGGTCGACGCGGTTGATTATCTGCAGAAGCCGGTGAGCGCCGCGCGCCTCGCCGCCACGCTGGAGCGGCTACGACAGCGGCTGCGACAGCCTCAGGAGCCGCCGCCACCCCTCGCCGCGCCAGAGCAACGGCTCTATTTGCGCACCACCAACCAGACCATTGCGCTGCTGGCTTCCGATATCGCCATGCTGGCGGCGGAGGGCGATTTCACCCGCATCTACACAAATGATGGCCGGCGACATCTGGTCTGCCGCCTGCTCGGGCGTCTGGCCGAGGAATTGCCCAGCCCGCCGTTCAGCCGTCTCTCCCGTTCGCTCATCGTCAACCTCGACCGCGTCGAAAGCCTGCGCTCCCAGGGCAATGGCCGGTCGCTGCTGTCGCTCGGCCCCCAGCTCCCCCCAGCCCCCCTCGGCCGCGCCCCCACCAACCGCCTGCGCCAGCTCCTGCCCCTCCGCCCCGCCCGCATTGGTCTTGACGGGGTGGAGGAGACGTAGGGCTGACCAGCCGTCCGTAGCGGCGTTGGGGATCAGTCGAAGGTCAGCACGATCTTGCCGAAATGCGACCCCTGGGCCATGTCGGCCACGGCCTGGGCGGCCTCGGTCCATGGCGTGCGGCGGCCGATGATCGGGCGGATCTGGTGCAATTGCATGGCGCGGCACATGTCCTCAAACATCTCGCGTGAGCCGACCGAGACGCCCTGCACCCGGGCGGATGTACCGATCAGCGCGGAGGCTGACAGTTGCGCCGGAGGGGCGCTGGCGTCGGTGAGCACGCCGATCACCGCAATATGTCCGCCCATGCGCACCGATTTCAGGCTTTCCTGGAGTGTGCCGGCGCCGCCGACTTCCATGATGAAATCCGCCCCGCGCCCCTGGGTCGCCTCACGCACCGGGCGATGCCACTCCGGCTGCGTCCGGTAATTGATCAGGTGATCTGCGCCCAGCGCCCTGGCGCGTTCGAGCTTTTCATCAGACGATGACGTCACGATCGTCCGGTAACCGGCGGCATGGGCGAATTGCAGGCCGAAGATCGAAACGCCGCCAGTGCCTTGCAGCACCACCGTGTCGCCAGGCTGCAGCCTGGCGTCAACGAACAGCGCCCGCCAGGCGGTCAGCGCCGCGCAAGGCAGCGTCGCAACCTCGTCGTCGGTGAGGTAGTCCGGCACGCGCGAGACGGCGCTCTCGGGAAACAGCGCCAGGTCACGGCCAGCGCCAGGCGAGCCGGCCAGCCCCAGCGGACCCGCGGACTTCTCCGGCGCTGGCGGCCCCGATGCCCAGTTGGGGAAAAACAGCGTCGACACACGATCGCCCGCCGCGACCCGCGTCACGCCTTCACCCACCGCCTCGACGACGCCGCAGCCGTCCGAAAACGGCACAAGCGGCGGCGCTGTTTCGCCGCCACGGCCATAGCCGCCCCTGGCGATGATCAGCGTATCGCGAAAATTGAGCGAGGCCGCACGCATCCTGACCACCACCTGACCGGGCCCGGGCTGCGGATCAGGGTGGGTGACCAGCCGCAAATTTGCGGCGCCCCACGGATAGGACAGTTCGAGTGCACGCATTGATTTCCTCCCCGCAGGACGTGGCGGCCTGCTTTGCGGCGCCACTGTCTGCATAAAATTCGCCACATGCAACCGCCGTCCCGGCGCCTGACCACCACATGGTGCGCGCGACACTGCGCGCCAGTAACCGCAAGATTTTAGGCGGACACCTCATGCAACAGGCGACGAAACAACTGGACCATGGCGCAATATCGCGCCAAATTTCAAGGACTGCCCCTTGCTGGCCCCGGACAAGATCGGCACGGACGGGGCGAGCGTCTATCCTGCGGCGATCAAGGATGGCGTCGCGGGAGGCATCCTTGCCCCCGATGTCACCCATCGCGTCTCAAAGCACCTGCAGCAGGTGATCGAGAGTGCTTACTTCCGGCTCAAACAGATGATGCCGAAAGCGGGCTGACTGCGGAGTTTCACGACGGCGCGGCGTACGATCGCGGGTTTCGAGGCGCTGCTGTGGCTGCGCAAGGGCTTCGGCTTCGCCGGCGACTGGTCCGTCCGTCGCCAAGATGACCTGCTTGCACTCTGTTGTAATGACCCACCGGAATCTGCTCAGGTTAAGCCGCTAAGGCGAAAGCCTGTGCCGGCGTTTTCATTTTAAGCGCCTGATGCGGCCTTCGATGGTTGTAAAAGCCGATCCAGTCCCCGATTGCGCGTGTGGCATGCTAGATGCTGTCGAAGCGCTGGCGATGAACGCATTGCTCTTTCAGCGTTCGGATCACGCGCTCGACCATGCCATTCTGTTGCGGGCAGTGCGGAGTGATGAACTCCTGCTTGAGACCATAGCTGCGGACCAGAGCCGTGAACTTTTTGCTGGTAAAAACGAGCCCGTAGCACCTACGGAATGAATGGGCAGAGGCAGGCCCGGAATACATCAGCGGCAAGCTGTTGAACTGGGCTCAAAAAATGGAAATAGCCATTCAGCACATCCAGCCGGGACAGCCACAGCAGAACGCCTACATAGAGCGTTACAATCGTACCGTCCGGCATGAATGGCTCGACCAATACATCATCGAAAGCGTTGAGGAGGCGCAGGCTCACGCCACACAATGGCTCTGGAATTACAACAATGACCGCCCGAATATGGGCATCGGCGGCATCACGCCCGCACAGAAGCTGAAAATGGCCGCCTGAATTCTACGAACGTGCCCCATTAAAAATGGGGGATTATCATTGGCCCTACCTGTGGATCGACGCCACTTATTTGAAAGTGCGTCAGGGCGGCAGGATTGTCTCCGTCGCCGTCACCCTCGCGGTCGGCGTCAACACCGACGGCAGGCGTGAAGTGCTGGGAATGGCCATCGGCGCTTCAGAGGCAGAGCCCTTCTGGACTGAATTCCTCCGGGGTCTGGTCCGCCGCGGGCTCGGCGGCGTGAAACTGGTGATCAGCGATGCCCACGAAGGCATCAAGGCCGCTACAGCAAGAGTTCTGTCCACCACGTGGCAGCGATGTCGGGTTCACTTCCAGCGAAACGCCTTCGCGCATGCGGGCAAGAGCAGCCGCCGGGTGGTCTCGGCGTTCATAGCGACAGCCTTTGCCCAGCCAGACCATGCTGCGGCT
>NZ_JCAWFG010000002.1:0-1191 GCF_059740505.1 Camelimonas sp. FR25 | reverse complement strand
CGTGAAGCGCTCGCCGAAGATGACGGCGAATTGCGCTTTGGCCATGACCCATTCACGAGCAGGCATTTTCCACTCTTTCTCTGCTCGGTTCAAGACCAGAAACAGCAGCTTGAGCGCGGCTTCATCGGTCGGGAAATGGCCCCTTGCCCGCACCGCCCTGCGAAGCTTTGAATTCAGAGCCTCTATAGCGTTGGTCGTGTAGAGGATGCGCCTGACGTCGACGTGGAAGGCGTAGAACGGAATGACCTCGCCCCAGGCCCTCCGCCAGCTCTGTGCGATAGCAGGATAGCGGGCGCCCCATTGACCCTGCTCAAATTCGGCAAGCGCTGCTTCCCCAGCCTCGGCATCGACGGCGCGGTAGATGTCTTTCAGGGAAGACGCTACTGCCTTGCGGTCCTTGAAGGAAACGAAATCCAGCGAGTGGCGCAGCAGATGCACGATGCAAGTCTGTACCAGCGCCTCGGGAAACACGGCCCGGATGGCGTCCGGGAAGCCCTTCAGGCCATCGACGACCGCCAGCAGAATGTCTTCCACGCCGCGATGGCGCAGTTCGTTCATGACGCGCAGCCAGAACTTCGCCCCCTCGTTCTGCTCAAGCCACATCCCGAGGATTTCCTTGCCGCCATCGGCGCGTACGCCAAGGGCGATATGGACGGCCTTGTTGCGGACAATGCCTTCATCGCGCACCTTCACGCGCAGGGCGTCGAAGAACACGAGCGGATAAACCGGGTCCAGTGGCCGTGCCTGCCATGCCGCGATTTCTTCCAGCACGGCGTCGGTGACGGCGCTTATCAGATCGGGCGAAACATCAATGCCGTAGAGCTCGCGCAGGTGTCCCACGATCTCCCGCGCACTCATGCCCCGGGCGTACATTGAGATGATCTTGTCGTCGAATCCGGGGAAACGGCGCTGGTAGCGGGCGATCAGTTGCGGATCGAACGTCGCCTGCCGATCGCGGGGGATGTCCAACTCCAGCCGGCCAGTCTCCGTTGTGACCGTCTTGCGGCCATAGCCATTGCGGCTGTTGCCCGCTTCATCGGCTGCCAGATGATGATCCATTTCGGCATTCAGGGCCCGTTCGGCCAGCGCCTTCTTCAGATCATCCAGCAAACCGTTGGCGTCGAAGGCCGCCTTCGGGTCCGCCCCAGCCAATAACTGGTCAAGGAGCGCGTCAGGTATCCGGGGTGCTTT
>NZ_JCAWFG010000019.1:0-73794 GCF_059740505.1 Camelimonas sp. FR25 | reverse complement strand
GGGGGTGGAAGGCGGAGGTGCGAGGGCTGGGTGGGGCGGATGTGCGCGCAGGGTTACGCGCCCTTCCGCCGTCATGGTCGGGCTTGACCCGACCATCCACGACTTTGGCGGGGCGCGGCGCGTGGGCCGGTCGGGTGAAGGCGTGGATGCCCGTGACGAGCACGGGCATGACGGTGGGGGTGGGGGAAAAGGGCGCGCGCTGGCTCGGTGGGGCGGATATGCGCGCAGGGTTACGCGCCCTTCCGCCGTCATGGTCGGGCTTGACCCGACCATCCACGACATTGGCCGGCGCGGCGCGTGGGCCGGTGGGGGGAAGGCGTGGATGCCCGTGGAGAGCACGGGCATGACGGTGGGGGGGTGGGAAAGGCGTGCGCTGGCTCGGTGGGGCGGATATGCGCGCAGGGTTACGCGCCCTTCCGCCGTCATGGTCGGGCTTGACCCGACCATCCACGACTTTGGCCGGCGCGGCGCGTGGGCCGGTTGGGGTGAAGACGTGGATGCCCGCGACAAGCGCGGGCATGACGGCGGGGGAGTGTCGTGGGAGCGTGCGGGCGCGCGCGGGCCAGTAGGCAGGCGCGGCGCGGGGCTTGCGGTTATTGCGGCGTCGCGGCTTGCTGGCACTGGTCGATGGTCTTGCCCAGGCGTTCGCGACCGGCGTTGGTGATGTCGCCGGTGACCACGGGGCCGGTGAGGCCGTCGGCGCGCAGGCTGCCGACCAGGCAATTGCAATAGGTCTTGCAATAAGGTTTGCCGCCGCCAAGGTCGGCGCAGGCGCGGTGGCACTGGCTGCTGACGCGCATGTCGAGCGCCGCCTGGTTTGGCCCGGTCGCCCAGGCGATGGCCCCGAACAGGCCCATCAGCACAATCTGGTGCGTCAGATAGATGATCAGGCTGTGGCGGCCGGCGAAGGTCAGGGCCTTGCCGATGCGGCCCTGATCGCGCCAGCGACCGGCGGCGGTGGTGGGGAACCAGCTGAGGCTGGCCTGGGCGGCGGCGACGCCAAGCAGCACCGCGCCAAACCACGGCAGGATTGGCACCCAGTCGGCGGTATTGGGCAGCACGTCGGCGAGGCCGGTGATGATCAGGGGGCCATAGGCGAAGAGCGGCGACGTCCAGACAAATGGCAGGGCGATGGCCACGACGCCAGCTCCGGCGCTGGCCCACCATGGCGCACGCAAAAACGGCAGCGCGAGAATGCTGGAGACGGCGATGCAGTGCAGGATGCCGAAGAAGATGAACTGGCCGGGGTTGGTCAGCCAAGTCGACAGGGTCACGGCGGCGGCGCCGGCCGCCACCATGGCCAGCCGCTTGCACCAGCTGAGCCAGTTCAGGCCGCCCCGGCTGGCCAGCACCAGGCTGACGCCGACCAGAAACAGGAAGCTGCTGGCGATGCCATGGGCGAAATTGCGCCAGAACGGCGAATTGACCGCGTCGATGGGGGCCAGATTGAAGAAGGTGATGTCCCAGGCGCTGTGATAGATCACCATCGCCGCAAGGGCGACGCCACGCGCCGCGTCAATGATCGGAAGCCGTGGGCCGCGCCGGGTCAGCGCGCCAGCGTCGGCGCCGCCGCCATCGCCGTGAAGCGGCGCGTTGTGGCCCAAGCTCGCCGCGGGCGGCGCGCTCCCGTCATAGGTGGTCATCCCTGCGTCTCCAGCCCGACGCCGTCAGATGTTCCTGCGGCGTGTAGTGCGCCTTGTAGGCCATCTTGCGCGAGCCGGCGACCCAGAAGCCGAGATAGACATAGGGCAGGCCCATGAGCCGCGCCCGGCGAATGTGGTCGAGGATCATGAAGGCGCCGAGGCTGCGCTGCGCCAGCGCCGGGTTGTAGAACGAATAGACCATCGATAGCCCGTCGTGCAGCACGTCGGTGAGGGCGGCGGCGATCAGCGGGCCCTGGCCACGGCCATGGATCGCCGTATCCGGCCCGCGCTGGCGATAGGTCAGCAGATGCGTGTCGACATGCGTGTCCTCGACCATCATGGCGTAATCGTGCACGCTCATGTCGGCCATGCCGCCATCATGGTGGCGGGCTGCGAGATAGTCGCGGAACAACTCATATTGCTCGGCGCTGGCCACAGGCGGGCCCATGGCGCCGATCAGGTCGGCGTTGGTGGCGAGGTCCCGGCGCTGGCTGCGGCGCGGGGTAAATTCATTGACCAGCACCCGCACCGAGACGCAGGCGGCGCAGCCGTCGCAGGCCGGACGGTAGGCGATGGTCTGCGAGCGGCGGAAGCCGTTGTTGCTCAGGAGGTCATTGGTGTCGCGCGCCCTGCGCCCGACCAGATGGGTGAACACCTTGCGCTCCAGCCGGTCGGGCAGATAGGGGCAGACGGCCGGGGCCGTCAGGAAAAACTGCGGCGCTTCACGCGGATGAGTGGTCACGCCTGCCCCTCCTGTGTCCGAACTGATCGCGCCAGCCTCCGGAAACGCAGGCGGCGGCGTGGCCGTGGCGCACGATAGCAAAAGGCGCGGCGGCTGTGAATCCACCGCGCCTGGCACGCGCAAAACGTCATTGGGTTGGCGCAGCCGACGCAGCAGGTCGCAGCGCCGGCGTCGTCAGCCTTATACCAGGATGCGAAGATGCTGACGCATCCGCATCCTGGATTGCTCAGGCGCCTCACGGGCTTGACCAAAGTGCGATGAGTCGTGCTCACCGCACTTTGGTATTATCCGTCGTTCCACACCACGGTGAGGCCCGCGAGGTGGTCGTGGCCCATGCGGCCGCGGCCATCGATAATGCCGATCACCACGTCGGCCAGCCACAGCAGGCCGGTGCTGGCGGCGAGGTAGAAGAACAGCGCGTGCACGCCGGCGGTGATGGCGTCGACGCGACCACCCTGGTTGCGCACCACCTTGAGGCCGAGCAGCCGCATGCCGATGGTCGACTGCTTCGAGCCTCCGACCGTGATCATGCTGTAGATGATGCCGGAGGCCGGAACCACCAGCGCGAACAGGAACCAGCCGAGGCCAAGGGTAATCACCCCGAGCACGAAGACGATCAGCGCCAGGAACACCGTCCAGATGGCGATGATCACCAGATCGATAAGCCAGGCCAGCAGGCGCGTGGTGAGCACGCCATTGGTGCGCCAGCGCGGCTCGCCCTGAGCCGTTTGATTGGCGAGATCAGTGTGCGCCATTGTCGTCGTCGTCCTTTCACCTCCGGAACCGCCGGATCGATGTCAGCGGGCGTCAGCGCCCGTCCGGACAACATATGGGGCAGTTTGGGGCGTTTGGTTAGGGGTAATTGCGTCAGCGCGCACGCATGGCGGGCGCCATGCAAGCGCAATTGACGCCTTGGGGGAGCGTATCTCTGGCCTGGCCTTGCCGGGGGCGCTGCAACGGCGCCGCGTGCGCCAGCCGTGACTGCAAGGTCAGGGCGCGTTGGCCTGGGAGGCGGCGGGGTCCTTGGGCGGGCCGTCTGCGGTCTCCAGATAGAACCGTCGGAGGAAATAGAAATTGGCGTCGCTGAGCGGGCCGCGTTCGGTGGCGACGCCGACGAGGCGCGCCGGCGCTGCTTCATTGGCCGACGGCTCAAACTGGCAGCTCACCTCGCGGGCGCGCACCCGGCCGCCGTCGAGTTCGGCGATATAGGCGATGCGCACGCTGTCCTCGACGACGCCGCGCCGCGGCGTGGCCATGGTGAAGCGCGCGCCTTCCGGATTGAGCGCCGGGATGATCGAGCGGCACAGGCTAGCGACGCGCGGATCGGGCCGGCCAATCTGCACGCCGCGCCAGACGCTGAGGCCGGCGACGCCAAGCGCGGCGCCTGTCGCCACCGCGAGCCAGAGCGACAGGCGCGGCGAGATCAGGCGGCGGCGCGGCGGCGTGGCGTCGTCAGTCATCGCCGGAACCCGTCAGACCTGTTCGCGCAGCTTGCGCGCCACGCGCGGCGCGAAATAGGTCAGCACGCCGTCAGCCCCGGCGCGCTTGAAGGCCAGCAGGCCCTCCAGCATCGCCTTGTCGCCATCGAGCCAGCCATTACGGGCGGCGCCTTCGATCATCGCGTATTCGCCAGACACCTGATAGGCGAAGGTCGGCATGCCGAACTCGCGCTTCACCCGGTGCAGCACGTCGAGATAGGGCATGCCAGGCTTGACCATGATCATGTCGGCGCCTTCCTCGATGTCGAGCGCCACCTCACGGATCGCCTCGTCGGTATTGGCCGGGTCCATCTGATAGGTGCGCTTGTCGCCGACCAGCAGCGCGCCGGAGCCGACCGCGTCACGGAACGGGCCATAGAACGCCGAGGCGTATTTGGCGGCGTAGGACATGATCTGCACGTCCTGGAAGCCCGCGGCGTCGAGCCCTTCGCGAATGGCGCCGACGCGACCATCCATCATGTCCGACGGCGCGATGACATCGGCGCCGGCCTCGGCCTGGTTCACCGCCTGCTGCACCAGGCGCATGACGGTCTCGTCATTGAGGATGCGGCCGTCAGCGATGACGCCGTCATGGCCATGGCTGGTGTAGGGATCCAGCGCCGCGTCGATGATCACGCCGAGATCCGGGACCTCACGCTTGATGGCGCGGGCGGCGCGGCACACCAGATTGTCCGGGTTGTGCGCCTCGGTCCCCTCCGGGTCCTTCAGGGCGTTGTCGGTGTAAGGAAACAGCGCAATGGCCGGGATGCCGAGCTCCGCCGCCTCGACGGCCGAGCGGACGATCTGGTCGACCGACTGCCGGTCGACGCCGGGCATCGAGGCGACCGGCTGGCGCAGATTGTCGCCGGCGGCGACGAACATCGGCCAGATCAGATCATTGGTGGTCAGCACATTCTCGCACACCAGCCGGCGCGCCCACGCGGCCTTCCTGTTGCGGCGCGGCCGGTGCACCAGCCCGAGATCGGCGGACAGTGCGCTGGAGGGGCCTTTGCGGGTGATCGACATGGCGTGGCTTTCCGGTTGGTCTGACCTGGCGCAGGATCGTTTCGCACGCAGCGCGATCATGCGTCATGCATTTGTAGTTTGAGCGCCTCAAGCGGCGCCAGCCACGGCTGGCGACTGGCGCGGCGCTCTGGCGGGCTCGCGTTTTGCGGCGCCGGCAGGCGACGGCCCGGCCATCACCTGGTCGCGCGAGGCGATAGCCCAGCGATCTATAAGCCAAGCTGGGCGACGGCGCCACACGCCGCGCCGCGCATGCGGAGACTGAATACCAGGATGCGAAGATGCTGACGCATCCGCATCCTGGATTGCTCAGGCGCCGCACGGGCTTGACCAAAGTGCGATGATTAGTGCTCACCGCACTTTGGTATGAGCTGCTTGCCGGGCGCATGCGCCTGCGATCAGCCGTGGGCCACGCCAACCGGCGGCGCCGTTGCAATTGACGCGGGGGCTGACAGTGACCAAAGTCCCGCCGCACAGGGCGCGCGGCGCCAGACGCCATGGGCGCGCCAACAGATAACAAGGGGAGCCGGTCGTGCAGGACGTTCAGGACAGCGAAATCATTTGCGAGCGCCAGGGAGCGGCGGGCGTCGTCATCCTGAACCGGCCCAAGGCGCTCAATGCGCTCACCCTCACCATGGTGCGCGGCCTGGCCGCGGCGCTCGACGCCTGGGAGCATGATCCGGAGGTCACCCGCATCATCGTCACCGGCGCCGGCGATCGCGCCTTCTGCGCGGGCGGCGACATCCGCTCGTTGTATGAGCAGGGGCGCGGCGGCAAGCTGGAGGACGCGCTGACCTTCTGGCGCGAAGAGTACCAGCTCAACGTGCGCATCAAGGAATACGCCAAGCCCTACATTGCGCTGGTCGAAGGCATTGTCATGGGCGGCGGCGTCGGCGTGTCGGTGCACGGCAGCCACATGGTGGCCTTCGATAAATTCACCTTCGCCATGCCTGAAGTCGGCATCGGCTTCTTCCCGGATGTCGGCGCCACCTATGCGCTGCCGAAGCTGCCGGGCGAGCTGGGCGCCTTCATCGCCGTGACCGGCGATCGCATCAACCAGGCTGAGGCGCACGCCCTTGGCCTCGTCACCCACGCCGCGCCGACCGCCGAATTCGGCGCCATCCGCGACCGGCTGATCGCCGGCGAGCCGGTGGACGCCGTGCTGGCGCCCTATGCGGCGCGCCCCACGAGCTCGCCGCTGCTGGCCGAGCAGGCGATGATCGACAACGCCTTCAGCGCTCCCGACGTGCAGGGCATTCTGGCGCGCCTCGACGCCGCCGCTGCCGGCGGCTCCGCCGTTGCGGCCAAAACCGCCGCCACCATGCGCACCAAGTCGCCGACCAGCATGGCGCTGTCGCTGGAGCAGATGCGTCGCGGTCGCGGCGTCGACATGCGTGAGGCGATGCGCATCGAGTATCGCATCGTCAACCGCATCGCGCTCGGCCATGATTTCTACGAGGGCGTGCGCGCCGTCATCGTCGACAAGGACCAGAAGCCGGTGTGGCGCCCCGCCACGCTGGATGAGGTGTCGGCGGCTGATATCGCCGCACATTTCGCCCCGCTGGGCGACAAGGAGCTCAGCTTCGGCTGAAGCGCTGCCTCAAGCCTTGTGTGAACGCGCTGGATGGCGCCGCCGGTGCGGCGCCATCCACACACCGGCGTTGTGGTCGCCGCGTTTTCGCCTGGCTCGGCGCGTAAAACCCCGTGCATCAATCCACGCCGCCTGAGCTGCGGGCGCTTCGTAGGGCGCTGGCGCTTCGTATGGCGCTGGCGTCGGGGGCGTCGGCCTGGCTGTCAACGCATGTGAAGGACGCAGATGTGAGCGACCAGGGCGAACAAAAACGGGGCGGCGTCATTGAGGCGTTGCGGCTGTCGCCGCTGGCGCCAAAGGTGCGCTGGGGGCGGATCCTCGTCTGGTTCCTGCGGCTGATGGCCGTGCTGTGGATGATGATGGGCCTCTTGGCGTGGGCCGACATCCTCGGCGTCACGCCGTCGCCGGTGGCGTTTGAGGATCGGGGCCTCGGCGTGCAGGCCATCATGGTCTATTTCGCCGTGTTCAATCTGGTGGCGGCGGTCGGGCTGTGGCTGACCAGCACCTGGGGCGGCATCATGTGGCTGCTGGTGCTGATGAGCCACATGATCCTGGCGATCCTGTTCCCAGGCGCCGTCGCCTCGGGCGTCGTCACCATCGTCATGTTCGGCGTGCTGGCGGTGCTGTATCTGGTGATCTCCTGGCTCGCGGCGCATGATCAGGATTGAGGCGAGGGGCTAGCGCCCTCGGGTGGAACGGGCTGCCAGCGTCGCGCTACACCTGCTGCCTGCGCAATTTGAAGCCTTGCCGTCGCGCCGCAAATTGCGGCGCGATTTTTTTTGGGCGCGGCGCCCTGCGTCATAAAAACGCCGCGCTGATCACTGTTTGGTAAGGTCACGGGTTTACGAGGGTAACCTCACGAGCGCTATCCCGTCAGGCTAAGACGCCTGGGCGATCGGCAGCCGCTCGAACCAGGGAAAAACCAGCGCGTGGTCCGGGCCAGCAGCAACGGGTCACGCGCTCATGCATCACGCGCACCCAAGGCGTTGCGGTTCGATCGATTGGACCTGTGGCGTCGCGGTGGGCGTCAGGGTTTGGATCAGGCTGGATCAGGACGCGTTTGGGCGCCCATCCACCTGCATGGCTTCAGGGCGAATTCCACGACGATGAGCGAAAACACCTTTTCCATGAAGCGCCGGACCTTCCTTCTGGGAGCAGCGAGCGCCGCCGCCGGCCTGGCCGCAACCCCGCTGCTGGGGTCTGGCCCTGCGCTGGCGCAGAAATTCGCGTTCGAAGACCAGAGCGAATGGTCGCAGAGCTACGATTCGGGCTCGACCAGCCGGGTGGCGAGGTCCTCGACGCCGCTGTTGTCGCATGAGACGGTCGCCGCCAGTGAGCAGGCGATCGCCCAGTTGCGGCAGATCGAGGCGCGCGGCGGCTGGGGCACGGTGCAGCCCGGCCAGCGGCTGCGGCTTGGCTCGCGTGGCCCGGCGGTGGTGGCCCTGCGCCAGCGCCTCGCGGCCTCGGGCGACCTGCAATTGTCGGCTGGCGCCCAGGAGGTCTACGACAGCTATGTCGAGGGCGGCGTCAAGCGCTTCCAGCAGCGTCACGGCCTCAACGCCACGGGCGCGCTGAACAACCAGACCATTGCGGCGATGAACGTGCCGGTGGGTGTGCGTATCCGCCAGATGGAGACCAACCTCGTGCGCATCCGCGCGCTGGCCGGTAATCCGGGGCGGCGTTATGCGGTGGTGAATATCCCGGCGGCGCTGGTTGAGACCGTGCGCGATAACCACACCGTCAGCCGCCACGCCGCTGGCGTCGGCAAGATCGACCGCCAGTCGCCGATCATGAACGGCAAGGTCACCCAGATCAATTTCAACCCGTTCTGGACGGTGCCGGCCTCGATCATCCGCAAGGATCTGATTCCGAAGATGCGGAAGGATCCGAACTATCTGACGGATCAGAAGATCCGCATTTACGCCAATGGCGTCGAGATTCCGCCCTCGCAGGTCGACTGGAACTCCTACGAGGCCACCCGCTACATGTTCCGCCAGGACCCGGGCGCGGATCTGAATTCGATGGGCTTCGTGCGCATCAATATTCCCAATCCGCATGGCGTCTATATGCATGACACGCCGGCGCGGGGCATTTTCGGCGACGATTTCCGCTTCGTCTCCTCGGGCTGCGTACGTCTACAGAACGTGCGTGACTACGTCGCCTTCCTGCTGGAAGAGACCCCTGGCTGGGACCCGCGCGCCATTCAGAACGCCATCGATTCCGGCAAGCGAATCGACGCCAATCTGAAGGATCCGGTGCCGATCTACTGGACCTACATCACCTCCTGGGCGACGCCGGAAGGCGTGATCCAGTTCCGTGACGACATTTACAACCGTGACGGGCTTGGACCTGCGGCTGCAGCGGCGATGGCGGCTGCGGCGGCTGAGGAACAGGCGGCCAATTGAGGCCAGCGCGGCCCGCGCGCCTGTAGCGACAATCGTGTCGGATGGCCCGGATTTCCGGGCCATCTGTATTTTGGGGGGTGGGGCCCGCACACGCGTGCCTGGCGGCGCGGGCGCAAGGGCCGCAGTCCAGTGCGCTGCGCCGCAATGACGCCAGGGCGGGCGTGGCGTAACTCAAGGTTGGCGCTGGCCGGGCGTCGTGATAAGAGCGCGGCGTCGGCAGCGCCCCGGTCTGACGCAGGTCAATCCAGCGTCGGTCCACTAGCGTCAGACGACTTAAAACCTGCGCGTCGGGCGACCGTTAAGGCGGTGGTCAGGGCGCACGGGGGTCAGGCATCTGACCGGGATGATCGGGGTGGCGGCGGCCCTCACGGGCGCGCCGCATGGTTTTTTTTGGAGCCGGGTTGCGGGGCGCTGGCCCTGGCGGATCCGGGAAATGGCGAGGCCGCAATGAGCGAGACCAGTCCGCACCTGTCCAACAGCTTCTTCGGTGCCTCTCTGGCGGAGAGTGATCCGGAAATCGCCCGCGCCGTTGACCTTGAGCTGGGTCGTCAGCGCGATGAGATCGAGCTGATCGCCTCAGAGAACATCGTGTCGCGCGCCGTTCTCGAAGCCCAGGGTTCGGTCCTCACCAATAAATACGCCGAAGGTTATCCGGGTCGTCGCTATTACGGCGGCTGCCAGTTCGTCGACATCGCCGAAGACCTCGCCATCGATCGCGCTAAAAAGCTGTTCGACTGCGGCTTCGCCAATGTGCAGGCCAATTCGGGCTCACAGGCCAATCAGGCGGTGTTCCTGGCGCTGCTGCAGCCGGGCGACGCCTTCATGGGCCTCGACCTCGCCGCTGGCGGCCATCTCACCCATGGCGCGCCGCCGAACATGTCCGGCAAGTGGTTCCGCCCGGTGCACTACACGGTGCGCAAGGACGACCACCGCGTCGACATGGACGAAGTGGCCCGCATCGCTCGCGCCGAGAAGCCGAAGCTGATCATCGCCGGTGGCTCCGCCTATGCCCGCCATTGGGACTTCGCCCGCTTCCGCGAGATCGCGGACGAGGTCGGCGCCTTCTTCATGGTCGACATGGCGCACTTTGCCGGCCTGGTGGCTGGCGGCCAGCATCCGTCGCCGTTCCCGCACGCCCATGTGGTGACCACCACCACCCACAAGACCCTGCGTGGTCCGCGTGGCGGCATGATCCTGACCAATGACGCCGACATCGCCAAGAAGATCAATTCGGCGATCTTCCCTGGCCTGCAGGGCGGCCCGCTGATGCATGTCATCGCCGGCAAGGCCGTGGCCTTCGGTGAGGCGCTGCGTCCGGAGTTCCGCGCTTACGCCAAGGCCGTTGTCGATAACGCCCAGGCGCTGGCCGCCGCCATCAAGGCCGGTGGTCTCGACCTGGTTTCGGGCGGCACCGACAATCATCTGATGCTGGTGGACCTGCGTCCCATGGGCCTCAACGGCAAGGCCGCCGAGGCGGCGCTGGGCCGCGCCCACATCACCTGCAACAAGAACGGCATCCCGTTCGACCCCGAGAAGCCGATGATCACCTCGGGCATCCGCCTGGGCTCGCCGGCTGGCACCTCGCGCGGCTTCGGCACGGCGGAGTTCACCCGCATTGGCGAGCTGATCGTCAAGGTGCTCGACGGTCTGGCGAAGAATGGCGAAGCCGGCAACGCCGCAGTGGAAGCAGAAGTGACCGCCGAGGTGAAGGAACTCACCGCGCGCTTCCCAATCTACGCCTGATCAGGCGCGGAGGCCGCTGGCCTCCTTGCCGCCCGACAGGGCTGGCGCAAGATTGATATGACGATTGACGCCGTCGCTCGCGCGACGGCGTTTTTTTGCGGGCGAGGGGGCTAGTCGGCCGCACCAATCCGATGAGGGCCACGCTCCCCATTCAGCCTTGAGCCATGGCGAGCGTGGCCGCTATGGGCGCGCCGCGCCGCGCCCAAGCCCCCCGGCGTCATGCCCGTGCTTGTCACGGGCATCCACGTCTTCACGTCCGCCCCCGATGGTCTTTCTGCGTCGCCCCCGCGACCATGGCGAGCCGCCCACGCTGCCGGGCCGCCGGCCAGCCCCACGGGCAGGGGTTGCGGCCGCACAAGGCGCGGCTCTTCCCCGCCGGAATGACCGGGGTGCGGCCGCAGGCCTTGCCAGCGCTCGTCATCAGGGCTTAATGCCCCTGTGAGGCATCTGCGCGAGGCGTGGCTGCGTCCACGATCGCCAGGGCCGTCCGTCGCCTGGGGCGGTCCAATGAGGTCACGACAGGCGGGCAGGTTCCCGGGAGGTCACGCGCATGCGCTGCCCGTATTGCGACAGTCTCGACACCCAGGTGAAGGATTCACGTCCGACGGACGATTCGGCCGCCATCCGCCGCCGCCGGGTCTGCCCGGATTGCGGCGGTCGCTTCACCACCTTCGAGCGCGTGCAATTGCGGGAGCTGGTGCTGGTCAAGCGCTCTGGCAAGCGCGCGCCCTTCGATCGCGACAAATTACAGCGTTCGGTTCAGGTCGCCTTGCGCAAGCGGCCGGTGGAGCCGGAGCAGGTCGAACGCATGATCAATGGCATCGTGCGCCAGCTCGAGAGCATGGGCGAGACGGAAATTCCGAGCGAGACGGTGGGCGAGCTGGTGATGGCCGGGCTCAAGGCGCTGGACGAGGTGGCCTATGTGCGCTTCGCCTCGGTCTACCGTAATTTTCGCGAGGCGCGCGAGTTCAGCGCCATCATCGGCGAGCTGGGCGGCGCCGAGGGCGAGGCCGCGCCCGGCCCAGGCCTGCGCCAGCCGCGCCGCCTGACGGATGCATCAGACGCATGAGCGCCGCCAACGCAGACTGTCGGCCTGAGCGCGAGGCCTGCGCCGGCGATGGCCAGGACGCCGCTGCCGCTGCGCGCGATCAACGCTTTATGCGCGACGCCCTGACGGTGGGTCGCCGCAATCTGGGGCTGGCCTGGCCCAATCCTTCAGTGGGCGCGGTGCTGGTCAGCGCTGATGGCCGCACGGTGCTCGGGCGCGGGGCGACCCAGCCAGGCGGGCGGCCGCACGCGGAGGTGGTGGCGTTGGCCGAGGCGGGCGATCTTGCCCGTGGCGCCCACCTCTATGTGACGCTGGAGCCGTGCTCACACGTGGGACGCACCGGCCCCTGCGCCGAGGCGATTGTCGCCGCTGGCGTCGCCCGGGTGGTCTCGGCGATCGAGGACCCTAATCCGCTGGTGGCGGGGCTGGGGCATGCCCGCCTGCGCGCCGCCGGGGTCAGCGTGTGCATTGGCGTCGGCCATGATCAGGCGCGGCGCGACCATATTGGCCATTTTACCCGGGTGCGCGATGGCCGCCCGGCGGTGCAGCTCAAGCTGGCGCAGACGCGCGACGGCGTCGCGGCGCGGCGGCACGGGCCACGGCTGATGATCACCGGCGCGGCGACCCGCGACCGGGTGCATCTGTTGCGCGCCCGCGCCGATGTGATCCTCGTCGGCGTCAGCACCGTGCTCGCCGACGATCCCGACCTCAGCGTGCGTCTGCCTGGCATGGCGGCGATGTCGCCGGTGCGGGTGGTGCTGGACAGCCAGCTGCGCACGCCGCTGTCGGCGCGCATCGTCGCCGACGCGCGGCGCATTCCGACCTGGATCATCACCGCTGAAGATGCGCCGGTGGCGCCAGAGGTGGCGCTGACCGAGGCGGGGGTGGAGGTGATGCGCGTCGCCGCCACTGCGGACGGTCGCGTCGATCTGCGGCTGGCGCTGGAGCTGCTCGGGACGCGCGGCGTCACCCGGGTATTCTGCGAGGGCGGCCCGACGCTGGCCGATGCGCTGGCAGGCGAACGGCTCGTCGAAGAGGTCGCCGTGTTTACGGCCCCGCAGGCCTTTGGCGACGCGGCGGCAGGCGTCGCCGCCATCGGTCCGCGCTTGCGGGAGGCGCTCGACGCCATGCAGATGTTTGCGCAGGAGGTCGTCGGCGACGACACGCTGCAGCTATATGAGAGGGCGAACTGATGTTTACCGGCATCATTACCGATGTGGGCGAGATCCTGTCGGCGGAAGATCACCAGGGCTCGCTGCGCCGGCTGCGCATCGCATCGCATTATGATCCGGCGGGCATCGCCATCGGCGCCTCCATCGCCAGCGGCGGCCCGTGCCTGACCGTGGTGGCGGTGGGCCCCTATAGCTGGGCCGATGGGGCCGCAGGCGCCTGGTATGACGTCGACATCGCCGCCGAGACCCTGGCGCGCACCACCGCCGGCGACTGGCGCGTCGGCGACCGGCTCAATCTGGAGCGGGCGCTGAAAATTGGCGACGAGCTGGGCGGTCACATCGTCACAGGCCATGTGGACGGCGTCGCCGAACTGATCGCGCGTGAGGTGGTGACCGATGGCGACGACACTTGGGGTGAGACCTCGCGCTTCACCCTGCGCGCGCCAGCTGACACCGCCCGCTATATCGCCGAAAAGGGCTCAATCTGCATCGACGGCACGTCGCTCACCGTCAATACGGTTGAGGACGATGTGTTCAGCGTGCTGCTGATCCCGCACACCTTGCAGGTGACGACCTGGGGGCTGCGCCAGCCGGGTGATCGCATCAATCTTGAGGTGGACATGATGGCCCGTTACGCCGCGCGGCTTGCAGAGGCGCAGGCGAAGGGGTACTGACGCCTCCCACCGGTTTTTCCAGCCAGCCGCATTGCGTCGCGCCGGCCACGGGCCGCCGGCGCCGCTGTTTCGAAAGGTCGTCCCATGGTTGCTCCGCGTCGCGCTTCCGCCGCCCAGACGCCGCTGACTGGCGCCCGGGTGCTGGTTGTCGAGGCCCGCTATTATGAGGACCTCCAGGACGAGCTGCTCAAGGGCGCGCTGGCCGCAATCGAGGCGGCGGGGGCCGTCGCCGAGGTGGTGACCGTGCCTGGCGCACTGGAAATTCCGCCGACCATCGCCATTCTGCATGACCTTGCCGCCGCCGCCGGCCGTCCGCTGGACGCCGCCGTGGCGCTGGGCTGTGTCATCCGTGGCGAAACCGGCCATTACGACATTGTCGCAGGCGAAAGCTCGCGGGCGCTGATGGATCTGTCCGTCAGCCTGCGGCTGCCGCTGGGCAATGGCATTCTGACGGTGGAAAACGACGAACAGGCCTGGGCCCGCGCCCGGGTCTCCGACATGAACAAGGGTGGCGGGGCTGCGGAAGCGGCGCTCGCCGTGCTGCGCGTCAAACGCGCCGGACAGGCAGGCTAAGATGGCCAGGGGTGAAATGCGTAGCGCCGCGCGACTGGCGGCGGTGCAGGCGCTGTATGAGATGGACGTGTCGGGCAAGGGTGTGCTCGACGCCATCTCCGAGTTTGAGTCCCACTGGATGGGCCGGGAGATCGAGGGACTGGAGTTCAAGCCAGCCGAGGCCGCCTTCTTCCGCGATATCGTCGCTGGCGTGGTGCGCGACCAGGCCCGCATCGACCGCAATGTCGACGCGGCTTTGGCCGACAAATGGCCGCTGCGCCGCGTCGAGCCGGTGCTGCGCGCCATTCTGCGTGGCGGCGCCTATGAGCTGTTCAATCGCCGGGACGTGCCGGCGAAGGCGTCGATTTCTGAATATGTTGACGTGGCCCGCGCCTTTTATGAGGGCGACGAGCCAGGCATGGTCAACGCCGTGCTCGACGCCATTGGCCGCCAGAACCGCGCTGATGAGCTGACCAGCCGCTGAGCAGGCGCCAGCTGATCAGAACAGACAGATGCTGACGGCGCCGCGGAGGCGCCGTTCGCATGTCCAGGACCCAGTCGCCGGGGCAGGGCGCGGGCCGCTGTTGGTTGGGCGTGCGTGACCGGCGCAGCCATCCCCTGTTGGTTGTGCATCGCGCTGCGCGCCGGGCGTTTGGCGTCCGGGGCGATCGGGGTGATGATGGGGGCGTTGATAGGGCGCCAACAGTGCAGGGAGGCCGCCATGGCTGATATGTCCGAAGACGAGCTGATCGCCGCTTTCTTTGCGCCATTGGCCGGCGAGGGCGGGCTCGGGCTGGCCGACGACGCCGCGCGCCTGCGCCTTGCCGAGAATCATGAGCTGATCGTCACCACCGATGCGGTGGTGGCCGGGGTGCATTTTTTTGCGGATGACGCGCCTGAGGCCATCGCCCGCAAGGCGCTGCGGGTCAATCTCTCGGATCTGGCGGCCAAGGGGGCGCGGCCCATCGGCTTTCTGCTGACGCTCGGCCTGCCCGAGGGCTGGACCCGTGACTGGCTGGCGGCGTTCGCCGGCGCGCTGGGCGACGACGCCCGCGCCTATCATTGCCCGCTGGTTGGCGGCGACACGGTGCGGACGCCCGGGCCGCTGACCATCGCCATCACCGCGCTGGGCGAGACGCCGCGTGGAACCATGACCCAGCGCACCACCGCCAGGGTCGGCGATATCCTCGCCCTCACCGGCTCGATCGGCGACGCCGCGCTGGGGTTGGCGGTGCGCCGCAGCCGCAAGGACGGGGCAGGCCCGGACTGGATCGCCGCTATTGGCGAGGAGCACGCAGCGGCGCTGGAGCAGCGTTATCTGGAGCCGCAGCCGCGTAGCCTGATGGCTGAAGCGGTGCGCGGCCTCGCCAGTTGCGCCATGGATATCTCGGACGGGCTGATCGGCGATCTGCGCAAGATGACGCGCGCCTCTGGCGTCTCTGCCCTGCTGACCCTCGACGACGTGCCGCTGTCGCCGGCTGCTGCTGCGGCGCTGGCTGCCGACGCCAGCCTCGCCAGCAGCCTGTTTGGCGGCGGCGACGACTATGAGTTGCTGCTGAGCGTGGCGCCTTCTCGCTATGAGGCGCTGGCCGCCGCCGCTGCCGAAGCAGGCTGCGGGCTGCGGGCCATCGGCGAGGTGCGGCCGGCCAGCGCCGCCTTCGAGGTGCGCTGGCGCGATGAGCAGGCCTCATTCGGCGCGGGCTCCTACACCCACTTCTGACGCCGCGACCAGGCCCTGGCGCGCCGCAAGCGCCGGGAGCCAGGTCATCGATGAGGCGCCGACAGCATGACGCGCCTGTCGCGCGTGGCTTGCGGCGATCTGGGGATTCGCTGTGGCGCGGCGACATAAACCTCATTCCCTGGTCACATTCTCGCCGATTGCATCGCCGGGGCATCGGACTTTTTTCCGCAGAGGGTTAACCGTGGCCTGCGGCTGACGGCGCGTAGTTGCGCCAGGAATTGTGCGTTGTCGCATATGTTATATGTTATAACAGTGTGACAGCATGGGACTTCGCCGCATTTTCGTCGTGCGTCATGCTTTTTGCCATGTCATTCCGTGATCAACGCCGCCGTCTGGCGCGGGTATGTCAAATATTTGGCCGGTATGTCTATATTATCTACGCTTTGATTTTGCATGGATCTGTATTTTTGCTCGGTATCGCGGGTGTTTTTCTTGTCTGGATGCGGCGCAGGGCGCGCATCTCAGGTGGGTGTAGCCGCCTTGTCCATTTGCCCGCCATGGCAAAAACGGCAATCATGTCATGCTGCTGCAAGGCAGGGTGTGGCCGGGCGTCGCATGGGTGAGAGCGCATGGCGCCATGGAGCCGGCCGCCGCCGACAAAAGAACGTCAGGGAAGAAATACACATGGCTGCATTGCTGATTATTATTCTTCTTGGGGCGCTATCCGTCGTTTACGGCGCCGTCACCATCCGTTCCGTCATGGCTGCTGACGCGGGCAACGCCCGCATGCAGGAGATCGCAGACGCCATCAGGGAGGGCGCGCAGGCCTATCTGCGTCGCCAGTATCTGACCATCGCCGTGGTCGGCGTCATCCTGTTCGCCATTTTATGGTGGTTGCTGGGGCTGCCCGTCGCCATCGGCTTTGTCATTGGCGCGGTGCTGTCAGGCGTCGCCGGCTTCATCGGCATGAATGTCTCGGTGCGCGCCAACGTCCGCACCGCCCAGGCGGCGTCACGCTCGCTGGCAGACGGCCTCGACATCGCCTTCAAATCCGGCGCGGTCACCGGCATGCTGGTCGCCGGTCTCGCGCTGCTCGGGGTCGCCGGCTATTACGCGGTGCTGACCGGGCCGATGGGCGTCGCCCCTGGCGACCGCGTCATCATCGACGCATTGGTGGCGCTGGGCTTTGGCGCCTCGCTGATTTCGATTTTCGCCCGCCTTGGCGGCGGCATTTTCACCAAGGGCGCGGATGTGGGCGGCGACCTTGTCGGCAAGGTCGAGGCGGGAATCCCGGAGGATGATCCGCGTAACCCGGCCACCATCGCCGACAATGTCGGCGACAATGTCGGCGACTGCGCCGGCATGGCGGCAGACCTGTTCGAGACTTATGCGGTGACCGTGGTGGCCACCATGGTGCTTGCGGCGATCTTCTTCGCCGCGACCCCGGCGCTGGCCGCCATGATGCTGTATCCGCTGGCCATCTGCGGCGCCTGCATCGTCACCTCCATCGTCGGCGCCTATTTCGTCAAGCTGGGCGCCAATCAGTCGATCATGGGGGCGCTGTACAAGGGCCTGATCGCCACCTCGCTGCTATCCGTCGTGGGGCTCGCCATCGCCACCCATTTGCTGGTCGGCTGGGGCGACGTGGCCGGGGCCAATGGCCTGGTGCTGAATGGCGGCAAGCTGTTCATCTGCGGCGTGGTTGGCCTTGCGGTCACCGGGCTGATCGTCTGGATCACTGAATATTACACCGGCACCGGCTTCCGCCCGGTGACCTCGATCGCCCAGGCCTCGGTCACCGGTCATGGCACCAACGTCATCCAGGGCCTCGCCGTGTCGCTGGAGGCGACGGCGCTGCCGACCATCGTCATCGTCGCGGGCATCATCGTCACCTTCCAGCTGGCGGGCCTGTTCGGCATCGCCATCGCCGTCACCACCATGCTCGGCGTCGCCGGCATGATCGTGGCGCTCGACGCCTTCGGTCCGGTCACTGACAACGCCGGCGGCATCGCCGAAATGGCGGGCCTGCCGCCAGAGGTGCGCCGCTCGACCGACGCGCTGGACGCGGTGGGCAACACCACCAAGGCGGTGACCAAGGGCTACGCCATCGGCTCCGCCGGTCTTGGCGCGCTGGTGCTGTTCGCGGCCTATAATGAGGACCTGAAATACTTCACCGCCAACGCCGAGCGCTTCCCCTATTTCAAGGGCGTGGCGGTCGATTTCTCGCTGGCCAATCCCTATGTGGTCGTCGGCCTGTTGCTCGGCGGCCTGATCCCCTTCCTGTTCGGCGGCATCGCCATGACGGCGGTGGGTCGCGCGGCGGGCGCGGTGGTGGAAGAGGTGCGGCGGCAGTTCCGTGAGAAGCCCGGCATCATGGAAGGCCGCGACCGGCCGGACTACGCCCGCGCCGTCGACATGCTGACCAAGGCGGCGATCCGCGAAATGGTCGTGCCGTCGCTGCTGCCGGTGCTGGCGCCGGTGGTGCTGTACGTGGTCATCAACGCCGTGGCTGGCAAAAGCCAGGCCTTCGCCGCCGTGGGCGCCATGTTGCTGGGCGTTATCGTCACCGGGCTGTTCGTGGCGATCTCGATGACCTCGGGCGGCGGCGCCTGGGACAACGCCAAGAAGTCGTTTGAGGATGGCTTCACCGACAGTTCCGGCGTGACCCATCACAAGGGCTCGGAGGCCCATAAGGCGTCGGTGACCGGCGACACCGTCGGCGATCCCTACAAGGACACCGCGGGCCCCGCCGTCAATCCGGCGATCAAGATCACCAATATCGTGGCGCTGCTGCTGCTGGCGGTGCTGTCACACATGGCCTGAGGCCGTGGCGGGGCGTCTGGCCCCGCCCTGGCGCTTGCCGCTGCGCCTCCGTTCGCAAGGACGGGGGCGTTTTTTGTTTTGAGGATGTGGGGGCGGCGAAGGTCTGGGTGGGTTGTTGAACGCGTGGATGCCCGTGACGAGCACGGGCATGACGGCGGAAGGGGGGGGCTGGCTGGAGCGACATGGCTGGAGGGGGGCGGCGTCGCAGAGGACGGGACGGCGTTTGTGGGCAGGCTGCAAGCTCGAAATTCGCTTGGGGATACGGCGACGGACGCGCTTCTGGCCTCAACCGTCATGCCCGTGCTTGTCACGGGCATCCACGCGTTTGATGCGGCAGGCGGATGGTCTCGGCCCGATCGGCCAGGCTCGGGGGTGCGGCGTGGAAGACGTGGATGCCCGTGACGAGCACGGGCATGACGGCGGAAGGGGGGGCTGGCCGGAGCGACATGGCTGGAGGTGTGGCGGCGTCCCAGAGGACGGGACGGCTTTCGCGGGCAGGCTGCAAGCTCGAAATAGGCGGGCGCGCTTCTGGCCTCAACCGTCATGCCCGTGCTTGTCACGGGCACCCACGCGTTTGATGCGGCAGGCGGCTGGTCTCGGCCCGATCGGCCAGGCTCGGGGGCGCGGCGTGGAAGACGTGGATGCCCGTGACGAGCACGGGCATGACGGCAGAAGGGGGGCTGGCGTGAGCGACATGGCTGGAGGGGTGGCGGCGTCCCAGAGGACGGGACGGCTTTCGCGGGCAGGCTGCAAGCTCGAAATACGCTTGGGGATACGGCGGCGGGCGCGCTTCTGGCCTCAACCGTCATGCCCGTGCTCGTCACGGGCATCCACGCGTTTGATGCGGCAGGCGGATGGTCTCGGCCCGTTCGGCCAGGCTCGGGGGCGCGACGTGGAAGACGTGGATGCCCGTGACGAGCACGGGCATGACGGTGGGGTGGGGGCGAAGGGGGGTGGGGATGAAGGGGGGAGGGCCTATCGGCTGGCGTTGAGACGGTCAGCGGGTCGGGGCGCCATGGTTGGCGCGGCGTAATGAGACGGCGCATGGCGTGGCGCGGGAGAGTGGCCTTGGCCAGGCTTTAGGCGGTCGGCGTGTCGGGCGGCCATGAAAAAAGCCCGCGGTGGCCGCGGGCTTTGGCTGCTGTCGATGCTGAGTGCGGATCAGGTCGAGAACGGGTTCAGGTTGGAGGCGCCCAGGCCCTTGAACATCTGGCGGACGAAGGACCGTTCCTGGCCGCTGGTCGGGGTCGAGCGGGAGATGAAGTCGAAGACTTCGCCATCCTTCAGGCCATAGAGGGCGACGCGCTCAACCTTGAAAGCGTTGTTGAAATAGACGGCGGCGACGCGCTGGTCGGTGATCGACGGGTTCATGAACTGCACCCGGCGCTCACGCACCTGCGAGATATAATAGAACGTCTTGTTGCCGACGGTCGAGGTGGTGGTCGGCGTGCCCATCTCGGTCAGCACCGTCTCGACGCTCGTGCCCGGCCGGATCTTGGCCAGCGCGGTTTCGTCGATCATATGACCGTGAACAATGACCTCCTTGGCGCAGCCAGCGAGGACGATCGATGCGGTCGCGATGGCGGCGGCGGTCATGACGTTGCGGAGTATGGCCTTCGCCATTCTGTCACCCTTTGTCTTCTCGGCCTGCCAGGCCTGTCGCCATGTTATGGCGCAGGACGCGCAGGCGAGGCGCTGTCGTTCACCCAGAGCCGGCCCCCAGCACTTGAAGCCGCCATGCTTCCCCAGCGGGAAACCGGCGCCAGCGCTGACTGGCCACGCAACGACCTTGCATCATTGCTGCGGGAGGCGTACCCCGCACAAGTGTATTTGGCAAGAACGCGCCCCGCAACTGCGGCGGCGCTCCGTTGCGTTGACGCGCCGCGCGTGGCACCAGGCGAAGGCGCTGCGTCACAGCGCTCGCATGGCGCGGGCCTCGCCGCCGCAGGCCGCGAGCGCGTCGGGCGGGGGCGGCGCCAGGCGTATCTTGCAGGCGGCAGGCGTGGGTCCCAGTGTCCGTTGGGGCGCGCCGGGCGCACCATGCCGCTATGGCCGCAGCTTGGCCGGGAGTTGGATGAGATGGTCTTCAGTTTCCTCAGGAAGGATCCCTACCGACCGGTGATCGACCATCTGTTCGGTCGGGTGAACCAGGCCGCCCGCCAGCCTGAGTTTTATGAGCATTATGGCGTCGCCGACACCACCCAGGGGCGTCTGGAGTTGCTGGAGCTGCACGCCATCCTGACCATGCGGCGGCTGCGCGACCTGCCGGCTCCGGCCGAAGAAGTGTCGCAGCGATTCGTCGACACGGTGTTCGAGCAGATCGAGCACGCCCTGCGTGAAATCGGCATGGGCGACACCACCGTGCCCAAACGCATGAAGCAGATCGCCAAGGGCTATTACGGCCGCGCTGGCGCCTATGACGCGGCGCTCACCGCCGTCGGCGACGCGGATCTGGCCACAGCCGTGGCGCGTAACGTGCTCGATTCGGATATTCCCTCGCCCCTGCTCGCCCGCTATGTGCGCGCCGCCGAGGCCAGACTGGCCAGCCTGTCGCTGGCCGATATTGCGCCTGAGCCAGACGCCGCCGCCCCGGAGCTGTTTCCGGATGCGCGCGCCGTGCGTCTGGCGGCCTCAGGGAGGACCGAGCATGACTGATCGCAACGCAGCCCCGTTTCTCAGCCATGTGGTGCGGGTGTCGGATATGCCGCGTAGCGGGCTCCGGGTGAAGATCGAGGCAGATGAGGACGCGCGCGCGCGCATGGCCAGCGCCTATGATCTGCGCGCCATGCCGCGCATGACGGCGTCTTTCGCTTTGAGCGGCGACGCCCGCCGCCTCAAGCTGAAGGGCGAGGTGCGGGCCAGTATCCGCCAGACCTGCGTGGTGACGCTGGAGCCATTTGATTCCGAGGTGCATGAAAGCTTCGAGCTGACCTTCTCCGAAGATGTGCCAGAGGAGGGGGCCGCCATGCAGCATGAGGACGACGGCTTCAGCAAGCGCGAGGACCCGGAGCCGCTGATCAATGATCGCATCGATCTCGGCGAGCTGGCGGCGGAATATCTGTCGCTGGCTATCGATCCGTGGCCGCGCAAGCCCGACGCGGAATTCACCTGGAAAGACCCCAATGATGAGGTCTCGCCCTTCGCCAAACTGCGGGCGCTGCGCGGCGATACCGAAAGCTGAGGACGTCACGGGGGTGAGGCGAGCGGTTGGCGCGACGGTCCGGCCATGGCGGGGGCGCGATGGGGCCGACATGTTGGGCGCGAGGCCGCTGCAGGGGGGCAGGGGTGGGTGAGAGGCGGGTTAATGCCGCCCGCGCCTTGTTCCGGCCCTTTCTGAGCTGTTGGATGTCGCGTCGTCCCCCGATCCGCGCTTGCACAACCCAGGCCATGTTGTTTACAGCCTGAACACAGAGGTTACGGGGCGCAGGGCCGTGGTTGTGGCCCGCGAACACTGGACCGCCGGACCTGATCCCGGTCCACAACACAGGATACAAGCGCACTCCATGTCACGTACTGTTCGCATTGCGATTGACGCCATGGGCGGTGATCAGGGTCCCAGCGTGACCGTTCCAGGCGCCGCGCTGGCGCTGGAGCGTCGCCCGGACTTGCGCTTTGTCATGACTGGCGATGAGGCCGTGCTCGGCCCGTTGCTGGATCAGCATCCGGCGCTGAAGGCCGCGACCACGGTCCGCCACACCAATGTGGCGGTGGCCATGGACGCCAAGCCGAGCCAGGCCTTGCGCCAGGGCCGCTACCATTCGTCGATGTGGATGGCGCTGGAAGCGGTGAAAAAAGGCGAGGCTGACATTACCGTGTCCGCCGGTAATACCGGCGCGCTGATGGCCATGTCGAAATTTTGCCTGCGCACCCTGGGCGGCGTCGACCGCCCGGCCATCGCCGGCCTGTGGCCAACCCTGCGCGGCGAGAGCGTGGTGCTCGATGTCGGCGCCACCATCGGCGCTGACGCTGCGCATCTGGTCGACCTCGCCATCATGGGCGCGGCCATGGCGCAGATCGTGCTCGACATCGAACGCCCGACGGTCGGGCTGCTCAATGTCGGCGTCGAGGAGGTCAAGGGCCTCGAGGTGGTGAAGGAAGCCGGGCGCATGCTGCGCGAAGGCCAGTTCGCCCAGCTCGACTATCGCGGCTTTGTCGAAGGCGACGACATCGGCAAGGGCACGGTGGATGTGGTGGTCACCGAAGGCTTCACCGGCAATATCGCGCTGAAGACCGCCGAGGGCACCGCCAAACAGTTCGCCAGCCTGCTCAAGGACGCCATGTCGAGCTCGTGGATGAGCAAGCTGGGCTATCTGTTCGCCAAAAGCGCCTTTGACGCGCTGAAAGAGAAAATGGATCCGCGCCGCTCCAATGGCGGCGTGTTCCTGGGTCTTGAAGGAATCGTCATCAAGAGCCATGGGGGAACGGACGCGCTCGGGTTCGCCAGCGCGATCGAACTGGGATACGACATGGCGCGGTTCGACCTGCTGTCGAATATCCGCGGCATGGTGCTGGGAAAAGACGGGCCGTTAGCGGCTGACGGGCAAGCCTGAGGAGTATGGGCGCGTGACACGTTTGCGTTCGGTGGTACGTGGTTGCGGCGCTTATCTGCCCCCGCGTGTGGTGACTAACGCGGATCTGGCCGGTGTGGTCGATACGTCGGATGAGTGGATCGTGCAGCGCACTGGCATCAGCCAGCGCCATATCGCGGCTGATGACGAGACCACCTCGGTGCTCGGCCTGCGCGCCGCCGAGGCGGCGCTGGCCGACGCCGGCCTGACCGCGGCCGACATCGATCTGGTGATCTGCGCCACCGCCACACCGGATTTCACCTTTCCGGCGGTCGCCACGCAGATTCAGGCGGGTCTGGGCATGACCCATGGCGTCGCCTTTGACGTGGCCGCTGTGTGCTCGGGCTTCGTGTTTGGCGTCGCGACGGCTGACAAGTTTCTCACCTCCGGCTCGCACCGGCGCGCTTTGGTGATCGGCGCGGAGACCTTCTCGCGCCTGCTCGACTGGGAAGACCGCACCACGTGCGTGCTGTTCGGCGACGGCGCAGGGGCCATCGTGCTCGAAGCGCAGGAGCAGCCCGGCGAGGCCAGCGATCGCGGCGTGCTCACCTCGCACATCCGCTCCGATGGCCGACATCGCCAGAAGCTCTATGTGGACGGCGGACCAGGCTCGACCAAAACCGTCGGCCATTTGCGCATGGAGGGCAAGGAGGTGTTCCGCCATGCCGTCGGCATGATCACCGACGTGATCGAGGACGCCTTCGCCGCGACAGCGACAACGGCTGACGATCTCGACTGGTTCGTGCCGCACCAGGCCAACCGGCGCATCATTAACGCCAGCGCCGACAAGCTGGGCATCGCCCGCGACAAGGTGGTGGTGACCGTGGACCGCCATGGCAACACCTCCGCCGCCTCGATCCCGCTGGCGCTGGCCGAGGCCCGCGCCGATGGCCGCATCAAACAGGGCGATCTGGTGATGATTGAGGCCATGGGCGGCGGCTTCACCTGGGGCAGCGCGCTTATCCGCTGGTGATCGTCATGCGAGGGCGCGCCTGGGCTGTTGACCAGCACAGTTTGACGGTTTACGCGTAATTACAAAGAGATAGAGCAGTTTTTCAGAGGTGGGGCGAATATGGCGGGGCGCACGGTTACGCGCGCAGATCTTTGCGAAGCGGTTTACCAGAAGGTTGGACTGTCACGGACTGAGTCTGCAGAACTTGTCGAACAGGTTCTGAAAGAGATGTGTGATTGCCTGGCGGGCGGCGAAACAGTGAAACTGTCGTCGTTTGGATCATTCGTGGTGCGCGAAAAGGGTGAGCGGATCGGACGAAATCCAAAGACTGGCGTTGAGGTGCCAATCGAGCCGCGACGTGTCATGGTGTTCAAACCATCGAATGTGCTGAAGGCACGAATCAATGGCCAGGACGTTGCAGACGAGGATTGAGGTCGCCCTGAATTGAAGCGGCATCGGATTTGCGTGGCCAAAGATTCAGATTGGCAATGGTTTAGGTAGCCAAGGGTTTAGGTAGTCCAACGCCGGGCCCCTTGTCGGTTGATATCCGAGTTTGGCGCGGCCCAGCATCAGGGCCCCAACGTTGGGGGGGCTGATCCTTGCGGGCGCCAGGTTACGGGGCGTAGGGCTCGGGGAGCCCCGGCTGCTGAACCGGGCATGCGCCGTGGCGCGCGTGGTCTGGCGTGAGTGTGGGGCTGGCGTGCGTTTCCACTGTGCGACTTGCGCCATCGGCCGTGCGTTCAGACGTCGCGCGGCATGAGCAATGCGACGCCCCATTAACCCGACGAGGTTAATGTTGAGGGCGAGCGGCGGCAAAAAAAATTGGCCCCGGCGTCAGGTGCAGGCGATTTGCTCAGGCCTGTCGCCTGGGTCGAGGCGGCGGACGGGCTGCGCCGGCTCTGTCGGGGCGGCCAGTTTTCGCCAGGTCACCAACAGCAGGGACGCGGGCCATCGCTTTGACAGACCGGCAGATCATGGACAAGGAGCCTGGGGCTTTCAGGACCATCAGCGAAGTGGCTGATGAGCTTGATGTGCCACAACATGTCCTGCGCTTCTGGGAAACCCGCTTCAGCCAGATCAAGCCGCTAAAACGCGGCGGCGGCCGACGGTTTTACCGGCCTGAGGACGTGTTGCTCATCCGCGGCATCCGCCATCTGCTGTATGGCGAGGGCTACACCATCAAGGGCGTGCAGCGCATCCTCAAGGAAGAGGGCGTGCGCCATGTGCAGGAGATCGGCTTTGGCGCTGGTCCCCAGCAGCCTGCGCCGCCGTCAACGCCGCAGGTCGCCTGGCGCGAGCAGGCCGGCGATCCCGAAGAATTTCCAGCCATCGCCCGCCCCCAGCCTTACGCCGCGCCTTACCCAGGCGACCGGGTGGCGTCGCCGCCTGTTGCTTCCTGGTCGGAGGCGATGGGACAGCCGCAGGCGGATGCGTATCAGGACGATCATGCGACCGACGATGGCCAGTCCGGGGCCCAGGGTGCGCCTGGCGAACACGCTGTGCATGGCGGATACGACGCCTATGTCAATGAACCTGGGCCTGGTCGGTCAATGCCGGTGTCTCAGGCGACGTATGAGCCGTTAGCGCCGGGGCAAATGGCGGCTGGTCAAACAGCGCCGGGGCAGGGGGCGGGTGGACTGGACCACCCGGGCGCCGATGCAGACCAGCAGGGCTGGGCGCGCGATGATGCGTGGCCGTCGCATCAGCCCGGCGAAGCCGCTGGGGCTCATGCGGTATCCGGAACGATGGCTGCGAGCGAACCAGCGGACTGGCGTGAGGGAGCGGCAGCGAGCGGTCTGGCGGACGATTGGCGCCAGGGCGCCGGATTTGACGCGCCGCCACAAGCGCCGCTCCATGGTGATCTGCCCGGCGCGATCGGCAATTCCGCCCCTGCGGTGCAGGGGGCTGGCGCAGCGGGTGGCCGCTTGAGCGCCGCCCGGCGCCGGCAGCTGGAAGAGGCGCTGGCCGAATTGCACGAATGCCGTCGCCTGCTTTTGCTGGCGCGCGGCGAGGGTGTTGACGCGGCCTGAGGCGCGCCGCCACAGGCTGCGCGGCATGGTCGTCGCCCGGTGCGGTTCGCCCGGCGCCGCCGGGCTGTCCTCGCGGCGCCATCGGCACTGGCGATGACCGCTGCGCCGCTACCCACAGCTTGCACTTTGCGGGGCGTTGCTTTCGCCACGACGCTTCACTATAAGGCCAACAACGTCAGGTTTTACCTGCCGTTTGCGGGTTCGCCCGCGACGGTAACTGGCGGGCAGTAGCGCAGCCCGGTTAGCGCACTAGTCTGGGGGACTAGGGGTCGTGGGTTCGAATCCCGCCTGCCCGACCATTTCCGTTGGTGTTCGCACCGCAAAAAAGGCGCCGCAAGGCGTCTTTTTGCGTTTCTGGTGCGTTGCTGGAGCAGCTGCGGCGAGCGGCATCGGTATTTGGCCGGTCACTTCGTCGCCCGTCACGCGCTAGGCCTTGCCTGCGCCCTGATCTCCGGGCGTCTGGTCGCGACGCGCTGGCGCGGCAGGCGCTCCGGCGCGGGTGGACGTCCGTGATGGCCTCCGCGGGCGATTGGACGCGTCGCGCCACGCCCCGTCGCGGCGCGCTGGCGATCAATCTGGCGGCGCTGCAATATTTTCATGACTCGCGAATACCGGCGTGCGTGCGCGGCCGCGCTTGAGGCGTTGATGCGCGCCATGCGCCCATCCTCATGCGCGCATGATCTGTCGCCCGCACCCTTACGCTGCTACGGCGCGCCTGCGGCAGACGCGCGCACGGGGCTTGTTTCGGTATTCGGTAGACATGTCGTAGCGGCAAGTAAGGCGCATAAGGAATGAGTTGACCAAATGACAACGAGATGTCTATATGAATAAATTGGAATTTCATGTATTGTTAAAAATGGTTGTCTGATGACTCAAATTTCAAAGGAAGTTATGCGCTGTGCCGTGGATATCATCTGCGCCTATGTGTCAAACAATACACTGCAGCCCGCTGAACTGGCGGGGGTGATCGCTGAGGTGCACGGCGCGCTGGGGCGGATGGCGGCGGGCGAGGGCGCTGCCGCCCAGACCCAGGCGACGGCGCCGGCCCCGCTGACGGCGGCGCAGATCCGCAAGAGCATTACGCCCGATTACATTGTCTGTTTTGAGAACGGGCGGTCCTATCGGTCGCTGACCCGACACTTGCGGGCGGCTTACAATCTCTCCCCGGCCGAGTATCGCCTCAAATGGGGACTGGCGCCGGACTATCCGATGGTGGCGCCGAACTACGCCGCCATGCGCTCCGACCTGGCCCGCAAGATTGGTCTGGGTTCCGGGCGACCTGGCCCCGGAGGGGCCGCCAGCGCGCGTGGCCCCTGGAGGGAGCAGACGCGCGGGAGCGACATGGCCAGTGGCTGGCCCATGGCGCGCCGCAGGCTCTCGACGCCTGGCGACAAGGTCGCGATTTTGCTGTCGGCGCTCGTCACGGGGACGTTTGCGCGGCTGCCAGGACGTGTCAGGGGCGGCTGAACAGCCAGGCGTCGCCCTGGGCGCCGCTGGCGATGCGCGCAGGATCGGGTTGGGCCGCAACGGCGCCCGTCTCAGTAATCATCGCTGCGCCCCAGCCTGCAAGCGGCGCAAGAGCCGTGGCGATGGCGGCGGTGATCGCCGGCTCGCTGGCCCCGGTCTCGCGCAGGATGCCGGGGTGAAACGACGCCAGCAGCCGCGTGGCGACGGACGGCGCAGTTGGCCGCTGCAGCAGCGGCTGCATCTGCGGCAGCAGGGCGAATTCCCCGCCCTCGATATCCAGCTTGATGAACAGGTTGCGGTCGGGGTCAAGGTTATGGGCCAGCATCGCAGGGGTGATGGCGGCGCTACGCCAGACGGCGCCGGACCCGGCGCCGGTGGTGTCGCCCGTAGTCGAGGCCCCTGAAGCTTCGCCGGCCCGCTGTTCTGGTTCGTTGGGCTCCGCCTGCGCAGTCTGGCGACGGGCGGCGGCCAGCAGCACGCTCGACATTGAATCGCCAGGCTTGCGCCGGGCGGCCATCTCCACCGGGCTGGCGTCGGGGCTGACGGCGCGGTCGATCACCTGAACGCGGCTGGCCAGCGCGGGGTTGGCGGCCAGATTGGCGCGCAGCTCGCGCAACGCCTGCGGGTCGGCTTCGACGGCGGTGCAATCGGCGCCGAGCAAAGCGGCGAGCAGGGTGGTGGGCCCGACCCATGCGCCGAGATCGAGGAACTGGTCGCCCGGCCGCACATGAGCGCTGATGGCGGCGATGGCGCCGGGCTCCCAGCTGCCGGCGCTGACCCGCGCCCAGAACGTCGGCTTGTCATCGCGCACATGGATTGTCCGCCCGGCCAGCTTGACCTTGCGGTCGGGGGTTGCGATTGGAGCCGTCGGAACCTGCATTGTCACTCCGGTGCGGATGAGGATGGAGGCGGCGCTCGCGTCCGGGCGCCTGTGAAGCAAATATTCAGGGGAACACCAATGGACCTTGGCGCGCTCGTCAGCAACAAACATGTGTTCATCACCGGCGCCTCCGGCGGGCTGGGCGCACATTTCGCCAGGCTCTACGCCTCCTGTGGTTCCTCGGTGACCGTTGCGGCGCGCCGCGCTGACAAGCTGGCCGAGCTGGTGGGCGAATTGCAGGCCATGGGCGTCAAGGCCAACGCCGTGTCGCTGGACGTGACCGATGAGCAGTCAGTGGCCAAGGCGTTCGAGGCTGCGGAATCTGCGCTCGGGCCGATCGACATCGTCATCAACAACGCCGGCATCTCCCGCCCGGCCATGGCCATGGAGCTGACCGCGGCGGATTTCGACGAGGTCATCAACACCAATCTGCGCGGCGCCTGGCTGGTGTGCGCCCAAGCAGGTCGTAACTGGATGCAGGCGCAGCGCGGCGGCGCCATCGTCAATGTGGCGTCGATCCTCGGCTTCCGCGTCGCCCAGGCCATCGTGCCTTACGTCGCCTCCAAGGCCGCCGTGGTGCAGATGACCAAGGCGCTGGCGCTGGAGTGGGCGCGCTATGGCATCCGCGTCAACGCTCTGGCCCCGGGCTATATCCTGACCGACATCAACCGCGATTTCTTCGAGACCGAGCCGGGCCAGGCGATGATCCGCCGCGTGCCGATGCGGCGTCTCGGCAAGGAATCTGACCTCGACGGCGCCCTGCTGCTGATGTCGTCGGACGCCGGCAGCTGGATGACTGGCGAAACCATCGCCGTCGACGGCGGCCATCTGGTGTCGTCGCTGTAAGGCGCGTCAGGCCTGTCTGGCTTTGGGTGATGGGAAGGGTGGGGCATGGCCCCGCCCTTTGTCGTTTTTGGGGTGGTATGGCGGAGATGGGCGCAGCAGGTGTCGTCAGGATGACATCTGGGCCGTATAGGGGCGTGGCTTTCGCAAGATCAGGATGGATGTTTTCCAGTGTGATGTGTCATTTTACTTGATGAGTTTCGTAAAATACTGATCTGAGCTTTATTGACATGATGTGCGCCACGCGGCGCCGGGCCTGATGCCAGAACCCGATGAGCGTGATAGATCGGGTTCGGGACAAGCCATTGCGGCGCCTGAGCATTTCAGGATGCGGATGCGTCAGCATCTTCGCATCCTGGTATGGATGGTCGGGGGGTGAGGATGACGTGGCTGAAATGGATGGTCGCAGGGGTAGCGGGCGTCGCGGTGGCGGTCGTGCTGGTGCATTGGCATGCTCTCGCTGGGCGGGCCGAAGCAGCCAGCGGTGTTTCCCGGCCTGACGGAGGCGTTTCGCGGGGTTGATTACAGCGGCCTGCCGCCGCTGTCGCACTACAACGGCGATCGCGGCGCGCGGTTGGCCTATCGTTATTACCCGGCGGCGCCAGGCGCTGCGGGGCAGGGCGCCGGACAGGCGGCTCCGCGCGGCGCGGTGGTGCTGGCGCACGGGTCATCGGCGATGAGCGCCAGCATGCATCCTCTGGCCAGGGCGCTCGCGGCGGCTGGGCATCCGGCTTACACGCTCGACATCCGGGGCCATGGCGATAGCGGGTCGCGCGGGCACATCGACTATATCGGTCAGCTGGAGGCCGATCTCGTGGCCTTTATGGCCGAGGCGCGGCCCGTTGGACCGGCGACGCTGATCGGCTATTCATCTGGCGGCGGCTTCGCCCTGCGCGTGGCGGCCGGGCCGCAGGCCAGCCTGTTCCAGAGCTATCTGCTATTGGCGCCGTTCATCTCCAGCATGGCGCCGACCCAGCGCCCCGATGGCGGCGGCTGGGTCAGCGTCGGCGTGCCGCGCATCATCGCCCTCACCATGCTGAACAATCTTGGGGTGACGGCGGCCAATGGCCTGCCGGTGGCGCGCTTCGCCATCCACCCGGATAACCGCGCCCGTCTGACCGAGACCTATGACTACAATCTGCTGCGCAACTACAGCCCGGAATGGCGCTGGGAGGAGAGCATCAGGGCGCTGCGGCGGCCAGTGATGGTGCTGGCGGGCGTCGATGAAGACATTCTTATCGCCTCAGCCTATGACGCCGTGTTCAAGGAGGCGCCTGGCCTGCGCGGCGTCAAACTGCTGCCCGGGATCAACCACGCCATGTTGACGCTCGACCCCCGCGCCATCGCGGCGATCGTCGCCGCAACGGACAGCCTGCAGGCGCTTGCGCAGACCGGCACGGCCCGCTAGCGGGGAGTGCTGGCGGGAGGGGGCGCCTGGGCCTGCTGCGACGCCAGGAGGCCTCAGTTCAGGCCTGCGAGCTGGCAGATTTCCTCGGCGGCGACCGTCGCAGCCATTTCGCCGGCGCGGACCGAGCCTTCGATCTGCGGCACACGATCACGCACCATGGGGTCATTGCGCAGGCGGGCGTGCATGCGCTCCTCGACCAGCGTCCACATCCAGCGCACTTCCTGGGCCCGGCGCTTGGCGGTGAGTTCGCCGACCGCCTCCAGCCTGCGGCGATGGTCGAGCACGTTGTCCCACATCTTGTCGAGGCCGATATTGGCGAGGCCGGAAATCGTCACCACCGGCGGCGACCACACCTTGGAGGCCGGGGCGAGGATGTGCAACGCCGCCATATACTCGGCGGCGGCGGCGCGGGCGCGCGGCAGGCCGTCGCCTTCCGCCTTGTTGACGGCGATCATGTCGGCCAGTTCGATAATGCCCTTTTTGATGCCCTGCAGCTCATCGCCGGCGCCTGGCAGCATCAGCACCAGGAAGAAATCGGTGAGATCAGCCACCGTGGTCTCGGATTGGCCGACGCCGACGGTTTCGACGATCACCACGTCAAAGCCCGCCGCCTCGCACAGCAGCGTGGTCTCACGGGTTTTGGCGGCGACGCCGCCGAGCGTGCCGGCGCTGGGCGACGGACGGACGAAGGCGTGGGGATCGACCGCCAGCCGGGCCATGCGCGTCTTGTCGCCGAGGATCGAGCCGCCGGTGCGGGTCGAGGACGGATCAACCGCCAGCACCGCCACCTTGTGGCCAAGACCGGTCAGATTGGAACCAAGCGCGTCGATGGTGGTCGATTTGCCGACCCCGGGCACGCCGGTGACGCCGAGCCGGATGGAGCCGCCGGTCTTCGGCATCAGCAGCTGCAACATCTGGCGGGCGGCGGCGCGATGGTCCTCGCGGCGCGACTCAACGAGGGTGATGGCGCGGGCAAGCGCAGCGCGATCACCGGCAACCAGCCTCTCGGCAAGCTCCGCGACATTGGGAGCTTTGGGGCGCATGGCTGTCTGATCGGTCATCATCCGCAAATCCGGGCAGTGGCGCGGCCAGCGGGGCCGCTCCGCGCGCGGCGGGACACAATGTCTCGCCGCCACACTTAACTGACGCCAGCCATACCCTGCAGGAGTGATTCAGGCCAGCGAGGGCCGCCAGATGCGGCGCGGGAAGGGATTTGCTGACGCGTGCTGCGGGACAGGGGGGCAGAAGCTGCTGGGCGGGAGGGCGCTGGCGCGCCCTGGCTGGCGGGTGCGCGGGCCTCAAACCAGGATGCAAAGGTGCTGACACATCCGCATTGTGAAATGCTCAGGCGCCGCACGGGCTTGACCAGTCCCCGATGGGGCATGGTCATCGGGTTCTGGCGACAGCCTTTCGGCTTCGCCTTGTTGGCGCCCAGATGATGGCGCCATGTCGGCCGCGCCGGGCACAGCGCCCTTACGCCCAGTGAACCGATATGACCTCCACGCCCTTGATCAATCGCCGCTCAGTGTTGTCGCTGGCGGGCGGCCTTGTCGTCGCCGCCGCTGCGCCAGCCTTGCGCGCCCGCGCCACTGAAGCCGAGGCCCAGGCCACGCCCCAGGACGCTGCCCAGGGCCCTGCCCAGGCCACGCCCCAGGACGCCACAATAGACGGCACCCGGGGCGCCCCCCAGGCGCAGGCCGACGCTATCGTTTACGCATTGACCACGCGCAAGCCGGTGAATGGCGCGGCGAGCCGGCCATGGTTCAGCTCGGAGCGCTCTGGCGGCACCCGCGTCGTCCGGGCATTGCTGCGTGACGATGGCAAATCGCTGCTGGGCAAGGCGGTCTCAACCGTCGCCGGGCGCTGGACCATGACCGGCGTCGAGAGCCTTGGGCCCAATGATCCAGTGGCCTCGCTGACGGCGGCGGTGTCGGGCAAGGACGTGCTGTTTTATGTGCACGGCTACAAGACCTCGTTTGAGACCAGCGTGCTGGACGCGCACAAACTGGCCGATGGCATCGATTTTGACGGCGCGACGTTGGCCTTCTCCTGGCCGTCCAAGGATGCGCTGGTCGACTATGGCTACGACCGCGAGAGCGCCATGTGGTCGCGCGACGCCCTGCAGGATATTTTTGAGGCGCTGGCCCGCAACCCCTCCGGCGGCAAGCTCAACATCGTCGCCCATTCCATGGGCGGGCTGCTGACCATGGAGACGCTGCGGCAATTGTGGGCCTTGAGCGGGTCGATGGACATGGCCTCCCGCATCGGCGCCATTGTGCTGGCCTCGCCGGATATTGACGTCGATCTGTTCGCCACCTCGCTGAAGCGCATCGGCCCGCTGGCCACCCACATCACGGTGATCGGCTCGACCAAGGACCGGGCGCTCGCCATTTCGGAATCGGTGGCAGGCGGCGTGCCGCGCGTCGGGGCCGCGGTGCGCGAGCAGCTGGAGCCGCTGGGCGTCAAGGTGGTCGACGCCTCCGGTTATGGTTGGGGGGTGATCGGCCACGACACCTTCCTGTCGAACAAGGATGTGCGCGCCGTGGTGCGCAGGGCCATCGACCGCGGGGCCCGCGCCCAGGACTGAATATGACGCCAGGCTTCGCGTCTGCGCCGACCGGCGGCCATGGAGCGCCTTGTCATCCGGGCGTCGTGCGGCTGCGGCACATCGGCGGCATTCCAGGCCGCTGAGCCATTGGGGCGGCGGCGCAGAATGCAAGGTAATGGCCATGTTCAAGACATTTTCAGCCGCGCTCGCCCTGAGTGTGGCCGCCGCGCTGCCTGGGCTTGCCGCCGAGACCGGCAAGCCGGCCGCCGCCGCCGTGGACAATAGCGCCCTCGACAATGCGGACTTCCGCCCGCACCAGCGCACCTATGGTCTGGTGTTCGTGGTCCCCGACGACGTGCAGGCCGCCTTGCAGCGCACGGTCGCCGGCCCGATGAAGGAGGGGCTGCTCGGCCTGGGGCTGGAGACGGAGGCCATCCGTCAGAATATTCCGCACGTCACCTCGCTGCACATTCACAATCCGGACCCGGAGACCCCGCGCAAGATGCTGGCGGCGTTGCCCCAGACGCCAGGGCCAGTCACCGTGCAGCTGAAGGCTTTCACCCGGGTTGAGGCGGCCAAAGGCGCCGTGGCGCCGTGGTGGGCCGATGTGGGCGTCGTCAAGCAGGGCGAGGGCTACGAGACCCTGATGGCCTTTAACACCAAAGCCGTCGCCGCGCTGACGCCGCTGCGCGATGGGCCGTTGCCGCGCGTCACTGGCCCGGTCTACGCCTGCATGAATGACGCGCAGAAGCAACTGGTGCGTGACGTCGGCGTCAGCGGTCTGAATGTGGTGAAGGATGGCAAGGAGCTGCGCGCCCACAATCCGCATGTGACGCTGGTGTACAGCACCAGGCCAGCCACCGCCGACAGCAACCGCGGCATTGATGAGCTGATGGGCCATTTCAACGCCATCCTGCCAGACGGCGTGCCGATGACCTTCAACGACGTCTCAATTGTAGAGCTCGGCTTCGCCGGCAATGTGACCCGCGAAATCTATCGCATCAGTCTCAGGGATGGCTCGGTGCGTGATATCGCCAGCGGGGCGCTGATCAAGCGCTGACGCATGCCGGGCGAAGGGGGCAGGCGGTTGTAGCGCCTGCCGCCACTGCCTTGCGATCGCAAGCATGTACGCGGCGGCGGGCCCTGCGGCAGGCCAGCCGCTCGCACAATGGTTTATTTCGGCCGCGCGACGACTGCGTCGAGGCCGGCGGCGCGGCGCATGATGTGAAAGATCACGTGCTGGTCGATGACGCCCTGGAACAGATGCGCCCACGGCCCGCCAGCATAGACCGCGACCTCGTCGCCGCCATGGGTTTCCCCGAATAACTCGGTCGCCGCGCGCTGGCGGTAGTCGGGCGCTTGCGCCTCTGCTTCACTGAGCGGCGGCGCGGAGGGCCCGGCGGCCGTGGCCGCCTTGGCGGCTTTTGCCCCAGGGCCGTTCTGGTAGCCGAGCGTGGTATAGGGCTGGCCATGGGCGTCCTTGCCAGCGAAGCCCAGAATGGCTGCGCCGCGCGGCGGGTAGCCGGCCATGGTGAACACATGGCTGTGGTCGGCGGTGACCACCACGAGGGTGTCGTTCAGGTCCGCCTGCGCCAGCGCCGACCGGACGGCCTCATTGAGGGCGATGGTGTCGGTGAGGGCGCGGTAAGCGTTGCCATTGTGGTGGGCGTGGTCGATGCGGCCAGCCTCGAACATCAGCACATAGCCCTGCGGATTGTGTGACAGCACCTCGATGGCCTTGGCGGTCATGGCGGCGAGGGAGGGCTCGCCAGCCTGGTCCTCGGCGCGGTCAGCCTCGAACTGCATGTGGCTGGGCTGGAACAACCCGAGCAGCCGCCGTGTGTCTCTGGGCAGCGCCGCAAATTGCGCCTGGTTCCAGACATATGCGCGGTCGCCGGACTGCTGCAGCCATGCGTCGATCAGATTGCGGCCATCGGCGCGGGCGCCGTTGCGATTGGCATGTTCCGGATCACCCGCCTCCTTCGGCATGAAATTGGCGCGGCCGCCGCCGAGCATCACCTCGAAGCCATCGCCATTGCGCCATTGCATCAGCTGCAACGCGATGTCCTTGCACCCGGCCTGCCGGGCGGCGTCGGGCAGCGTCGTGTCGTTCTCCCAATTGCGATCGGCGGCTTTCGCGTAAGCGGCGGCAGGCGTCGCATGGGTGATGCGGGTGGTGGTGACGAGGCCAGTGGCCCGGCCAGCCTGTTTGGCCATGTCGAACAGGGTGGTGACGCCAGCGCCCTGCTGGCTTGCGCAATCGCCTCGGCGGGCGGCCTGGGTGAGGCCCACCGTGCCATTGGGCGCCTTGACGCCGGCGACCAGCGCCGTGGCGGTCGGCGCGGAATCCGCCACCTGGCCGTCATGGCTGAAGGTGCGCGACAGGGCGACATGGGGCAGGCGCTGTTCGAACGCCAGCCAGTTGCTCTCACCGTCGACGCCGCGCCGCTGCCCGTCCAGAATGCGCGTGGCGGTGACGGTGGGGATCGACATGCCGTCGCCGACGAACAGGATGACGTTGCGGGCCCGACCCTCGTTGGGCTTGCGGGCGAGGATGGCCTGCAGGTCGCGCTGCGCCTGCTGGAAATAGCTGTCGTTGTGTTGGGAGACGGTTGGGGCGGCCACGGCTTGTCCTGCCGCGACAGGGGCTGTCGGCGCATTGGGTTGCGCCGATAGCTGCTGAGGCGCGCCCAGGGTCAGGGCCAATGGGATGCACCAGGCGACCGGGGCGCCTGCGGCGGCGAGTTTCACCATGCACCCCTCCATGTGCGCCTGACCGGCATGTCACGCTGAGCGCAGCGCCCGTAGGGCCGCCACGATCCCACGATGCCGCGCCCACGACCCTTGCGTGGCGACAGCGAGCGCAGGGTGGCAGTATGGCATGACAGCCGTGTGGCTGTCGCGGTGGCTGTGGTGTGGCGGCCTTGTAGCTCAGGGGGCGGGGCGCAGGATCATCGGCATACCGCCGCGTGGGCGTAGGGTGATCTTCAGCTGGGGTTCTGGCGGCGTGGCTGCGGCCGGGACCGGCGCAAACGTCCGCGCCAGCGTCGCCAAAATGGCCGTGCCTTCCAGCAGCGCGAACATCATGCCGATGCAGATGCGCGGACCGGCGCCGAAGGGCATGAAGGCGTGGCGTGGCCGGGCCTTGACGGCGGCTGGCGCGAAATTCTCCGGATCGAAGCCGTCGGGATTGGCCCACAGCGTCTTGTGGCGATGGATGGCGTAGATCGGGATGATCAGCGAGGAGCGGGCGGCGATGGGCTCCGCGCCCAGCGTCGTGTCTTCGAGCGTCGTGCGCACCGTGGCCGCCGCCGGGGGATAGAGTCGCATCGCCTCCTGCAACACCTGGCGGGTGTAGACCAGCTGGTCGAGATTGGCCGGGGTGACGCCATCGGGGGCGACCGCATTGACCTCGGCGCGCAGCTTCGCCGCGATATCCGGGTGCTGGCTCAACAGCCACAGCGCCCAGGTCAGCGCCAGCGCCGTGGTCTCATGGCCGGCGGCGATAAAGGTCAGCAGATTGTCGATGATCTGCGCGTCGCTCATCTGCTGCCCGGTCTCCGGGTCGGCGGCGTTGAGCATCAGCGAGGTGAGGTCGGCGCCGTCGGCGGCGCCGGATCTGCGGCGGGCGTCGATGGCCGCCTGCATGCAGGCGCGCAGATAGGAGCGGCCCGCGGCGGCGCGGCGACTGCCGGGATAGGGCGTCCACTTCGGAGCGCGCAGCATCGACAGCGCGATCGGCCAGCCTGCGGTGTCGAGGGAATCGGTGATGGCCTGGGCGACGCGCTCGACGTCCATGTCAGGGGCGCCGTCGAGCATGGTGGCGACGATGACGTCGAAGGTGGCGCGCATCATCTCATGGGCAACGTCGACGGTGTCGCCGGTTTGATCGCGCCAGCGGGCGGCGGTGCTCTCGGCGGCGGCGATCATCGCCGGCACCATGGCCAGAATCTTCTCGTGGCGAAACACAGGCGCGGCCAGCCGGCGCTGCCAGCGCCAGTGCTCGCCATTGGCGGTGAGGATGCCCTTGCCGAGCGCCGGACCCAGAGCCCGGCGGGTGGCGCGATCCTTCACAAAGATGTCCGCCTTCTCGACCATGGCCTCATGCACCAGCGCCGGGGCCATGACGAACAGGGTCGGCGTGCCAAGCAGCGACGAGCGCACCAGCGGCGCCTCAAACACCTCGGGCGGAAAACCTTCTATGGGGTTGCGCACTAGATCGGCGATGGCGCGGATCGCGCCACGGCGCCGGGCGGGGCGAATGGCGCGGTAGCCGCGCTCGTCGCCAGCCGGGGCTGCAGGGGCCGGCGCATCCTGGGGGGGCGTGTGGCGGGCTGGCGCGGACGGTTCCGCCTCGCGGCGCACGGTAGCCTCAATGGTCAAAACCCATCTCCTTCCGGCCTGCAGGTCGCGCATGTTGCTGTGGCGGTCTGGCGGCTGCAAGCCTGGTATTTCGTATGGCGCCCCCGCGCCCCTCGCCAACGTCCCGGCCGCCGCGTCGAAACGGGCCGCTGCGCCTGTACACCAGGAGCGTATGTCGACTGATGAAATTCATCATTCATCAATGTTGGGATCCAAATGTGGCGCGACAAGGTTCTGGGCATGGATATGCTGATATGCGCGCTGTTGGGGAGGGTTTGGTTTTGAAAGGCGCATTATAACAATGGCCTACATGCATTGATTGAATCGGGATGGCGCCAGGCCGCTGCTCCATCGGCGTCATGCCCGTGCTTGTCACGGGCATCCACGTCTTGCGACAGCCCCGCCGGGCGAACTGACGGAACGCTATGTAAGAAAACGCGCGGATGCCCGTGACGAGCACGGGCATGACGGTGGTTGGGTCGGGTGAATGTGTTTGTGATGCAGAGCGTTGTCTGGATTTGGTGAATCGGTGTCCTGGCGGCGCGGTGTCCTGGCGGCGCGGTGTCCTGGCGGCGCGGTATCCTGGCGGCGCGGTGGCCTGGCGGGTTAGCTTGTTGACCAAGACGGGTGATGGCGTGTTGTGCGTCGGGCAAATAAAAACGCCGCGGTCGGGGGACCGCGGCGTCGTCGTTCTCGTGTCTGGTCTGGCTTTTATTCGGCGGCCTTGCCGGGCAAATAGCCGAGGCGCTGGCGCAGCTCGTTGATCAGCTTCTCGGCGGCGGTGGCGATCACCGTGCCGGGCGGGAAGATGGCCGAGGCGCCGGCGGCGTAGAGGGCGTCGAAGTCCTGGGGCGGGATCACGCCGCCGACGACGATCATGATGTCCGGGCGGCCCTGGGCGGTCAGCGCCGCCTTCAGCTCCGGCACCAAAGTGAGGTGGCCGGCGGCCAGCGACGAGACGCCGACGATGTGCACGTCGTTCTCGATGGCCTGGCGGGCGGCCTCTTCAGGCGTGGCGAACAGGGGGCCGATGTCGACGTCGAAGCCGAGGTCGGCGAAGGCCGAGGCGATGACCTTCTGGCCACGATCGTGACCGTCCTGGCCCATCTTGGCCACCAGGATGCGCGGACGGCGACCGTCCTCGTCCTGGAAGGTCTCCACCAGATCCTGCACGCGCTGCACTTCGCTCATGGCGGCGGCCTCCCGCTTGTAGACGCCCGAGATCGAGCGGATCTCGGCCTGGTGACGACCGAAAACATTCTCCAGCGCCAGCGAGATCTCGCCGACCGTGGCCTTGGCGCGGGCGGCGTCGATGGCCAGCGCCAGCAGATTGCCGTCGCCACGGGCGCCGTCTTCCAGCGCCTTCAGCGCGGCGGCGACGTCGGCCTGGTTACGCTCGGCGCGCAGGCGCTTGAGCTTGTCGAGCTGGGCGGCGCGCACGGCGGAATTGTCCACCTTGAGCACGTCGATCGGCTTCTCATTCTCAGGCTTGAACTTGTTGACGCCGATCACCGACTGGGCGCCCGAGTCAATGCGGGCCTGGGTGCGGGCGGCGGCTTCCTCGATGCGCAACTTGGGGATGCCGGCCTCGATCGCCTTGGCCATGCCGCCAAGCTTCTTGACTTCCTCGATGTGCTCCCACGCCTTCTTGGCCAGCTCGGCGGTAAGGCGCTCGACGTAATAGGAGCCGCCCCACGGATCGATGACCTTGGTGGTGCCGCTCTCCTGCTGCAGGAACAGCTGGGTGTTGCGGGCGATGCGGGCCGAGAAGTCGGTGGGCAGCGCCAGCGCCTCGTCGAGGGCGTTGGTGTGCAGCGACTGGGTGTGGCCCTGGGTGGCGGCCATCGCCTCAATGGCGGTGCGCGAGACGTTGTTGAACACGTCCTGCGCCGTCAGCGACCAGCCCGAGGTCTGCGAGTGGGTGCGCAGCGGCAGCGACTTGTCGTTCTTGGGCTCGAATTCCTTCACCAGGCGGGCCCACAGCAGGCGCGCGGCGCGCAGCTTGGCCACTTCCATGAAGAAGTTCATGCCGATCGCCCAGAAGAACGACAGGCGCGGCGCGAACTGGTCGACGGTGAGGCCGGCGGCGAGGCCTGCGCGGATATACTCGACGCCGTCCGCCAGGGTGTAGGCCAGCTCGAGGTCCTGCGTCGCCCCGGCTTCCTGCATGTGATAGCCGGAGATCGAGATCGAGTTGAACTTCGGCATGTTGGCCGAGGTGTAGGCGAAGATGTCGCCGATGATCCGCATCGAAGGCGCTGGCGGATAAATGTAGGTGTTGCGGACCATGAACTCCTTGAGGATGTCGTTCTGGATCGTGCCCGCCAGCTTGTCGGGGGTCACGCCCTGCTCCTCGGCAGCGACGACATAAAGCGCAAGGATCGGCAGCACCGCGCCGTTCATGGTCATCGACACGGACATCTGGTCGAGCGGGATGCCGCTGAACAGGGTGCGCATGTCGTAGATCGAGTCGATGGCGACGCCCGCCATGCCCACGTCGCCGGAGACGCGCGGATGGTCGCTGTCATACCCACGGTGGGTGGCGAGGTCGAAGGCCACCGACAGACCCTTCTGACCGGCCGCCAGGTTGCGGCGGTAGAAGGCGTTGGAGTCTTCCGCCGTCGAAAAGCCGGCGTACTGGCGCACGGTCCACGGCTGGTTGACGTACATGGTCGGGTAGGGGCCGCGCACGAACGGGGCGAGGCCCGGCAGCGTGTCGACGAAGGCGAGGCCATCGCGGTCAGCGGCGGTGTAGGCGGACTTGACGTCGATGCCTTCCGGCGTGGTCCAGGCCTCGCCCGAGGCGTCGGGAGCCGCAGTCTGCGGCGCGGTCCAGCTGATGGACGTGAAGTCAGGAATAGTCGTCATGTGACTGGCCATTTCTCGGTCTGCCAGAGCCCTGAGGCGTTGCGACGCCGGCGCCCCATTCTCATCCCCAAACTTTTGGGATGCAGCCGCAGCAGTCTAAACCTGTGCGGCCTGCGGGGCTACCGGCGCCCTGGCGTCTGTTTTCACCAGATGGCGGGGCAAGGCCGCCATCACATCCAATCGGCTCAGGCCAGGTTGATGGCCTCGGCGAGCACGGCGATCAAATCGGCGCCCATATAGGCGAAGCGCGTCACGCCGGCGTCTTTCAGGGCGGCTTCCAGCTCGGCCGAGGGGCGGCCTGCGAGGAAGATGGCGCCAGCGCCAGCCGCCGTCAGCGCCTGCGCCGCCGTCACCGCCTGCTCATCATAGAGCGCGTCGGACGAGCACAGGCAGGCGATGCGGGCGCCTGACGCCTTGTAAGCCGCGACCAGCGCGTCGAGCGACGGGAAGCCGTCATTGCCCAGGGCTTCAATGCCGCCAGCCTCGAAGAAATTCTTGGCGAAGGTGGCGCGGGCGGTGAATGCGGAGATCGGGCCGAGGTTGGCGAGGAACACCGCCGGACGCTTGCCGCTGTCGGCGAGGCGTTTGTCGGCGCGGTCGCGCAGCGCCTCGAAGCCTTCGGCGTCGCGATGCACCGGCAGGGCGTCGGCGACGACCGACGCCACACGGGCCAGGCCGTCGGGCAGCGCGGCGCCGGCGCGGGCCTGGTCGACCAGCTCTTCGAAGCTGGCCGCCACGTCCATGCGGCGGGCGCCGTCGGCGAGCGGGGCGACCGGGGCCGGGGTCAGCACCTCAACCTCGGCCTCGTGCACGTTGGGGAACTCGCTGGCACCGGTGATCGGCAGCTGGCGACGGGCGATCTGCTTCTCGCGGGCGGCGCGCACGCTGGCGACCTCACCCTGGATCAGGCCAGACTTCAGCGCCTCGATGACGCCGCCGGCAGCCTCGATCTTCTGGAACTGGGCCCAGGCCAGCTCGCACAGCTCGCGGGTCAGGGTCTCGACGCCGCCGACGCCTGCCGCCGGATCGGCGACGCGCCACAAATTGGACTCTTCGAGCAGGATTAGCTGGGTGTTGCGCGCCTGGCGACGGGCGAAGGCGTCGGGCAGGCCGAGCGCTGCGGTGAGCGGCAGCACGGTGATGTTGTCAGCCCCGCCGACGCCAGCGGCGAACACCGCCACGGTGGCCCGCAGCATGTTGACCCAAGGGTCGCGACGGGTGGTCATGCGCCACGAGGTTTCCGCCGACAGATACAGCGGCGCAGGCGCGACGCCGCACAGCTCCTGAACCCGGGCCCACAGCAGGCGGGCGGCGCGGAACTTGGCGAGCGTCATGAACTGGTCGGCGTCGGCCGGCAGCAGCACCGAGATGGCGTCGCGGGCTGCTTCCAGCGACTGGCCGCGGGCGTTGAGCGCGCGCAGGTAGAACACGGCGGCGGCCAGCATATAGGCCAGCTCATTGACCTGCGAACCGCCAGCCTCATGCACCGGACGGGCGTCGACGCGCACCAGGTTGCGCCTGTAGCCACGGGCGCTGAGGTCGCGGACGGTGTCGGCGAGGCGGTCGAGCTGGGCGTCGACCGGCATCGGCGAGGCGCCGGTGCGGACAATGTCGCCAACCGGGTCGAGGCCGAAATCGACGGCGACGTCTGCGGCCTTGAGCTTGCGGGCCTCGACGAGCGCGGCGACCAGGGCTGCGGTGTGGCGGCCCAGATAGGGCGCGGCCTCGATGCGCAGCGGGATCAGGTCGAGCATCACCTTGTCGAGGGTCTTCTCGAGGTCGGCGAGGGTATTGATGGCGACGCCAGCGCCACGCGCGGCGGGCGCGCCGGCAAAGCGCAGGGCGAGGCCGCTGGCGCCGCCGTCAAGATCGGTGAGCGCAAGGTGATTGGCCTCGGCTGCTTCCGGGTGGTCCACCAGCTGGGTGACGGCCCAGGCGCCAGGGGTCGCGCGGACAGCGCGCGGCACGTCGCCTTCGGCCTTGTCATACAGCGGCTGGATCGCAATGCCTTCGCCCGTGCGGGTCACGAGCTTCTTGTCGAAGTCGGCGCCCTTCAGCACCTTGTCAACGAGCTTGCGCCAGTCGTCGCGGTTGAAGTCTGGAAAGGCGGGGGCGAGACAGGTTTCGTCCATGGGAACTGGCCGGCTTTCGATAACGGTGGGCTGTGGACGGCGACGCAAGGCGCCCAACGTCCGGTTTTGTCAATCGTCGGCCTTAGTCCCCATATGGGACGCCGTCAAATGTTAAAGCGGTTCAAATCACCGGGTTTGCGCGGCGTTGGATGGAAGAGGCCAGCGTTTGCAAGGGGTTTTGTGGCCATACAAGCGTTTGGTTGATGGATTGCGACTTGGCCGCGCGCGAGGGCGTGCGCGTGTGTGAAGGCGGGGGTGGTGCCAGGTGGGTCGGGCGCGGCTGGCTTGGCTTGTCGTCTTCGGCGCGGCGGCGTGGGAAGACGTGGATGCCCGTGACGAGCACGGGCATGACGGCTGGGGGGTGGGATGGGGTGGGCGCCATCGGGAGACGGGGGGAGGGCGGCGGGGTGGCGGTGAGGTTGGGTTGAGAGGCGACGACGGCGCGGGCGGCGTGCTATCGGGGTGTGAGGGATAGCGTACGTGGGAATCAGCCGGGCTGGGCGCAGATGGTCCCGGCGGGCGCACTGTTTGGCAGCAAGGGAGCACCGGCATGGCGGAGAGCGGCTATGTGTTGATCGGCCTGAGCAATGGGCCTGATCCAGAACCGCAGTCGCTGAGCCTGAAGCTGGCGAACCGCCATGGCCTGGTGGCCGGGGCTACTGGCACCGGCAAGACCGTGACCCTGCAGGTGCTGGCCGAAGGGCTGTCGCGCGAGGGCGTGGCGGTGTTCGCTTCCGACATCAAGGGCGATCTGTCCGGCGTGTCGCAGATGGGCGACGGCCAGCCGCATTTCGTCAAACGCGCCGAAGAGTTCGGTTTCGCTTATACGCCGGAGCGCTTCCCGGTGGTGTTCTGGGACCTGTTCGGCGAGCAGGGCCATCCGGTGCGCGCCTCTTTGACCGATATGGGGCCGCTGCTGGTATCGCGGCTGCTGGAGCTGAACGACACCCAGGAGGGCGTGCTCAACATCGCCTTCCGCGTGGCGCAGGAGGAGCAGATTCCGCTGGTCGACCTGGCCGATCTGCGGGCGCTGCTGGTCTATGTCGGCAAGAACGCCAAAACCCTCGCCCAGACCTATGGCAATGTCGCCAGCCAGTCGGTGGGGGCGATCCAGCGCCAGCTGCTGGTGCTGGAGAACCAGGGGGCGGATAAATTCTTCGGCGCCCCAGGCCTCGACATCAATGATTTGCTGCACGTCGATCCGGCCAGCGGCAAGGGCGTCATCAATATTCTCGCCGCCGACAAATTGATGAACAGCCCACGGCTCTACGCCACCTTCCTTTTGTGGATGCTGTCGTCGCTGTTCGACCGGCTGCCGGAGATCGGTGATCCGGTGAAGCCCAAGCTCGCCTTCTTCTTCGATGAGGCGCATCTGCTGTTCGCCGACGCGCCTAGGGCGCTGCTTGAGCAGATCGAGCGGGTGGTGCGGCTGATCCGCTCCAAGGGCGTCGGCGTGTATTTCGTCACCCAGAACCCGCTCGACGTGCCGGAGACGGTGCTGGCGCAGCTCGGCAATCGCGTGCAGCACGCCCTGCGCGCCTTTACCCCCCGCGACCAGAAGGCGGTGCGCTCCGCCGCCGACACCTTCCGCCAGAACCCGGAGTTCGACGCCTCCCAGGTCATCACCGAGCTGGCGGTGGGCGAGGCGCTGGTCTCCGTGCTGGAGGGCAAGGGCACGCCGTCGGTGGTGCAGCGCACCCTGGTGGCGCCGCCCTGCGCCCGGGTGGGGGCGATCACGCCGCAGGAGCGCCAGGCGGTGATCGCGGCCAGCCCGTGGCCGGCGTCACATTTCGCGCCGCAGCCGCGCCAGACCGCGAAGGAGCGGATCGCCGTCCTCGACGCCGGGGAGGCGCAGGAGGCGGACGCTGCGGAGGCCAAGGCTGGCGAAGGCAGTGTGCTCGACAGCGTGCTCGGCGGCGTCCTCGGCGGGGGATCGACCAAAGGGCGCAAGGGACAGAGCATCACCGAAAAGGTGATCTCCAACGCCGCGTCATCGGCGGCGCGCACCATCGGCACAAAGCTGGGCAACGCCATTCTCAAGGGGCTGTTCGGCATCGGCAAGCGCTGACGCCGGGCTGCTGCCGCATCGGGCGCAGCACGGCGTGGGAAAGCAGCAGGACGACAGGGGCGGCGGCTGCGGTTGCGGCGGCGGCCGTTTGAGTAAACGCAGGCGCCGGCCCAACGCCGCGCCGGAGGACAGACGAGATGACCGAACATAATCCGAAGCTTGACGCCGTTCTCGCCAATCTTGACGCCGAACTTGACGCCTCGCTGCAGCGCCTGTCGTCCTGGCTGCGGATTCCGTCGATCTCCACCGATCCGGCGCGGGCCCAGGACTGCCGCGCCGCCGCCGACTGGCTGAAGGGCGCGCTGGAGCCGCTGGGCTTCGCCGCTGAGGTGCGCGACACGCCAGGTCACCCCATCGTGCTGGGCAAGACGCCAGATACCGGCAAGCAGCGCGTGCTGTTCTACGGCCATTACGACGTGCAGCCGCCGGAGCCGCTGGAGCTGTGGAACAGCCCGCCGTTCGAGCCTGAGATCGTCACTGGCCCCGATGGCCGCAAGGCGATCGTGGCGCGCGGCGCCGCCGACGACAAGGGCCAGGTGATGACCTTCATCGAGGCCTGCCGCGCCTGGAAAGTGGTGCACGGCGAACTGCCTGTCGACGTCACCATCATGGTGGAAGGCGAGGAGGAGGTTGGCTCGAAAAACACGCCGGCCTTCGTCGCGGCTAATAAGGACGAACTGGCCGCCGATGTGGCGCTGGTCTGCGACACCAGCATGTGGGACGCCCGCACCCCGGCGATCACCACCGGCCTGCGTGGTCTGGTCTATGAGGAAGTGACCATTCGCGCCGCCGACCGCGACCTGCATTCCGGCCTGTTCGGCGGCGCGGCGCAGAACCCGATCCGGGTGCTGTCGCGCATCATCGCCGGCCTGCATGACGCCGACGGCCGGGTGACGTTGCCTGGGTTTTATGACGGCGTGCCGGAGACACCGGCTGAGGTGCTGGCGCAATGGCGCGGGCTTGGTCTCGACGCGGCGCGGTTCCTCGGCCCGGTGGGACTGTCTGAGCCGGCGGGCGAACGCGACCGCATGGTGATCGAGCAGATCCAGTCGCGCCCGACCTGCGACGTCAATGGCATTTTCGGCGGCTATACCGGTCCTGGGGCCAAGACGGTGATCGCGGCGGAAGCCACCGCCAAGCTGTCGTTCCGCCTGGTGGGCGAGCAGGACCCGCTCAAGGTGCGCGCCGCCTTCCGCGCCTATGTGACGGCGCAACTGCCGAAGGATTGCACGGCGGGTTTCGGCGATCACGGCGCCAGCCACGCCATTGCGCTGCCCTTCGACCTGCCGGAATTGCGCAAGGCCGCAACAGCGCTGCAGCAGGAATGGGGCGTGCCGGCTGTGACCATCGGCTCTGGCGGTTCAATCCCGATTGTCGGCGATTTCCGCCGGCTGCTCGGCATGGACACGCTGCTGATCGGCTTCGGGCTCGACGACGACCGTATCCATTCGCCGAACGAGAAATACGACCTGACCAGCTTCCATAAGGGCGCCCGGTCGTGGGCGCGGATTCTGGCGGCGCTGGCCTGAGGCCGGGGTCCGCCTGTCAGGGTTTTCTGGGCAGGCCTTCTGACCCGTTGGTGGGGGCGGAGGCGCGCGCGTTCCCTGCGTGAACGTCGCTGGGTGAGGCGTGCGCATCGGGGGATGTCGCTGCGATGGGTTTGTGCACAAAAAGCGGCGTCGCCGACACGCATTAGTGAAGGCGAGGCCGCGCTGTTGTGCATAACAATCGGTGGGCGGCGTGGGTAATTTGCCCTGCGCCGACGGGATGCGGCAGGGCGCGGGCAACGCGCCGGATGGGGATGGGAACATGACGCGAGGCACGGCCCTGATGGCGGCGGTGGTGGGCATTGGGACGGCGCTGGCCGCGCTGACGCCGCTGGGCGGCGCTTATGCCACCGACAAGCCGCCGGCTGGCGTCACCGGGACGCCCGTGGGCGCCGCCACCGGGCGCAATGGCGTGATCGCCGATGTGCGCACGGGCGATGTCACCGAGCAGATTATGGCGCTGCGGCGCAAGGTGCGCGAGGCGGTGCAGCGCAAGGACCGGGCGACGCTGGAAAAGCTGTATCACGACCGCTTCACGCATCTGCGTGAGACTGGGCGCGCTGAAACCCGCAAGGAACGCATCGACTTTCTGCTGTCCGGCCAGAACGGCATCGAACTGGCCTCGGCTGATCAGGCGCTGATCGAGACCTACGCGCCAGATACCGCGGTGCTCAGCGGCGTCAGCATCATTAGCAACAAGGACCGGAGCAAGGCCGGAGCCTTCCAATGGCTTGTGCTCTATGTGCGCGACGCCCAGGGCCAGTGGCGCATCGCCCTGAGCCAGGCCAATCGGGTGCCCAAGCCTGAGTGACGTGTCTGCGAGAGCTGGCAGAGTGAAGCGCCAGAGTGGACCGCCAGAGTGAAGCGCGGGAGTGAACTGGTTCAGGGGGGTGCCGGCGTGACCATCTGGGTTTGATCCTGGCCTCGCCGCCAGATGACGGCGGCGGAGCAGGGCGGGGCTGTCGCTCGGGCTGACCGGGCGTGACTTATACCAGGATGCGAAGATGCTGATGCATCCGCATCCTGAAATGCTCAGGCGCCGCACGGACTTAACCAGAACCCGATGAGTCATACTCATCGGGCTCTGGTATTACGGTGCGTCGGCGGATTGGGGATGCTGTGCCGCTGCGGGCTCAGGCGCGCTGGTTGCTGGGCGCGTTTTGTCTCCGCCTGCTTTGTCTCCGCCTGCTTTGGCCGCGGCGGTTTTGGCGGCGGCGGCGGCCAGCATGGCGTGAACGGCGTCCTGGCTGAGGCCCTGTGTTGCGCCGGAGGCTGGCGCCGAAGCGACGTCCGGCGCAGGGTAGAGCGTCTGCGACGGGAAGGCGAAATCGGCGCCGTGGCCGTGGACGATGCGGATCAACTGCAGATACACATCCTGCTGGACATTGAGCCACTCCGCCCAATCGGTGGTGCGGGTGAAGCAATAGACCATGATGTTGAGCGAGGAATCGGCGAATTCATTGAAATTCACCAGGATGATCTGGTCCTGGGCGATGGCGGGGTGGGCGTGCAGCATGGCGCGGATATCGCGCACCACAGGCGCCAGCACCGCTGCATCCTCATAGCGCAGGCCGATGCTGGTCTCGATACGCCGGTTGGTCATGCGGCCAGGGTTTTCGACGCTGATCGAGGAGAAGAGCGAATTGGGCACGTAAAGCGGGCGATGGTCGAAGGTCAGGATCCGCGTCATGCGCCAGCCGATCTCCTGCACCGTGCCCTCGATCTTGCGATCCGGCGAGGACACCCAGTCGCCGATGTTAAACGGCCGGTCGAAGAACAGCATGATGCCTGAGAAGACATTGCCGAGCATGTCCTTGCTGGCGAGGCCGATGGCGATGCCGCCGATGCCGCCAAAGGCCAACAGGCCAGAGAAGCCGACGCCAAAATGCTCGCCGAACATCAGCAGCACCGCCAGCACGATGCCGAGTTTGAGAATGCGGGCGATGGCGCGGGCGGTGGTCGGGTCGCTGCCCTTGTTGATCTGGTCGTGTGTGAGGCGGTTGATCAGCGCGAACAGTTCGCGACCGATGATCAGCGACGCCGCGATGCCTGTGCCGGTGATGTAGACTTCCGGATTGAGCGGCGGCAGCTGCAGCCAGACCAGGCCGGACGCCACCGTGGCGCGCAGGGCGTAGACCATGGCGATCAGCAGGACGACGCGCAGGATGTGATCAACGAAGCTGCGGGCGTGTTTGCGCTGGCGCCGCATGGTCATGGACAGCACGAAAGCGGCGACGCCCAGCGCCGCTGAGGCGGATGCTGACAGGATCAACTGGCTGAGTGGGTCGAGGGTCACAGTCATTCGTCCATGGCTGGCGCCAAATGGCGCAACGGGCGGCGTGGCGACAGCGCGCCGGTGGGGCGCGCGCCAGGTTGCGGCGCTGGCCGGAGCTTGCGGCGGCCAGCGCCCATGTTCCGCTGTCAGGCCCTGGCGCGGGGCTTGTGCGCCAGGCGATCAGACAGCAGCGGCTGATCGATCAGCAGGCGCTGCCCGCTAAGGGACAGTCAGTGATCGCCGGTGCTGATTGAGCGCGATCTGCGCTAGCGCAGGCCGCGCAGGCGGGCGCCGCTGAGCCGCAGGGCGGCCAGCAAGGATCCTGCGTAGACAATCAGGCCGATGAGCGCCAGCGCTCCCAGATGGGATTCCTTGCGCCATGCGGGCAATTGGTTGGCGAGGGCGCCGATATGGGGATCAAGGGCCCAGGCGGCGGCGACGAGGGCGCAGGCCGCAAGCGCCACCGAAGCGAGGGTCAGCAGGAAGGGCCGGTCGGCGCCTATCCAGCCCCGTCGGGCGGCGAGCAGGATCAGCAGGCCGAGATTGACCCAGGCGCCGACGCTGGTGGCCAGCGCGAGGCCCGGCGCGCCATAGCGATTGGTCAGCACGATCTTCAGCAGCACATTGACGGCGACGGCGGTGAGCGAGGCGATGAGCGGCGTCACCGTATCGCGGCGGCCATAGAAGCTGGAGACGGCGGAGCGGATCAGCACGATGGCGGGCAGGCCGACGGCGTAAGCGGCCAGCACCTGGCCTGCCGCCTGGGCGTCGGCGGCGGTGAAGGCGCCGCGCGCGAACAGCGCCTCCATGATCAGCCCCGGCGCGACCAGGAAGGCGCCGGCGAAGGGCGCCGCCGCCACCAGCGTCAGCGCCATGGCGCGGTTTTGGGCCCGGTGGGCGCCGGCCTCGTCGCCAGCGGCGAGGCGGCGGCTCATCTCCGACATGATCACCGTGCCGACGGCGATGCCAATGACGCCGATCGGCAATTGGTAGATGCGGTCGGCGAAATAGATCGCCGAGACAGCGCCAGTGGGCAGCAGGGTGGCGATGATGGTGTCGGCGAACATGGCGATCTGCACGCCCGCCGAGCCGATCACCGCCGGAACCAGGGTGCGGAAGAACTTGCTCATCTGGGCGTTCCAGACGAAGGCGCGCAGGCGCGGCGCAAGGCCCGCCCGCCAGGCGTCGAACAGCACCAGCGCCAGCTGCAGGGCGCCGGAGACGCTGACCGCCCACGCCACCGCATGGCCGGCGCTGGGGAACAGGAAGGCGATGGCGAGGCCGCCGATCATCGCCAGATTGAGCAGCACCGGGGCCGCGGCGCCGGCGGCAAAGCGGTCGCGGGCGTTGAGGATGCCAGTGACCAGCGTGACCAGCGTGACAAACAGCAGATAAGGGAAGGTGATGCGGGTGAGGGTGATGGCGAGGGCGTATTTGTCCGGCTCGGTGACAAAGCCTGGGGCCAACAGCGCCACCAATTGCGGCATGAACACCAGCGCCACGGCCAGCACCAGCAATTGCACCACGAGCATCGCGGTGAACAGCCGGTCGGCGAAGAGGCGCGCCGCTTCGGCGCCGCCCGCTTCGCGCTCGTGGGCGTAGCTCGGCACAAAGGCATTGTTGAAGGCGCCTTCGCCGAAGATGGCGCGGAAATGGTTGGGTAGTTTGAAGGCCAACACAAAGGCGTCGGTGATCGGGCCTGCGCCCATCACCGCCGCCATCATCACATCGCGCGCAAAGCCGGTCAGTCGCGACAGCAAGGTGAAACCGCTAAACGACAGGATCTTGCGCAACATGCGGCGGGCGTCCTCATTGCAGATGTAGCGCGCGCCGCCCGGCGGGGCGGTGCACGGGCGCACGCTGTTGGTGAGCGCGCGGACCCTGGGCGTAGCGACCAGGAGCGCAGGCGCCTGGCGCAGGACCTGTGCGCGCGGGGAGCAAACAGCGCGGGGGTGAATATCTGGCTAAGAAGGCCACATTCAGCGCCCTGTCAAAGGCGGCGTAAACGCAAAAACGGCCGCCGGCGGCGACCGTTTGTAGCTTTAATCAGGCAAGCCACGCGGCCGCGAGCGGACCAATGGCCTCGCATCGCCCGGTTGGCGCGAAGGGCTAACCGGGCTTGCCAGACTGTCGAGGCTTACCTCGCTCTCATACCAGGATGCGAAGATGCTGACGCATCCGCATCCCTAAATGCTCAGGCGCCGCACGGGCTTGGCCAGACCCCGATCAGTCATGCTCATCGGGTTCTGGCGCCAGCCCTTACTTGGCTTCGTTGAACAGCTTCTCAACATATTCCCAGTTGACGAGGCTCTCGACGAAGGCCTTGAGGTAGTCGGCGCGGCGGTTGCGGTAGTCGATGTAATAGGAGTGCTCCCACACGTCGACGCCGAGGATCGGGGTCGCGCCGTTGACCAGCGGGCTCTCGCCGTTCGGGGTCTTCTGGATCTCGAGCTTGCCGTCCTTGACGGCGAGCCAGGCCCAGCCCGAACCGAACTGGCCGACGCCAGCGGCGATGAAGTCTTCCTTGAACTTCGCGACCGAGCCAAGATCTTCGATGATCTTCTTCTCGAGCGCGCCCGGGATGGCGCCGCCGCCATTGGGCTTCATCCAGTTCCAGAAGTGCAGGTGATTGTAATGCTGGCCGGCGTTGTTGAACAGCGCCTGGTTTTTGCCATAGGAGCCCTTCACGATCTCCTCAAGGCTCTTGCCTTCGAGATCCGTGCCGGCGAGCAGCTTGTTGCCGTTGTCGACATAAGCGAGATGGTGCTTGTCGTGATGGTACTCCAGCGTCTCCTTCGACATGAAGGGCTGAAGCGCGTCGTAGGCGTACGGAAGTTCAGGCAGCTTGAAGGTCATGTGTTCTTTCCTTCTGGAATCCACCCGCCGCAGCAGGCAGTGATAGCCGATGGCAACTTGTTAAGCCCCGCAGACGACACGGGCAAGTCAGCCGCAGTGCAGACATAGGCGACCGAAGGCGCTGCGACCAGTCGCCTGGCGGCTTTGTGGATGGCGGCCGGGCGAGCCTGAACGAGCGCCTCGCCGAGGTTCGCCGGGTGCGCAGCGGCCCCGGGGCGGGCGTGATGCGGGGGTGGTGGCGGTTGTCCGCAGAAAATCGGCCATCTGCCTGAAGAAGTTGCAGGCATTTGGCTTATGTTCACTATTTTCCGCGAGGGCGTTGACAGCGGTCTGCGGCGCGGCGTCAAGGTTATCGCCAGTTTGTGACCGCACATACGCCGGATTTGCGCGCTTTTGCACGGATGGGGCCGTTGCAGTCAGGCGTGAGCTCTGGCGCAGATAGATGAGGATGATCCCGGGACGGCTGTCCGCTTGCGGACGAGGGTCGCCGGGGTGCGCCGGACAGGCGGACACAGAGCGGGCGCAGCGCCCGCGCGTGGCCGCCGCTGGCAACCGGATGAGGTTGGTATGCTGCTGATACTCTATGTCCTTGCCCTCGTGCTCGCGCTCAGCGGCGCCTGGGCGCTCGCCTGGGGCATACCTATGATCGTGCTGGAGCGCGGCTGGACCTGGGTGATCTCTGGCAGCATGTATCTGACCGGATCGGCCATTGTGTTCGCGCTGGCCATGGTGGTGCGCACGCTGAAGCAGCTGCCGGATCTGTTGGAAGCCGGCATTGTCGAGGAGGCGCCCCGGGATGTGGCGGCGGTCGCGTCTGCGACGGCGCCAGCTGCGGCCAGCCCGGATGGTTTGCAACCGGCGCCCGGCACGACGGCGTCTAGTGGACGGGACACGCCAGCTGCGCTGAAGCCGGAACCGGGCGCGGCGGCCATCGCGCCAGCGATCACGTCAGCCCAGCGGCGCGTCGCGGCGCCGACGCCTGCCGCCGAACGGGGGGCGTCGATCGCTGCCGTTACCGCTGCTGACGCAAGCGCTGGGGCGACGCCGACTGCGCCTGGAGTGGCTGCGCCCGAGGGCGCGGCGGGCCAGCCTGCTGCGTCCAGGCCGCCTTTGTCCGACCTGAGCATGCCAGGGGCGATGGCGACGCCACAGACTGCGCCGCGCGACCAGATGCCCGACCGCAGCGGGCAGACGCGCGCGCCGGAGCCCGGCGCCGTCGGGGCACAGCTGGCGCAGCCCGCCGCCAAACCTGCTGGCGCGCCCATTGGCGCTCCTGTGAGCAAGCCTTTGACCGCGCCCACGGCCAGGCCCGTTGAGCAGCCGTCTTCCAAAACGTCTGGCCTCGACCGCGCCGCGCCTGCGCTGGCGACGCCCGCGGCTGGCCCGCGTGCAGCAGCGAGCGGCGACGCGCCCGCAGGGCTGCAGCCCGGCTCCGGGCCCAGCGAGGTCGCTGGTCAGGATGCGCCTGCCGCCCAGCCGGCGTCGAAGGCCGCATCGATCCCTGCGGCGGTTGAGGGGCGCCTCAATGATCTGCTGCGTCCGGGCGGCGTCACCAGCGGGCTGGCAGGGCTGGGGGCTGGCCGGGCGGCTGCGCCTCATGCTGACGCGACCCCGTCTGCGGTTGGTCCGTCAACGGGCGAGACAGACGCTGGCCTGAAGCAGGACGCGACGCCTGTGGCGGACGCTCCGGCGGCGCAGCCTGGAAAGCCGCTGTCAGATCTGGCGCGGCCGCTATCAGATTTGGCTCGGCCGCTGTCTGGCCTCGCGACCCGGCCGACGCCGGCCTCGCCGCTGGATCATCCTTTGGCCTCGCGGCCCCTGCGGCGCAGCGAGCCGACTTTGCGTGGTCCGGCGGCGCTAGCGCCAGGCGGCGAGCAGCAGGCCAAACCAACGCCCGCAGCGCCACTGGCTGGCGCCGCTGGGGGATTGGCGCCCTCCGGGGCGACTGCGGCGACTGGGGCGGCGTCGCGCGGCGTTGACGCGGGCAAGCCGCTGGGACCGGCGGCGACGCCGATGACAACGACGCCTGCGGCTGCGGCCTCGCCGGGCGCAGGCTCTCCGGGCGCAGCCCTGTCGACGCCCGTGGTGACGACCGCAGCTGCCGGGCGCTCCGCCGGAGAGCCTGCGCCAAAGGCCGATCTGGCGGCGCGGATCGGCTCGCTGTTTGGCCGGCGGGCCAGCAAAGCCGCCGAGCCGGCTGAGGGCGCAACGGGGACCGAGGGGGCGTCGACGGCCAGGCCGTCAGACGCCGCCCCGGCAGGCGGGCCGCTGTTTCCGCAGCGCCCTGCGCCGCGCCCAGCCGCCATACCAACGTCGCAACTGGCGGGGCTCGCCGCTGCAGGTCCCTCTGCCGCCGCCACCGGCGCCGCATCCGTAGAGCCCACGAATACGTCGGGCCTCGCCCCGGCGAGGCCGTCGGCGGCCCCATCGGCGGCGAGCGGCGTGGTGTTTCCAGAGCGACCGGCTGCGCGGGCGCCGGCGTCTGCGCTGGCCGGCGCATCGTCCGGAGCGGGAGCGGCCAAAGTGCCTGGCTCCCTATCGGGGAGCGCTAGCGAGGCGACGTCCGGCGCGACGGAGCGTCCGAAGGATGCCGCTGAGGCACCGCCTGACGCGCCTGCGTCGCCCGCCAGCGCTGCGCCCGCCGGGCCGCCCGGCGTGGTCGGCAGCTATACGGCTGGCGGCGTTCACTATGTGATGTATGCGGATGGGTCGATTGAGGCGCAGACGCCGGAGGGCGTGTTGCACTTCGCCTCGCTCGACGCGCTCAAGGCGCATATGGGCGGCGGCGGTCGCAGCTGACCTGCGCCGCCAAGGGGCAAGGGGCGTGGCGCAGCTGAGACGCCCTTCCTGGACGCTCATCCCGGACGCTCCCGATCGATGCAGAGCGCTGGCAGATTGAGGCGCAGGCGGGCCATGGGCCCAGATGCAGAAAAGGGCTCCTTGCGGGGCCCTTTTTGTATGTCGGCGCTATTCTGTCAGGGTCAGCTGGCGGCTGGCCGGTCAAATCCCCGGACGGCCTGCAGGGCGAAGGCATACATCAGCGCGACCTCCTTCAGGGTGTCGAAGCGGCCCGAGGCGCCGCCGTGGCCGGCCTCCATATTGATCTTGCACAGGATGGGGCCGCCGCCGGTCATGGCGGCGCGCAGGCGGGCGACCCATTTGGCCGGCTCCCAATAGGTGACGCGCGGGTCGGTGAGGCCGCCGAGCGCCAGGATGGCGGGATAGGCCTGGGCGCGGACCTGCTCATAGGGGGCGTAGGAGCGGATCAGGGCGAAGGCGTCTGCGCTCTCGCCCGGATTGCCCCACTCCGGCCATTCCGGCGGGGTGAGGGGCAGGCTGTCGTCGAGCATGGTGTTGAGCACGTCGACGAAGGGCACGTCGGCGATGATGCCGGCGAACAGCTCCGGCGCCAGATTGGCGATCGCTCCCATCAGCATGCCGCCGGCGCTGCCGCCATGGGCGACGATGCGGCCTGGCGCCGTATAGCCGGCCTCGGCCAGCGCGTGGCAGACCGCGATGAAATCGGTGAAGGTGTTGGTCTTGTGTTCGCGCTTGCCGTTGAGGTACCAGGCCCAGCCTTTCTCCGTGCCGCCACGGACATGGGCGATGGCGTAGACGAAGCCGCGATTGACCAGCGACAGCGGATTGGTGCGGAACGCCGCCGACATGGCGCTGCCATAGGCGCCATAGCCATAGACCAGGGCCGGCGCCGATCCGTCGATCGGCGTATCCTTGTGGTGCAGCAGCGACACGGGCACCAGCGCGCCATCCGGCGCCGTGGCGAAGATGCGGCGGGTGACATAATCCTGCGGGTCGTGCCCCGACGGCACCTCCTGCTGCTTGAGCAGGGTGCGGCTGCGGCTCGCCATGTCATAGGCGTAGGTCGCGGCGGGGGTGGTCAGCGAGGCGTAAGTGAAGCGGACCTCATTGGTGTCGAACTCAAGCCCGCTGTCGAGGCCAAGGCCATAGGCCTCTTCATCGAAGCTGATGGCGTGCTCCTCGCCGCTGGCCAGGTCGCGGATGATGATGCGCGGCCGGGCGTCCTCGCGCTCCATGCGGGCCAGATGGCGGGCGAAGGCCACATGCGACAGGATCATCACGCCGGGGCGGTAGGGCATGAGATCGCGCCAGTTGCTCCGGTCTGGGGCGCTGAGCGGCGCGGTGACCAGCTTGAAGTCTTCGGCGCCATCGGCGTTGGTGCAGATGATCAGCGCGTCGCCGTGGTGGTCGACGTCATACATCACCTGCGGCGTGCGGGCGGCGACCAGCTGGGGCGTGGCCTCGGCTGAGTGCAGGTCAACCAGCCAGGTCTCGCTGGTCTCATGGTCGCCGGCGCCGATCAGCAGGTAGCGGCCTGACTGGGTCTGGTCGAGATTGACGAACCAGCCGGCGTCGGCTTCCTCATAGATCAGCCGGTCGGATGCTTGCGGCTGGTCAAGGCGGTGCAGGAACACCTTGCTGGGCCGGTGATTGTCGTCGTTCATCACGTAGAAGAAGCCGGCGCTGTCGGCCTGCCAGACCAGCTCGCCGGTGGTGTCGACCACCACATCGTCAAGATCGGTGAAGCTGCCGTCGTCGCTCATCCGGCGCACGCGGATCGTGTAATATTCCGATCCCTTGTCGTCGAGGCTCCAGCCGATGTGGCTGAAATCGGGGGCGTGATCGGCGGCGGCGAGATCGAAGAACGGCTTGCCCTCGGCCAGGGCGTTGGCGTCGATGAGCACCTGTTCGGCGCCGCCAGCGCGGGGACGCCTGCAGACCAGGCCGTGCTCGGCCCCGGTTTCATAGCGCTCGTACCACAGCCATGGCCCATCGGGGGCCGGAACCTCGGCGTCGTCCTCGCGGATGCGGGCCCGCATTTCCTTGACCAGCTGCTTGCGCAGGGTGGCGACAGGGGCGAGCACCGCTTCGCAATAGGTGTTCTCGGCCTCGAGCACAGCGCGGATATCGGCGGGGAGCTTTTTCGGCTTCTTCAGCACCTCCTGCCAGTTGTCGGCCTTGAGCCAGGCGTAGTCGTCGCGCAGCTCATCCCCATGGATCAACCGGGTGGTGGGGCGCGCAGGGGTGACCGGGGCGACTGGCGGATTGGCGGGGCGGCTGGCGGACATGTGAAACCTGTTGCGAAGAGGGAGCGGACGACAGGAGCGGCTGGCGGCGGCTGGGGGGATCGCCAGCGGGGGCCGCGCGCCCAGGTTGGGGCGATGCTGACGCGGCTGGATGGCGAACCCTCGCCGCTGCGTGGCGAACAGCGCCTCAGCCTTGCATGACATGCGCCGCGCCTGTGGCGCAATCAAGATCGCCGCAGCAGGCTGGCAAGGCGCGGTGGGGGCGAGCGGCGAACAGGACGCTTGACTTGGATGTAGGATAAAGGAATAAATACCTATTAATGCTACGGGGCTGGCTCCGGGTCGCCCGGTTGGGGCTTTGGTGGTCGGCCAGACGAGGACATGAGGCTCAGGGCCATCCGCCATCCGCCAGGCGGCCTCGTCGCCAGGGTCGCCAAGGTCGCCAAGGTCGCCAAGGTCGCCAAGGTCGCCAAGGTCGCCAGGGTTGCGAGGCGCGATTGCGGCGCGCGGCGTGAGGCCAGGCTACCTTTTACGACGCCTCATTCCCCCTGCTTCTCCTGAGCATTGCCTCGCCATCACGGGCGCTACATCAGCATGAGAGGATAGCGAACATGGAACAAAAAGTGAACAACATCTGGGCCGGAGGGTCAGGCGATGCGGCGACGGGCGCCAGAGGCGGGGGGGCGCAGGGCGATCGAGGCGGCGTACGACGCAGCACGACGGCGGGGCGCGCCGGCGCTCAGGGCGCCGCCATGCTGGCCATGTTGCGCCGGCTGGCGCGCGCCCCAGCCACGCTGGCCCCGGCGCCGGACGGCGGCGGAGACTGGATGGTCTGCGTGGCGGCGAAGGCGGGCGGCGAGGCCGGGGCTGGGGTGAGCCTCGGCGGTGGGCTGGCGCCGGGGCGGCTGGTCAGCGCCATGCTGTCCGCCGGGCTACTGGAAGAGACAGGCGGCGCGCGGCGGCGTCTGGCGCTGTCGGACGCGGGGCGCGCGCATCTGGCGCGGGCGGAGGCGCCAGCACAGCCCTTCGCCGCGCAGCATCAGGACATTGGCATGGCCGGGATGTTCGTGGACGGGGCGCGCGTGCAGGTGGCGGTGAACCACAAGGAGAGCCCGCTGGCCTGGTTGCGGCGACGGCGTAGCCGCGATGGCGTGGCGTTGATCGATGAGGCGGCGTTTGTGGCGGGCGAGCGGCTGCGCGCCGATATGGAGCGGGCGCAGATGACGCCGCGCATGACGGTGGACTGGCTGCGACCTGGCCGGGGCGGCGGAGCGGGGGCGTTTGATCTTGGGGCCTCGGACCTCGCCATCGCCGCGCGCGTGCGGGTGCGACGGGCGCTTGACGCGGTGGGCCCGGAATTCGCCGGCTTGCTGGTCGACGTCTGCGGCTTCCTTAAGGGGCTGGAGCAGGTCGAACGCGAGCGTCGCTGGCCGGCGCGGGCCGGCAAGGTGGTGCTGGGCCTGGCGCTGGGGCGGCTGGCCAGCCATTACGGGCTCAGCAACCCGCGCGGCCGTGGCGCGCCGGGCGCATGAGCGCGACCAGCCGCTGGCCGCGACCGCCTCAGGCGCCGGCGAGGGCTGCGGCGGCGTCGGCCTTGATGCGGTTGACCATGGAATTGAGGCCGTTGGAGCGCTGCGGCGTCAAATGTTCGGCGAGGCCCAATTGCCGGAACAGCGCCTGGGCGTCGGCGCTGACGATCTCGCTGGCCGGGCGGCCAGAGAAGAAGGCGAGGGCCACGGCCACGAGGCCACGCACAATATGGGCGTCGCTGTCGCCGACGAAATGCAGCACGGCGCCGGACGGGGTCTGCTCGATGCGGCTCTCCAGCCACACCTGGCTGGCGCAGCCGCGCACCTTGTTGGCCTCGTTATGGGCTGCCTCAGGCAGCGGCGCCAGATCGCGACCGAGTTCGATCAGATAGCGGTAGCGGTCCTCCCAGTCGTCGAGAAAGGCGAAGTCATCGGTGATGGTCTGGATATCTGTCGCCATGAAGCTCTCGCACGCGCATGAGTTTGGGTCACGGCATCATTGGTCGGATGCAGTAACGATCGGGCGGGGCGCTCCGCGCGGACCGTGGTTGTGGTGCGACGCGGACGCGGCTCTTGCCCTGCTCCGGCCCTTTTACAGCTCGGGGGCGGGGCTGGCCATGGCTGATGTGGCCATGGCTGGCGCGCCTCAACTGGTATCAAGGGGCGCGGAGGGCGGCGCCTCGCGGCTCAGCTGTATCGGGCTTGGCGGTGGTGGACCTGGTGGCGCCGGGCCTGGCGACGGCGGGCGACGACGTGGGCCGGGGGCGCTCGGGCGGCGTCAGGCGCTGCGTCGCTGGCTGCGCGGGTTGGCTGTAAAGATCGCCGGAGCCGCCTTTGGCCGGGGGCGGCGATACGGTGACCTTGTCTGTCGTCGCTTCGTGGCGTGGGGATGATGGGCTCGTGGCTGGCAGCAGGGCCAGCAGCATCGGCAAGGCCGCCGCCAGCTGGCGCAGCATGCCGCTGTCGGAGGCGGGCGCGTGGTCGGTTGGGCGGGACGCGGATATCGCCCTGGCCGCCTCGGGCGCCAGCGTCTGGGCGCCGATGGCCAGCCTTGCCACGCCATCAAGCGTCTCACGCTCGCTCAGACCGTTGAGCGGCGACAGCAGATAGACGAGGGCGATGCACAGGGCGCATTTGATCAGGCGCATCATGGCGTGCTCCGTCGTTCTGGCCGGGCTGGCGGCCCGGGGTGGGCGGGGTCTGGCTGCGCTCGCCCCTGATCACCTTGCGGCAATGGCCGGGATGGCGCGGCGTCGACTGTGGATGGCTGACGCGAGGGCTACTGTTTCGCAAGCGCTTTAGCATTGCGTAAACGGGCCCGTGCCATTGTCCGGGAGCGTCGCGGTGCAAGCCGCAACGGAAGCGACGGCGACCACAGCGTGGCTGGGTCATGTTGAAGGAGCGGCGGGAGTGCGCACGCTTGCAGCAGCCAGGGTCCTGCGGGCCATGAGCTTGTTTTTCGGGGGTGCGGGCGCGCATGCGGCGCCGGCGGCCGCCGCGCGTGGCGACGAGGCGCATGCCCCGCACAACGACGCCATGGCCGTGCTCGGTCATGAATTACGCACGCCGCTGTCGGCTCTGATGGGCTACACGGAAATGCTGGCCGGGGCGGGCGATCTGACCGAGGCGCAGCGCCGCGCCTGGTCGGCCAACGCCCATGAAGCCGCCTGCCACCTCAATGCGCTGATCGCCGCCGCGCTCGACAGCGGCGCCCACGGCCTCGCCGCACCGTCCAGCGTGCGTGACGTGCTCGACGTCAACGCGCTGGCGCGGCTGTGCTGCGAGTTTGTCCGGCCTGACGCCGCCGCCCGTGGCGTCACCCTGTGCCCACCGCCGCCGGTGATCGGTCTCGATATGTATTGTGACCCGCGCGCGGTGCGGCAGATCCTGCTCAATCTTCTGTCCAACGCCATCAAATTCACCCCGCCTGGCGGCGAGGTGCGGGTGTGGATCAGCCGCAATGACGGCGATCTTTTGCTGTATGTCGCCGATACCGGCATTGGCCTTGAGGAATCCCGGCGGCGCGAGCAGACTGGCCTCGGGCTCGGCCTGACGCTGGTGCGCTCGCTCGCCAGCCTGCAGGGCGGCGGCCTCAGCATCGGGCCTGGCGACGGCGGCGGCACGCTCGCCTGCGTCACGCTGCCAGATGGCCTCACGCCCGCGACCAATGACACCAGCGCCGGAGCAACGGTCGCGACACAGATGATGGTGCCCTGCCTTGCGTGAAGCCCTCGCCAGTTCAAGAAATGACTTCATGCGCGCCGAGCGTCGTGATCCCCGCGCCTCCCAGCCGGCGGCTGGCTTTTCTGGTCAGCAAGGCGGCCATGCGGCGCGGCGGCATGGCGGCGAATTTGCCGGCGGGCGTCGTGGCGGGCGGGCCGGACTGATGTCCAGCGTCAGCTGGCTGGCGCCGATCCGCACCGGACGCCTGGCCCTGGGTGTGGTGGCGCTGACCGTGACGCTCGGCGTGATGATCAATGCGCTGGCGCTGCAGGATGGCGACCACCCCAATCCATTGTTTGGCTCGTTCAGCGGCGCCCAGCCGACCAGCGTCGGCCCCAGGGCCGCCGCCGTTCGCCCGGCTGAGGCGGTGGTGGCGCGTCCACCGGCGGCGCCTGTTGCGCGGTCACAGGCCAGCGCCGCCGCCAGCGCGCCAGCGAATGCTCCAACGAACGCATCTGCCAGCGGAACCGACCTGATCGCCGCGCAGCTGGCGGGGGGCGCCGCGACCGGTTCCGTCGCGCCGGCGCCCGTAGCGGCGGCGCGCAATCAGGATGCCATCGGCGATCTGCTGCGCGCCGGCGGCGCGCCGATGCCGCCGCAGCGGCCGGCGGCCAATGCAGGGGCCGGTGGCGCCGTCGCGAACAGTGCGCAGCCAGTTGCGGCGTCGGTCGCGGCTCAGGCAGGGGCGGTCGCCGCGCCCCTGGCCCCGTCGCCACAGGTTATGACGGCGCAAAAGCAGCTGGCGAGGCTCGGTTTTGGTCAGCTGGCCGCTGACGGCAAGATGGGGCCGGGGACCCGGGCGGCTATTGAGCGCTTCCAGAAGGCCAAGGGACTGCCGGTGACTGGCGAGCTGGGCCCGGCGACGTTGAAGGCGCTGTCGGCCAGCGGCGGCGTGGCGGCCCCGGCGGCCCGGGTGACGGCCTCTACGGCTGCGTCGGCCAGTGCGCCGCTGCCGCCGACGCGCTGACGGGAGAGGCGATGTCGGCACGCTTGCGCTCTGATTTCTGGGTGTCCGCCCATCTCCGTCGCTGTGCGGCAGCGGGGGTCGCCGCCACGCTGTTGCGGCGTGGCGCGGCGGAGGCCGGGGCGATCTTCGTGCGGCTCGACCTGATGGATGGCGCGGCCAGGCTGTTTGGACCGGCGCCGCAGGTGTTCGCCGCAGACGCCGATGATGGCGAACGGCTGTTCTCCGAGATCGCCCTGGCGGAGCCGACGCCGGCGGGCGCCTGGGAGAAATTGCAGCGTGAGCTGCGCTTCGATCCGGATCTATGGATTATCGATATTGACGACCGCGAGGGGCGGCATTTCCTGCCGCTGGCGCGCGAGCCAGGCGGGGCGGATAGCTGACGCCAGGATGCGAAGATACTGACGTATCCGCATGCTGAAATGCTCAGGCGCCGCAAGGGCTTAACCGGACCCCCGATGAGCCATGCTCATCGGGGGTCTGGTATGAAGCGGCCAAAGGGCGTCAGCCCTCGGGCAGGCAGGTGACGCTGGTCGTCGCCTCAACCGCTCGCTCCCGCCAGGCGGGCGAGGGCGGGATCGCCCGCGCCACCGCCAGCCCACGGTCGGTGGCCGAGACCACCTCGATCACCGCGTCATCGCTGTCCTCCTGCGCAATCAGCTGGCGCTCGTCGCGCTGCGCCGCCGTCATCACCAGCAAGGACAGCATGCCGCGCACCGCCGCCCGGTCGCTCAGCGAATAGATCACCCGACCGCCGCGGTCGTGGATCGACAGCGTCTGGGCTACGCCGGCGGCGGGCATGGTGATGCGCACCGGGCCATCAGCGAGCGAAAAGGCGCAGGCGGCGCGCGGCGTCAGCGGATCATCGCCCATCGCCCCTGGCCGGCCAAATTGCGCCGGGACGGGGGTGGCCTCGCCTTCTGCGCCGGCCAGCGCCAGTTGTGCGTACGCGTCGTGGCGGGCGACCAATGGTATGCGCAGCACCATCGTCAGATGGACGATGGCCCCCAGCAGCAGGCCGGCGATCACCGAGGCGAGCACATCAGACCAGCGTAGCGTCATGAGCAATGCTTTCGCCGGATCTCCGGCATCAGCCTGGCCGAGGCGCCGGGCCGGCTGGCGAAGCCCGTGGGGCTATCGTAGAGGCGCAGGGTCAGGCGGAAGGGGCTGCCTGCGGGCGTGGCCAGCCAGTCGCCGGGTTGCGGCGTGGCGGCGGCGGTGACGCGCACGCCGCCAGCGGCGTCACGCAGCAGGCCTTCCGAAGTCAACGCCATGGGTTGGGCCAGCGGGTCGCTCTGGGTGATGCGTCGGCTGCGACCGCTGGCCGACAGCCGGGTGACCGCAAGCGTCCATGTGCGGGCTTCCGGCGTACGACCGAGAATTTCATAGATGCAGCCGCCGCTGAGCCTTTCGCCGTCGCTGTCGGTCTCGGCGATCAGCTCAATGCCTTCGCCAGCGCCGAGCGGCAAAGCGGCGGTGCGGGCGATGACAGCCCGCATATAGGGATCGGGAGTTGGCGCGCCCGAGCCGGGCCAGGCCCGCCATGGCCCCAGCGTGATGGCTCCGGTGAGAGGGCGCTCGGCCAGCGCCAGCCAGGTTGCGCCGAAGCCGCTCGCCGCCGCCACCAGCAGTGTGATCAAGGTCATCAGGGCTAGCCGCACGGCGCATGGCTCCTGGCGGGCGGGCGCCTGCCTGACGTGTCACCTGGCGAGCGGAGCATGCCCTAGCCCTCCTTCGCCTGCAGCGGTCCCTCAGACCTGGGCGGCTGTGGGGGCAGCGCGTCGTGGCGCATGGTGACAGCGCCGTGGGGGTCGGCGGCGCCGCTGCGGCGTGGCGCGACGGCGCCGGAGGGTTCAGGACGGGTTGGGCGCGGGGCGACGGCTTCTGGCCCGCTGTGGCTGCGCGCGGCGTCCCGGAACAGTGCGCCGATGGCGGCAAGCGCCGCCGCGCTCTGGCTGGAGATGATCTCGGCGCCAAGCCGGCTGTCGGGCGCGGCGGCCACTGCGGCGGGTGTGGCGGCGGCGGGCGGCGGCGCTGGCTCGACGCCTGGCAGGGTGACCAGCTTCGCCGAACGGTGCAGCGGCTCCATGATCTCGCGCCAGGTTTGGGCTGGCAATGTGCCGCCGGTCATGCGGTTGGTGGAGGCGTAATCGTCGTTGCCCATCCAGATGACGCCGACGTAATTGCCGGTGTAGCCGGCGAACCAGGCGTCGCGATAGGCGTTGGTGGTGCCGGTCTTGCCGGCGACCCGCACGCCGTCGATGCGGGCGCGGCGGCCTGTGCCTTCCTCCACCGCCTTGGTCAGCATCTGGTTGATCTCCTGGGCGACTTTCTCGGGCAGGACGCGCTCGGGTTTGGCGGCGTCGCGCGCTTGCGACCACAGGACCTCATCATGGCTGTTGCGGATCTCGGCGGCGCTGAAGGCGTCGGCGCGGAAGCCGCCATTGGCGAATGTCGCCATGCCGGAGGTGTGCTCGATGATCTTCACCTCGGCCGAGCCGATGGGCAGGGAGGTGCTGTCGCGCAGCTCGTGCCTGAGCCCCATGGCTTTGGCCTGGGCGATGATGCGGGCGCGGCCGATGCGGGCGTTGCCCTTGCCGAGCAGGATCGACAGCTTCACCGGGATCGAATTGATCGATTTGACCAGCGCCGTAGTCAGCGGCATGGCGCCCGAGAAGGAGCGGCCATAATTGGCCGGGCACCAGTTGCCGATGCACACCGGGCTGTCGATGACCGTGCTGGTGGGGGTGACCACCCCCGCCAGCAACGCCGTGGCGTAGACATAGGGCTTGAACGACGAGCCTGGCTGGCGCAGCGAGTCGGTGGCGCGGTTGAACTGGCTGGCGCCGTAGTCACGGCCGCCGACCAGCGCCCGCACCGCGCCATCTGGCTCCATCACCACGATGCCGGCCTGGCTTGCGCCCCATTGCGCCCCAAACTGGCGCAAACTGTTTTCAACGGCGGCTTCGGCGCTGCGTTGCGCCAGCGGGTCGAGGGTGGTGCGCACGGTGAGCACGCGTTCATCGCCCAGCTTGCCCGCCTCGGCCATGGCGCGAACCTGGTCATAGGCCCAGTCGAGGAAATAATCCGGGCTGAAATCGCGCTTGCGCTCCAGCGCGGTGGCGGGATTGCGGCGCGCCGACGCCACCTGGCCGGCGGTCAGCATGCCGGCGTCGACCATGGCGTCGAGCACGTCATTGGCGCGGGCGCGGGCCGCCGGCAGATTGACGTGCGGGGCGTAGCGTGACGGCGCCTTGAACAGGCCGGCGAGGATGGCGGACTCCGCCAGCGTCAGGTCCCGCGCCGATTTGCCGAAGTAGAAGTCGGCGGCGGCGGCGGCGCCGAAATTGCCAGCGCCCATGTAGACGCGGTCGAGATACAGTTTGAGGATCTGCTGCTTGCTGAGGCGCGCCTCGAGAAACAGCGCCAGGAACGCCTCATTGATCTTGCGCTCCAGCGAGCGCTCATTGCTGAGGAAGATGTTTTTGGCCAGCTGCTGGGTGATGGTCGAGCCGCCCTGGACGACGCCGGATGAATTGGCGTTGACGCTGAGCGCCCGTGCGGTGCCGACCGGGTCAACGCCATAATGGTCGAAGAAGCGACGGTCTTCGGTCGCCAGCACGGCGCTGATGAAATGGTCGGGGTAGTCGCCGAGCTCAAGCGCGTCATTCTGACGGATGCCGCGACGCCCGACCTCTTCGCCATAGCGATCAAGGAAGGTGACGGCGAGTTCGCTCTGCTTCAGCCATTTGTCGTTCTGCGTCATGCGGAAGGCTGGCTGGGCCAGCGCCGCCAGCACGATGCCTGCGCCGACGCTGAGGGTGAGGGTCTCGCAGGCGATCTCGGTCATGACGCGGGCGCCGCCGCGCACCGCGAGGCGATCGGTGATATCGCGCCAGCCGCGCCACGCTTCGCCAATAGCGGCGCCCAGCGCATAGAGGCCGGAATCAAGACGCGCGTCGAGGGCCAGCGCCGCGCGCCGTATCCTAGCGGTCAGTGATCCCCTTTGTGGCGTCACCTGATGCGATCCTCCGGGCTGCCTGGGCCGCGCGTCGCGGTCCTGCATGTCCCTGGTTGAGTATAGCAGGGCGCCGGAAGGGGCGTCAGTCGCAACACCGGCCGATGGCGTGCTTTGGTTAAGGACGTTGCATTCCGGCAAGGGGTGCGGCACTAGACCCGGTTCCGGCAGGGCGCCAGCCATGGCGGGGCGGAAGCCGAATGACGGGACAGGACAACATGAGCACAGACAGCGCAGCGCCGCCCTTCTGGCGCACCACGTCGCTGGAGGACATGTCGGACCAGCAATGGGAGAGCCTGTGCGACGGCTGTGGCCGCTGCTGCCTGATCAAGCTTGAGGATGAGGACAGCGGCCGCATCTATTACACCGATGTCGGCTGCCGCCTGCTCGATGGCGACAGCTGCCGCTGCCGCGACTATCCCAACCGCCAGGCCCAGGTGCCCGACTGCGTCCGGCTGACGCCGGAGACCGTGCGCAGCCTGAGCTGGTTGCCGCCGACCTGCGCCTACCGGCTGGTGCGTGAGGGTCAGGATCTGCCGTGGTGGCACCCGCTGGTGTCGGGCGACCCGGAGACGGTGGTCGCCGCCGGGGTGTCGGTGCGCGGCAGGCTGTCAGGCTCGGAGCAGGAGATGGAGCCGGACGAGCTTATCGAGCGCATCGTGCAATGGCCGGACCGGGTCCCGCGCCGGTCGCGGGCACCAGCCGGCGGAGCGACGCCGCCAGGGGTGGTGGCGGCGCGGATGGGGCGCAAGGCGCGGCGGCGCTGATTTGCAGGACGGCGACGCGGATAGCGTCGCCGTTGTTGTGTGGGCGGGCGCCAGTGCCAGCCCAGGCTCTGGACGAGACGCCTCAGTATCGGTGGGCGCCGCTGGCACGGATGGCGATGGAGGCCTCCGCCCCTGGCAGGCGCTTATCCGGTCGGCTGGCTGTGTGCGGCCGCCGTTTGTCCCCGGGGACGGCGCGGACGTGCTGCGGCGCCAGGCTGGGTCATGCCATTGTGACCAGGGCCGCTGAGCACCACCACTTTGGCACCCACCGGGGTGCGGCGGTAGAGATCGATAATGTCCTGATTGACGAGGCGAATACAGCCGGAGGACACGCGCGTGCCGATGGTGTGCGGCTCGGTGGTGCCGTGAATGCGGAACAGCGTGTCCCTGCCGTTCTGCCACAGATACAGGGCGCGGGCGCCCAAAGGGTTGCGCAGGCCGCCGGGGACGCCGACGCCGCTCGGCAATTTGGTGACGATGCGCTTCAGCTCGGGCTGCCGCTCGATCATCTCCTTTGGCGGATACCAGTCCGGCCACTCCTGCTTGCTGTTGATGGTGGCCTCGCCCGACCAGCCAAAGCCTTCGCGGCCGACGCCGACGCCATAACGGATAGCCTTGCCGCCTTGTTCAACCAGATAGAGATAGCGCCGGGCCGGATCGACGACCAATGTGCCAGGCGCTTCCGGCCCGGCGTAGCTCACCCGACGGCGCAGGAACTCCGGCTTGATGACGCCCGCGCGGACGCCGGGGATGGGGAAGCGGTCGGTGTCGATGGGCGCATACATCGCCTCATAATCGGCCGGCGTCGGATCGCTGAGCATGGGGTCGGCGGGGACAGGCGGCGGCGCGGCCGGCCCTGCGCCTTTGCCAAGTTCGCTCTCGAGGCTGCCGCGCGACCTGGTCTGGCAGGCGGCGAGGGCGAGCGTGGACGCTGCGACAACAAACAGACGACGGGAAACAACCTGCATGACAGCTCCGGCGGACGGAACGCCCGGCGAAGGGCGGGCGTTCCGGATTCTGGCGCGCGCCGCGCCGGTGAGGGCGGCGATATGCGGCGCATGTGCTTGCGATACCATGGGGTTTGTGTCGGGAGCGCCGACTGGGGTGACGATGGCGTATTCAACTACGCGTCGCAACGTATCCTGGCCATATTTGGCGGCATCTGCTGCGAAAACCCGCTGTCACCATACGCAGGTTGACGACCTGGTTGGCCCTTGTGACATTCTGGCGTCACTGACAGGGAGAGAAATGCATGATCGAGGACGAATTCCGGCTGTGGACCGCGCCGGGCGACTATGTTGATTCGGATCATCCGGAGGTCATTGCTTTCGCCGAACGGGTGGTGAGCGGCGCCGATACGCCGAAGGCGAAGGCCCAGGCGCTGTATTTCGCCGTGCGTGATCTGTTTTACGACCCCTATGTCACCTGGGGGCCGGAGGTGTTTCGCGCGTCCGCCGTGCTGGCCGCCGGCCGCGGCTATTGCGTCGGCAAGGCGTCCCTGCTGGCGGCGGCCTGCCGGGCGGTGGGCGTGCCGGCGCGTGTCGCCTTCGCTGACGTGACCAACCATCTGGCGACGCCGCAGCTGATTGAACGCATGGGAACCGACCAGTTTTACTGGCATGGCTTCACGGAAGTTGCGCCAGAGGGACGCTGGATCAAGGTGAGCCCGACCTTCAACGCCTCGCTCTGCGCCAGACTCGGCGTGCAGACGCTGGATTTTGACGGTGAGAACGATGCGCTGCTGCAGCCGTTTGATGGCGCTGGCAATGCGTTCATGGGCTATCTCGGCCAGCATGGCGCGTTTCATGACGTGCCGATCAAGCACATCATGCGCGAGATGGCGTTGCGCTATCCGAAGCCGATGACCCGCGATGGCGGGGCGAAGCCGGACATGGAAGCGGAAGCCGCCGCCATGGCGTTGGGGTAAGGCGGAAAGGGGCGCACACAGGGGACGCCTGATGGGGCGCATACCGGGGCGGAAGCGTGCGCCGGCGCGCCGCAATCGCCCGATCTGCATCGCAAAAGGCGCCGTCTGTTTACTTTTCTGTCACCCTGTTTCTGATTTGATGGCGTCTGAGCGGGACAGACGCACGCTGCCCCGGAACCTGCCGCTGCCTGGCGCAGTTGAGCAGGGGGCTTGGCGAAGGCCACAGGGAACTGGAGCGGCAGATGAACGGCGCAAGGACATTCGTGATGACGGCGATCGCCGGAGCGGCGCTCGCTCTGGCGGTCAGCGGCGCTCAGGCGGCGCAGTGCGGCAATGGCCCGGAGGGTTACGGCCAGTGGTTGGCGGAGTTCAAGCGCGAGGCCGCCGCCGCTGGCATCAGGCCGCAGGTCATCAACGCCGCGCTGTCTGACGTCGCCTATGACCGCCGTATCATCGGCCTTGACCGTAACCAGAAGCACTTCAGGGTCAGCTTCGAACAGTTCATCAAAAACCGGGTGAGCAGCGGGCGCATCAACAAGGGCAAGCAGATGATGCGGGTCCACGCCAACACCTTGCGCCGGATTGAGCAGCAGTTTGGCGTGCCGGGCGAGATCGTCGTGGCGATCTGGGGCATGGAGACTGACTATGGGGCGGTGCGCGGCAATACGCCCGCCTTCCGGGCGCTGACCACGCTGGCCTACGACTGCCGCCGCACTGACTTCTTTACGCGCCAGCTGATGGACGCCCTGCGGGTGGTGCAACGTGGTGATCTCACGCCGCAGCAGATGCGCGGCGCCTGGGCGGGCGAGGTCGGCCAGGCCCAGTTCATGCCGTCGGCCTATTATCGCTACGCGGTCGATTTTGACGGCAACGGCCACGCTGATCTCATCAACAGCTCGACCGATACGTTGGGTTCGATCGCCAATTACCTGAAGGGGCACGGCTGGGCGCGGGGGGCTGGATATCATCCGGGCCAGCCGAATTTCTCGGTGATGCGTGAATGGAACCGGGCGGAGGTTTATGCCCGGGCGCTTGGGTATTTCGCTGACAAGCTCAAGGACTGAGTGGCGGCGGGCGCGGTCGCCGTGGTCGCCGCGGGCGCTGCAGGAGAGCAGGTGACGGGGCCGCAATAGCTGCGGCTTCTGAGCCAGCGCGGCGGCGCGACGTGCTTGACAGCGTGACGATGTTCTGCTAATGTTCTCATACGCTCCGGAATTGTAGCTGGAGGGCGCGGCTGCAGGTTTCTGTGGCTGGCGTTGCGGGTTCTTGTGGTGTTGGCTTTGGCTTTGGCCTTTGGCGACGGGAGCCTCCGTGGCTTTCGCCCGCGTGAATTGTGCCGAGTGATTTGTGCCAAGTCACTTGTGCTGAGTGATTTGCCCGCTTGTGCGGACGCCGTGAGCGCCCCAAGCTGTTTGGCGACTTTAGTGGAACTGCTTGGCGTTGTTTGGTGGGGCGTCTGCCGGTCCAACGGGGCTGGAGTTCCCGTTTTCATGGGTATGGTTGTTGGGGGCTTTGGCGGGTTGAGGATGCGTGAACTTGGGGCGGTGGGGGCCTGAACAGGTGCGGGCCGGATGCTCGCCTCGCTCGGTTCTGGCGCGCTAGCTTGGTTTTCAAGCATTTGCTCGTCTATTGTTGGTTGAAGGACCCCTTGGCCAGCTTCTGGCTGGCCCCCGTTTGGGCCCCCGTTTCGGCCCCCCGCTTGTCCGCCCCGCTTGCCCCCCACTTGGGCACCAGCGTGGGGGCGTTCCTTTGGGCGCGCGATTGGCGTGGTTACGGGCGGGTCAGGGCGGATGGCGGCTTTGAGTCAGGGCGGGCGGCGTAGGCGATGTTCCGTTAGGCTTGACCTGCATGGGGCGGCTCTGGGGATTGGCGTCTTTGGCTCGGCCGCGTGGTGGACTTGTGAGCTTGAGGGCTTGAGGGCTTGAGGGCTTGGGGGCTCGCGTTGGTTGAATGTGATTGTGGATGGGCTGCATCGGTTGATGCGGCCTTTTTTGTTGCCTGTCTGGCGGGGCGATGGTCGGCGCTGGGGCGTTGTTCTGGCTTGCGCGCTGACGCCGCCGGTTTGCGCCGCAGGGCTTTTCGGTAACTCGGAAACGTTTGCTTGCTCAGGATGTCCGCTCTGCATGGAGGCGGCGTGCATGGAGACGGCGTGCCTGGGGCGAGGCTGACAACTCGGAACATGCCGTGACGTGCCTGAGTGGTGGCTGATTGGCGTGCTGGCGCATGGGCGGTTCGGCGATGTTTGCTGTGACGGGCGGGGCTGGTCTGTCTGGCTTGGCCTGGTCTGGTCTGGACTGGTCGGGCAGGGCGGGCGCCGCTGGGTGGCGGGCGGCGCGTTGTTCGGGGCGCTGCTACGCGGCGTCGTGCCTGGCGAGGGGAGGCTGGCGATGGTTGGCCACGGGACGGGGCGTCGTCAGGCGACGGGCGGCAGGGCGGCGGGGCGTGTGGCTGGGTGTGGCGACGCTGACGGGGTGACAGTGGCGGCGCTCATGCGGGCGCGGCGACGGTTTGAATGCGGGGCCGCGACGTTGGCTGAGCTGGCGCAAGCGCTTGGTGTGTCGCGTCGGCGCATGACGACGATCCGTCGGCAGCAAGCATGGCGGCGTACCGGCGAAGCAGCGCCGGTTGGCGCTGAGGCGGTAGTTTTTGAGGCGCAGGGCGCTGAGGCGGGGTTAGCTGGGGCGGTGGGCGCTGAGGCGGCCTGCGCTGGAGCAAAGAGTGCTTCGCTGGATGGGATAGACCGTCGTCGTTCGCGATCCTTCGTGGCCAGCGCCGTTGAGGTGGCGGCTGGCGGTTGCAGCGAAGGCGATGGTGGGCTGGGCGTTGACGGGCAGAAGGCGACGCGAGGGCGCCCCGGCAGGGTGCGACGGCGTACGGGAACGGAGCCGTCAGGCTTGACGCAGCTTGGCGCGTCGGCGGCGGACGCGGCGGCGCTGACGGGCGGAGATGTGTCGGTTGCTGATGATGGCGGGATGCTGGCGGCTGGGGCTGGGCTTCGGCGGCGAACAGCCCGGAAGGCTTCGGGGCTGGCTGCGAGCACGCCTGCGGCGCGGCGGCAATTGGTGGCGCGGCTGTGGGCGGCTGCGGATCGCCATATGACAGAGATCGAGACGGCGCTGGCCAATGCGCCGGGCGATGGCGCAGCGCGGGAGCGGGAGGCGCGGCTGATGGCCATGCTGGTGCGCGTCGCTGCAGGATTGTCGGCGCTGGAGCGGAGCGGCGGCGCAGGCGGCGCTGGTGGCGCGGCGGGCGCGAGCCCGGCTGGCGCTGGGGATGGGACTTTGGCTGCGGAGCCGGTGGCGGGCATGGAGGGCGCGGGCGATGCAGCCGACGCAGGATTGCCCGACGACATCGACAGCTTCCGCCGCGAGCTTGAAGGCCGCATTGCTGCGCTGCGCGGCGGACGGATTGCTGACGGCCTTTCTGAATGAGCTGTCGCCGCAGGCCCTGGCGCGGCTGGCGGCCGACTGGCCGCTGTTCGCCCGGCCTGACCAATTGCCGCCGGCTGGCGACTGGACCATCTGGCTGATGATCGGCGGTCGTGGGGCCGGCAAGACCCGGGCCGGCGCCGAATGGGTGCGCGGCATGGCGCTCGGTCTGCCGCCATTCGCCGGCGAGCCGCATGGGCGCATTGCACTGGTGGGCGAGACCTATGCCGATGTGCGTGACGTGATGATTGAGGGTGTCTCGGGCCTGTTGTCGCTGGGTGGCGGCGAGCGACCGCTGTGGTCGCCGACGCGGCGGCGGCTGCAATGGCCCAATGGCGCCATCGCCCAGGCCTTCTCGGCGGAAGATCCGCAAGGTTTGCGCGGGCCGCAGTTTGCGGCGGCCTGGTGTGATGAGTTGTGCAAATGGCGCAACGCCCAGCAGGCGTGGGACATGCTGCAGTTCGGCTTGCGGCTCGGGCGCCGCCCGCGTCAGCTGGTCACCACGACGCCGCGACCGATGCCGTTGCTACGCGCCCTGCTCGGTGATCCGCGCGCGGTGGTGAGCCGGGCGCGGACGCGCGACAACGCCGCCAATCTGGCGCCTGCATTTTTGCAGGCTGTGGTGGGGCGCTATGCCGGCACCCGGCTCGGGTTGCAGGAGCTCGATGGTGAGATGGTGGAGGAGCGCGCCGACGCCTTGTGGTCGCGCGCCGGGATCGAGGCGGCGCGCGCTGCTGCGCCGCCGCCGCTGGCGCGGCTGGTGGTGGCGGTCGATCCGCCCGCCAGCGCGGGCAGCCGCGCTGACCGCTGTGGCGTCGTCGCCGCCGGCGTCGACAGCGCCGGCATCGTCTATGTGCTTGAGGACGCGACCATTGAGCGGGCTTCGCCCGCCGCCTGGGCCGCCCGCGCCATCGCCGTCTATCACCGGCTGGAAGCAGATGCGCTGGTGGTGGAGGTGAACCAGGGCGGCGACATGGCGATCGCGGTGTTGCGTCAGTGCGACGCCGGCGTGCCGGTGACGCCGGTGCGGGCGACGCGCGGCAAATATATCCGCGCAGAGCCGGTGGCGGCGCTCGGGGAACAGGGGCGGCTCAAGTTCTGCGGCCAGTTCACTGCGCTTGAGGATGAATTGTGTGACTTCGGCCCGGACGGGCTCTCTGGCGGGCGCTCTCCGGACCGGCTCGACGCCATGGTGTGGGCGGTGACTGCGCTGTTGGGCGGGGCGACGCCACGCATCAGGTCGTTGTGAGGCTGCGCTGGCGGTCGGCTGGTTGTCGGCCTGCGCCGGCTGTGACGGCAGATTTCGTTTCACCACGCAGGAGAATTCGCCATGGCGGGATTGTTGGCGCGGTTATTCGGGCGCCTGGGGCCAGGCGTAGCTGCGGGACCGACGCCCGCTTCGCCTGGCGCAGGCCCCGATGAGCGTCGTGCGCTGCCGCTCGCCGCCATGAGCGGCTGGCTGGGGCATGGGACGTTCGCGCCGCGCCCCAGGGATTTTGGCGCGCTGGCGCGCGAGGGCTATCAGGCCAACGCCATCGCCCATCGCTGCGTGCGGCTGATCAGCGAGGCGGCGGCGGCGACGCCTCTGTTGTTGTACAAGGGCGACCGGGAGCTGGCGACGCATCCGCTGCTCGATCTGCTGGCCCGACCAAATCCGCAGCACAGCGGCGCCACCTTGCTGGAGACGGTGTTCGGGCACTTGATGGTGGCGGGCAACGCTTATCTTCATGTGACTGAGGTCGACGGGACGCCGCGCGAGATGCATGCGTTGCGGCCCGATCGTATGCAGGTGGTGGTGGGCGACGACGGCTGGCCGGCCGGCTGGGATTATCGCGCCGGGGCGCGGACCACGCGGTTTGTGGCGCAGCCGGGCCAGTTGAGCCCGGTGCTGCACCTCAAACAGTTTCATCCGACGGATGACCATTATGGCTTTTCGCCCATGCAGGCGGCGGCGCAGGCGCTCGATTTGCACAATGCCGCCGCCCACTGGAACACGGCGTTGCTGGAGAATGCGGCGCGCCCCTCTGGCGCGCTGGTCTATGCCGGACCGCAAGGCGCCAGCCTGACCGACGCCCAGTTCCAACGGCTGCGTGGCGAGATGGAGGCGCAGTATCAGGGCGCGGCCAATGCCGGCCGGCCTTTGTTGCTGGACGGCGGGCTTGACTGGAAGCCGCTGTCGCTGACGCCACGGGATATGGATTTTACCGAGGCGCGCGCCGCGGCGGCGCGCGAGATCGCTCTGGCGCTGGGGACGCCGCCGCTGGTGCTCGGGCTGCCAGGCGACAGCACCTACAGCAATTACGCCGAAGCCAACCGCGCCTTCTGGCGGCAGACAATCCTGCCGCTGGTCCAGCGCAGCGCCGCCAGCATCACCCATTGGCTGTCGCCGGCGTTTGGCGAGGATCTGCGGCTCGCGCCTGATCTCGACGCCATTGAGGCGCTGGCGCTGGAGCGGGAGTCGCTGTGGCGTCGGGTGAGCGCCGCCAGCTTTCT
>NZ_JCAWFG010000018.1:0-30535 GCF_059740505.1 Camelimonas sp. FR25 | reverse complement strand
TGCTACAGCCACCACCACCCGCCGCCCGGCCAATCACGCGACGTCACGGCCATGGCCGTTAACAGAACCACGCGCCGACCGGCGTACAACGCGTGGATGCCCGTGACGAGCACGGGCATGACGCGGTGGCGGCGGCGCGGGGTAAGGCCATCCGTCACCACGCCGCATTGCATCACGAACGGACGTGAATGCCCTGAACGCGCGCCCCGACGCGCTGCGCAGGCAGGCGCGCAAGTTTGATCCGCGTGTCTGGCCATGGCGGCGCCCCTTTTCGCCCCGGCTTGCTATAAGCAGGCGTTTTCAGGGCCGCCCCCGGCCGGCAAGGGTCAGTCATCGTGCGTATCCTCTCTCTGCTTCGCCCCGACAATTTCACCCTGATGCTGGTTGGCACGGTGGTGCTGGCCTCGCTGGCCCCCGTCACGGGCGAGGCGGCGCGGGCGTTTTCCCTGGCCACCACGTCCGCGATCGCGCTGCTGTTCTTCCTGCACGGCGCCAAGCTGTCGCGCGAGGCGGTGGTGGAGGGGCTGACCCACTGGCGCCTGCACCTGACGGTGCTGGCGCTGACCTATGTGCTGTTTCCGCTGCTCGGCCTCGCCTTCAACTGGTCGCTGGGGGCGTTGATCAATCCGATGCTGGCGCTGGGCGTATTGTACCTGTGCCTGCTGCCCTCGACGGTGCAATCGTCGATCGCCTTCACCTCGATCGCGGGCGGCAATGTGGCGGCGGCGGTGTGCAGCGCCTCGGCCTCCAATATCCTCGGCGTGTTCCTCACCCCGCTGTTGGTGGCGCTGTTCATGAACCTGAACGGCGGCGTGTCGTGGAACGCCATCCTCGGCATCGTCGGCCAGATCCTGCTGCCCTTCATGCTCGGCCAGTTGTTGCGCCCCTGGGTCGGCGGCTTCATCAGCCGCCACAAGCCGCTGACGCTGACCGTTGATCGCGGCTCGATCCTGATGGTGGTCTATCTCGCCTTCTCCGACGCGGTGTCGCACGGCCTGTGGACCCGGCTCGGCGCGCGGGACCTGATCGAACTGGCGATCATCTGCGCGGTGCTGCTGGCGATCGTGCTCAGCTTCTCGATCTGGCTGGCGCGCAAGCTCGGCTTCTCCCGCCCCGACGAGATCGCCATCGTGTTCTGCGGCTCCAAGAAGACCCTGGCCTCTGGTCTCCCCATGGCCAGCGTGCTGTTCCCGGCGGCCAGCGTCGGCATCATCGTGCTGCCGCTGATGCTGTTCCACCAGATCCAGCTGATGGTCTGCGCCGTGCTGGCGCGGCGCTATGCCGAGACCACGCCCGCGACAGGGGCGCAGCCTGGCGCTGACGGCGACGGCATCTGAAACAGGCTGAGGGCGCAGCGGACTGCATGCATGTCGCGTGCAGGGCCTAACTGTTCGCATGGGACGCGCCATAGACTTTAAGCGGCGCACCCCCCGGCGTAATGACAATCGCGTGAACTGCCGCCATTTGGGGACAGCGCCACAGGGCGACCGTGACCATAGTCCGCCCTCTGGAGAGGGGGCGCAGCCTGCCTGGCGACGCTGGAGATGGCTTCGGGAACATTGCTCCCGGCCGCGACATTCCAGCCGGCGTGCATGCGTCATGCCCCGGCGCCGCAGACAGACCGACCATGTCAGGACATCCCATGTCCCAATTGCCGAGAGCGCAGGCCAAAGCTGCCTGCCGCCGCCAATCGGCCCTGCCGTCACGCTACTTGATGTGCCTGTGCGCCCTGATGCTTTTCTGGCTGCTCGCGCCCGGATGGGGCCATGCCAACGTGAAGGGCCCGGCCTGCTCCACCCGCGATTTTACGTGCTGGTTCATGAGGCCGCCGCCGACGAACAGGCATGAGGCGGCGACGCCGCACGCGGGAGATTGTTGCGATCCCTGCGAGGGGAACGCGCCCTGACAGACGGACGCCCCCCGGCTTGCTGAAGCCGCGCCGCGCCGTTGCGCCTGGCCCGCGCCAAAGCCGCCATCTTGCCGCAAGGCCCAGCGCGATGCCGCTGCACAAGACATCTGCGCAACACAACCGCATCGCTACAAACCCGGCGCCGCCAGACAAAGCCGCCCCGGCTCCACCCGACACAGCGTCGGATGGCCCAAACCATGGAGGTGAAAACCATGTCCTGGATACATCATCACGGGGTGCGCGCAGCCCTGTTCGCTATCGCCCTGCCGTTTGCCAGCGGCCTCACAGAACCCGCACTTGCGGCGTCGCCGGGGTACGCAATGGCTGCCGGTGGCCGCCACTTTGCGGCGTCGCATCCCGCATTGATCCCCGCCAGCCGCGTCTCCCGCTCCTTAGCAATGTATTGCTATCTCTTGATCCATGGGCGATGGCGGCAAAGCGAGGATAAGGCGGACGAGCAGGAAAAGCAGCCGGAGCAGCATGCCGCGCTGGCCTCTCCCCAGGCAGCATTGTTCCGTCCCCTGCCCATCGAACCCCGGCGTCATTGGGTTGCACAGCAACGCGGGCTCTGACGTCCCAATCCATGCGCAGACCGTTTCTGCGCATGCGCCTTTGTTCTGCGGCGCGCGCCGCCGGCGCAGGCGTGATGCGCCACAGGATTGCGCCACGCCTGCGCCGCTGGCCACGCTGAACGGCCAGCGCTGCACGCGCCAGCCAGTTCACTGTCACTCTACGCGAGTAAGCTGGCCCCAGTGACGCGCCCGGGTAACGTGCCCGACTGACTCTGCCCAAGGCGCGCCGCCAGGTGTGACCGGGTGAGCCACGACAACAAAAAAAGCCGCCCCGGAGGGCGGCTTTCGTATTCTGGCTGCTGGTCCGCAGGACCTTGCAGCAATTAGCGCGAGTAGAACTCGACCACCAGGTTCGGCTCCATCTGCACCGGATACGGCACGTCAGACAGGGTCGGCACGCGGGTGTAGGTGGCGGTCATCTTGCCGTGGTCGACGTCGATGTAGTCCGGAACGTCACGCTCGGCCAGCTGGCTGGCGACAACCACCAGCTCGAGCTGCTTCGAGGCTTCCTTGACCTCGATGACGTCGCCAGGACGCACGCGGTAGGAGGCGATGTTGACGCGACGACCGTTGACCTTGACGTGGCCGTGGTTGACGAACTGACGGGCCGCGAACACGGTCGGCACGAACTTGGCGCGGTACACCACCGCGTCCAGACGACGCTCGAGCAGGCCGATCAGGTTCTCAGCGGAGTCACCCTTCAGACGGATGGCTTCCTTATAGATCTTGGCGAACTGCTTCTCGGTGATGTTGCCGTAGTAGCCCTTCAGCTTCTGCTTGGCGCGCAGCTGGGTGCCGAAGTCAGAAATCTTGCCCTTGCGGCGCTGGCCGTGCTGGCCCGGGCCGTACTCGCGACGATTCACCGGGGACTTCGGACGTCCCCAGATGTTTTCGCCCATACGGCGGTCAATTTTATGCTTGGCGTTGAGCCTCTTCGACATGTCGCAATCCCTTTGCGCATTGAGTGACAGGGACGCGCCCTCCTCTGCCTTCACAAGGAAGACTGACAGAACCACGACAGGAAGATCCGCCGGGCTCACGGGTGCGCTGTGTGGTCCCGCGCCGCTCATCACGACGCACGAACCATAAAAAGTCATGCGGGCCACAAGGACCCGCACGACAGGGAGCTCTCTAGCGGTCTGGGGCCACACTGTCAAACCTTAGCCGCAGATCCCGCTCTGGCCTGCCTGCTGTCAACAGGCGCGCCCTGGCTGCGGGCCGTTCCGGGAAGCCCGTTTGCAGCGGCCTTCAGGCCACGGCGCGGCCTGTCGCCTGCTGCGGCCCTGGCGCCTGCGTGGTGGGCGTGATCAGGGAATCCAGGGGATCAATGCGGATATCGTTGACGCCAAGGCTATTGAGCCAGCTGGTCAGCGGCGGCCCAAGCCGCGCCCCACCGGTGAACAGCGCCACAGGCGGCCGGGCGTCGGCGGCTGCGGCGCGCGCGGCAAATCCCGCCTGCTCCAGCAGATGCCAGGTGCGGCGGGCGATGGCCGGGGCCGGGTCGATCCAGTTCACCGGCCACGGGGCCAGCGCTTCAAAACGTGGCAGCAGCAGCGGGTAATGGGTGCAGGCCAGCGCCACCGCATCGGTGCGCCGGATCCCGTCGACACTTTGCTGGAAGCAGGGGGCGATTTCAGCGGCGATGTCAGAATCAGCGACGGGCTCGCCGGCCATTAATTGCTCGGCGAAGGTGGCGAGGCGCCGCGACCCCACCAGCTGCACCTCGCAGTCGCCGGCATAATCGCGCGCCAAATCGCGGGTGTAATCGCGGGCCACCGTGCCAGGGGTGGCCAGCACCGAGATCATGCGGCTGCGCGACACGGCGGCGGCTGGCTTGATGGCCGGCACCGTGCCGACGAAGGGCACGGCATGGCGGGCGCGCAGATGCGGCAACACCAGCGTCGATGCGGTGTTGCAGGCGATGACCACGATATCGGGGGCGAATCCGGCGATAGCGACGTCGAGCAGGGCGACGACCCGGGCCACCAGCGCCTCAGGCGTCAGTCCGCCATAAGGAAACACGGCGTCATCAGCGAGATAGATAAAGCTGGCCGCGCCGTTCTTCCCGGCGACAGGGCCGCCCGCCGCGCCCTCGCCAGCGACCGGCGCAACGGCCACATGCGCCTCCAGCGTCGCGCGGCAAATTTCGCGATACACCGTCAGGCCGCCGAGGCCTGAATCAAACACCAGAACCACTGGCGCGGACATGGCCGCCTCCTGTGACGCGACGCGGACAACGGCCCCGCACAGCCGGCGGAGCCTCTTGAGGCGGCGCGCTTGCGGCGCACCCGCCCCGGCGCTTTCTACACCCGCGAGAGCGGGCGCGCCATCAGCCGATCATCCGCCAGAACCCTGAGCCATTCCTTAATGGCGACCAACCGCCAGCGCGTCCCCTGGCCTGGAGATAATGGCTTGGGCATCGTGGCCTGGACAGCGAGCGCTGGCGCAGGCCGCCTGGATCATGGCTCAGCGGCCGCCGCGTTGCGGCGCAGGCGGCTGGCTCTGCGACACCGCGGCTCCGTCTTTTGGCAGCACGGGCTTCGGCGTTTCGACGCTAAGGCGACGCAGCGGCCAGCCATCGGCCCATTGGCCCATGTCATACAGGCGCGGGTCGCGTTTCAGCGTCATGGCGTCACCGCCGGCCAGGGTGACCTCCGAAGCCAGGTCGAGCAATTTCCAGATGGCGTAATTGGCTGAGCCGACCTGGCGATTGTCGAAATTCATCAGGCTGCGCCGCTCCTCATGGCCGACGCGCCACAGCGCCGCCGTGCGCTTGCGCTGCTCCTCACGCTGCTGGCGCATCTCCTGCGGCGACAGCTTCGGCGCCGCAGGATTGCCGGAGGCGGCGGCTGTCGCGGCCCCGGCCTCAGCGGCAGGCTTCGGCATCTGTTCGAGGTCCCAGGCCGGATCGGGGGCGATGGCCGCCTGATGGCTATAGACCACCGGCGGCAGGCCATGATTGTCAGAGCCCGCCCGGGCGATCAGCCGGTGATCCTGGCCGAGGTGGCCGGCGGCGGTGAGAATCTGGCGCGCGCCGCGATCCGCCGCCACCTGATCACGGTCACCCACCAGCATCACCGCCACGGTTTTCGGCGGGATGGCGGAGAGGTCCGCGAGCGGCGGCGCATAGTGCTTGTCGGCGGCGGGGCGCGCCGGCATGGCGCCAAACAGCAGGCGCACCGGCGGCAATTCATCACGGCCAGACAATGCAGCGAGATTGGCGGCGATCACCGCCCCGCCAGCATGGCCGACCATGGTCAATTGCCGGAGGTCCGCCCCGGCGGCGTCATTTGCGCCGAGCCCGGCGAGCGCCGCACGGACACCCTTCAGCGCCTCGCCGGTCATCTCCTCAAACGGCACGGCGCCCACCGCCTCCTGGTACAGCGGATAGATCACCACATTGCCGCGCCGCACCAGATGCGACAGCCACGCGCCATAATACCCTGGCGAGACGGCCCCTGGCGCGTGCACGAATACGATCACCGGACGCGGCTTGTCTGCCTTGCCCTTGGGGTAAAACGCCAGCGCCCGGCCATGGCCCGCGCCAAACGTTTCCTTGGAGATGGCGTCGGCAGGGATGGCGTAATCGGCGCCGCCAGGTCCGGTTTTTGGTTGAACAGGGCTGCCGGCGGCCAGGGCCGGAGCGCCCGGGCTGGTCAGCGCAAGGGCGCCAAGCCCGATCCCGCAGGCCAAAGCGACGGCGACGAGCCGGCGCCAGCCGCGCCGCGTCGCCGCACGCGCCAGCCCATGCCGGGGCGGCGACATGCCAGAGCGATCACCAGGCCAGACGTCGCCGGATTGCGAAACTACGACCGCCCCCAGGGCCAGGCCCCGATCTTCGTCCGCCATATGCCTCTCCCCTCACGCCTGCCCCGCCTTCAGGCGCTGGCCGCTCGCCGCAGCGGCCGGAGCCGGGCGCGGCGTCTGTACTGAAACGCCCGGGACGACGCCTTGCGCATCCCGGGCGAGAAATCACTGCGCCCATCAGATCATGGCGCTGTCTGGCTGGCCGCGCGGCCATCGTGAGCCCTTTAGCCCCGCAACCCCGGGGCCGCAGGTCTGACGCTCACACCACCAGTCCAGGCTCAACTTCCGCTAGCCGGTTTGGTTCCACCCGCCGCCGCAGGATCGGCTGCTGCATCATCGGCTGCCGGTCGCTCCGGTAATCTGCCGCCGCGACGGCCAGCGACCAGCGCCACGATGGCCCCGCGCAAGGTGCGCACATCCTGCTCGGTCATCGTCAGGCGATGGAAAATATTGAGCAGATTGCGCGTCATCACCGGACGTTTGGCGACTGGAGAGAAGAAGCCGACATTGTCCAGCTCAAGCTTTAAAAATTCGAAAAACGACAGCACCGACGCGCGTGTGGCTGGCGGCGAGCGCGACTCGGCTGGGGCCGGCTGCGCCATATGCGCGACACGGAACCATTCATACCCCACAAGTAGCACCGACTGGGCGAGATTGAGAGAGGCGAACCCTGGGTTGACGGGAAATGTGATGACGGTGTCGGCGAGGCCGACCTCGTCATTTTCGAGGCCGCTGCGCTCCGGACCGAAGACAATGGCGACGCCCTCATCGGCGGCCATGGCGGCGGCGGCGCGGCTCGCCGCCACATCGGCGCCGATGATCTCCTTGGCCTGGCCACGCTCCCGCGCCGTGCAGGCGAAAACGTGCTGGCGGTCAGCGATGGCCGAGGCGAGATCGGGATAGAGTTCAGCTTCTTCGATGATCTGCACGGCGCCTGAAGCGGCGGCGTAAGCGTCGGGCTGCGGCCAGCCGTCGCGCGGCGCGACGATGCGCATGCGGCTGAGGCCGAAATTGGCCATGGCCCGGGCCGCCATGCCGATGTTCTGGGCCAGCTGCGGTCGCACCAATATGACGACGGGTCCGCCTGCGATCATCGGGCGGGTATGATCAGTTCCAGCCATGGGCTCCTCGGGGTCTGCCGCCGCCATGTGCGCCTGCCCGCCCCTGGATGCAAGCCGTAACCGGCCCCGCCCTTACAGCGCCCCCGATGCTGCGACGACGGCGCACAGCGTCAGCGCAGCGCCGCCGCGTCGGCGACAGCGCGACTGGCCACCGCCTCCAGCCCGAGAAAGGTCGGATTGGGGTGGGTGACGAGCCACGTAGGCACCGGTTCGAGATAGGCCCGGAAGCGGCCCTTGGCGCAGAAACGCTCGCGAAACTGCGAGGCCTGCAACAGATCAACGATGCGCGGGGCGATGCCGCCAGCGATATAGACGCCGCCGGTGGCGCCATAGGCCAGCGCCATATTGCCCGCCGCCTCGCCGAGCATGGCGCAGAAAATATCGACGGTTTCGCGCGCCACAGGATCGCCGCCAGCCAGCGCCGCCGCGGTGATCTCCGCATCGACGTGCAGCCGCGCCGGCCTGCCTTCAAGCGCCGCCAAAGCCCGGTAGACGTTTTCCAGGCCCTGGCCTGACACCATACGCTCCACCGACACATGGCCGAGGTCGGCGCGCAGCCAGTTGATCACCGCGTCGATGCGCGGGCTCCACGACGGCGCGTTCACATGCCCGCCCTCGGAGGCGATCACCAGCCCGCCGGCGTCGGGAATGTAGCAGGCGACGCCGAGGCCAGTGCCGGGGCCGATGGCCACCAGCCGGCCATTGCTGGCGACGCCAGGCCCAGTTGGCGGCGGGCTGTAGCTGACGCTGGCGTGCGGGCCGGTGATGGCCAGCAGATGCTCTCCCCGCAACAAGGGCAGCCCCCAGGCCAGCGCCTCGAAATCATTGACCAGCCGCACCCTGGCGAAGCCAAAGCGGGCGCCGATCTGCGCCTCATCGAAACGCCAGTGGCTGTTGGTGAGGCCGCCGGCGCCGCGTGACACGGGACCGGCGATGGCGATGGCCGCCGCCACCGGGGGCGCGTTACCGGCGCGCGTCGCCTGGAACTCGCTGAGAAATTCCGCAAGCGCGTCGTCGAAACTGGCGTAATCGGCCACGGCGAAGCGCCGCACCTGCCCGGCGCCGCCGCCGCCAGCCACGGCGAAACGCGCATTGGTGCCGCCGATATCCGCGAGCACGACTGTCGAGGCGGCCATGGAATATCCTTCTGTCATGGACACGAAACGCGCAGGCGCCAGTTCTGGTCCCTCACCCGACCCACGCTGGTTCCACGCTCAACCCATCATTGGCCAACACTCGGCCAACACTCGGCCAACACTGGGCCAATACAGGGCGATTTTGCAAATGCCGCCGCCAGCCCTGGCTGGGGGCGACCTGGCGCCGACCCGCCCAACGCTCCACAGCCAGCGCCGCTCGTTGAGGCGCGTTTGCACCCTGGTGGGGCAGACTGGCTGGGAGGCCATTTGGCGGCCCGGCTTGCGGGCCATCCGGCGCGACGTCTGGCGCAATTTTTATGCGGGGCGGCGGGCCGAAACCGGCTTTTGCCGCTTTCAGACATTGCAGGGCGGCGTGAAATCGCGGACAAAGCCCACCGGGAGGCGCGCTGGCTGCGGCCGGGCGCGCGTAATTGCGAGCGACTATTCCACGAGGACTAAAGCGCGATGGCAAAGATCAAGGTAGCCAACCCGGTCGTCGAACTCGACGGCGACGAGATGACCCGGATCATCTGGCAGGAGATCAAGGACAAGCTGATCCACCCCTATCTCGATGTCGATCTGCTGTACTTCGATCTCGGCGTTGAGCACCGCGACGCCACCAACGACCAGGTGACCATTGACGCCGCCGAGGCGATCAAGAAGCACGGCGTTGGCGTGAAGTGCGCCACCATCACCCCGGACGAGCAGCGCGTTGAGGAATTCGGCCTCAAGGAAATGTGGAAGTCGCCGAACGGCACCATCCGCAACATCCTGGGCGGCGTGATCTTCCGCGAGCCGATCATCTGCAAGAACGTGCCGCGCCTGGTGCCGGGCTGGACCCAGCCGATCGTCGTCGGTCGTCACGCTTTCGGCGACCAGTACCGCGCCACCGACTTCAAATTCCCGGGCAAGGGCACGCTGACCATCAAGTTCGTCGGCGAAGACGGCCAGGTGATCGAGAAGGAAGTGTTCAAGGCGCCGGGTTCGGGCGTGGCCATGGCCATGTACAACCTCGACGAATCGATCCGCGACTTCGCCCGCGCCTCGTTCAACTACGGCCTGGCCCGCAAATATCCGGTGTATCTGTCGACCAAGAACACCATCCTCAAGGCCTATGACGGTCGCTTCAAGGACCTGTTCCAGGAAGTGTTCGACGCCGAGTTCAAGGAGCGCTTCGACGCCCTCGGCATCACCTATGAGCACCGCCTGATCGACGACATGGTGGCCTCGGCCCTCAAGTGGTCCGGCGGCTATGTCTGGGCCTGCAAGAACTACGACGGCGACGTGCAGTCCGACATCGTGGCTCAGGGCTTCGGCTCGCTCGGCCTGATGACCTCGGTGCTGATGACCCCCGATGGCAAGACGGTCGAATCGGAAGCCGCCCACGGCACCGTGACCCGCCACTATCGCGAGCATCAAAAGGGCAAGGAGACCTCGACCAACTCCATCGCCTCGATCTTCGCCTGGACCCGTGGCCTCGCCCATCGCGCCAAGCTGGACGACAACGCCGAACTGGCGAAATTCGCCGCCACGCTCGAGCGCGTCTGCATCGAGACCGTGGAAGACGGCCACATGACCAAGGACCTGGCCTTGCTGGTCGGCGCCGACCAGAAGTGGCTATCCACCACCGGCTTCCTCGACAAGATTGACGAGAACCTCAAGAAGGCCATGGCCGCCAACTGATGCCGGAGCCCGATGAGTGGGACTCATCGGGTTGTGGCCAAGCCCGTGCGGCGCCTGAGCATTTCAGGATGCGGATGCGTCAGCATCTTCGCATCCTGGTATGAGGCTGCCCCCCCGCTTTCCTGCCGGCGCGAGGCGGCCACCGCTGCCTGCGACCGCCGGGCGGACCAAAACTGACAAGGCGCGACGCCCCGGCGTCGCGCTTTTTTTGTTGCAATCCCGGACACAAAATCGTGTGATTGTCACGCGGCAGGTTGACGCCGCATGCTGCCTGATTCGGGCGTCCCGCCGCGTTATCGCGCTGGTGATTGCAGCTCAAACAGGCGCCGCGCCCTCGCCGTCGTGGCTTGCCGTCGTGGCTTGCCGCCACGGCCTGCAGCCATGTCATCAGGAATGAGTCATGTCCAAGCCTGAGCGTCAGCCCGTCGTCATGTTGGTGGAAGATGAGCTGTTCGTCCGCATGACGACGCTCGACATGCTGGAGGATGCTGGCTACGCGGTGCTGGAGGCGTCGACTGGCGCTGAAGCGCTCACTCTGCTGCGCAGCGCCCCACACATCGACCTGCTGGTGTCCGACGTGGGCCTGCCTGACATGGATGGGGTGAGCCTGTATGACGCCTGCGCAGCGCAGCAGCCTGGCCTGCCGGCGGTGTTCGTCACCGGCTATGGCTGCGAGGATTTGCAGACCCAGGTGCAGGCCAAACCGCTGACCACGGTGCTCGCCAAACCCTACCAGCAGCGTGAACTCAGCCGGGTCATCGCCGAAGCTATCGCCCGCGGCGGCCACGTCAGCGCCTGATGCCAGAACCCTATGAGCGTGACTCATCGGGTTCTGGCTAAGCCCGTGCGGCGCCTGAGCATTTAAGGATGCGGATGCGTCAGCATCTTCGCATCCTGGTATGACGTGCGATTTTAATTTTCCGGGCAGATTGCAGAGCAAATTTCGCCATACGCACCATCATGCGCGGCGCTCGACCCATGCCACCCGGCTGATAGCTGGCGCTGCAGGCGACCTGCCCGGCGAGAGCCGATCTGGCAATGGGCGGCTTGCAACCTGCGCCGCCAGATGCGCGCCCCAAGGGAGGCGACAGTCTTCGAATGCCTGCATTGATCGCGCTGGCGCCCGCACGCGACGCCCAGGGCGCCGCAGGGGACGTCCTGGGTCATGGGCCCGGCTCCGGGCCCCGCGGGGCTGAACGATCAGGCCAGCGTGCTGCGCAGTTCCTCGAAGCGGGCGACCTGCTGCGGGTTCAGTTCGCGCTGCGCGTCACGGCCCACGAACACCTTGAACATCGCCTCGCCGTCGACGCTGATGAACACGATCGAGCACGAGCGACGACCGAAGAACGGGCGATCGACGAACCAGATCGAGTCGCAGCGGTCGGCGCGCAGATGGCCGCCCAGCGGGCTGTCGCCGTGAATATTGAAATAGCCGCGGCCATGCGAGCCAGCCGGGATCGGCGCCTTGACCTCAAACACGCCGTCGCGGCTGTGGACGATGAAGGTCACATCGCCCCACTGGGTCATGTCGGCCCACAACTCCTCGAAGCGGCTCGCCGCCACCGGAACCGCCTGACCTGCAGGCAGCGCGCCCAGCACCGTCTTCATCGACAGCTGGTGCTTTTCCACCAGCGCCTCGAGCACGCCATCTGGCTTCTCGGCGATGTCCGCCTTCAGCGCCGCGATCCTGTCTGCTTCCGTCTGCACCGACATATGATGAACCCTTCTGCGCTACGACCGGCCATCAGCGCCTCATCCTGAGCCGCCACATAGCCGGTTTGTGGTGGTGGGCGACCTCTGGTCCATGCGGGCTGCTCGCCGATGGGCCAGGGGCGCCAGGCCTTCAATCATGCGGCGCCTGCCGTCGCGCCACGGTCCATGAGACATGGCCGAAGGGCGCAAGACCAGGCCGCCACACGGCTTCGCTGGCCATTGATACCAGGATGCGAAGATGATGACGCATCAGCATCCTGAAATGCTCAGGCGTCGCACGGGCTTGGCCAGAACCGATGAGTCATACTCATCGGGTTCTGGTATGAGGCGCCATGGCGACGACTTGTCTCGCCTCATCCCTGCCCCAGGGACATGACCCTGACGACGGGGACGCGTAATGTCGCCCCGTGTCCGACGCTTGCAATGAGGCGTGGACGAGAGATCAGGGCCGTCTATGACATGCCGGCCCCACATAACACAACTATTGCGCGCCTGATCACAGCAAATCAGGACCAACATCGCGCTTTCGCAAGGCTGTTTGTGGCTGGGGCAGCCATTTTGGAATAATTCTACAATAGAATTACTCCAGAATACTTCACCCCTGACCGCATGACCCGGAGGCGACGACCTGACCCGTCGCCGCAGCGCCAGGGCAAGCCGGGCCAGGAAAAAACCGGGCCCAAACTGGCTGGGTCAGAGCTGAAACGCCGCGCTGGCGCCGCGTGCGCCGCGACATGCAGGAGAAGGACACCCATGGCATCCGCCCCCACCCGCCGGCTCGCCCTTGCGCTAGGCATTTTCGTGCTCGGCCTCGCCGCCATCGCCGGCGGCCTGTTCGCCTGGCGGCAGATGCAGGATGACGCCGCGCCCGGCGTCGGCGGCCCGTACACCCTGACCGACCAGAATGGCGCGAGAGTCTCCTCAGCCAGCCTGCGCGGCCAGCCCTATCTGCTGTTTTTCGGCTTCACCCACTGCCCCGACATCTGCCCGTCGACGCTCTATGAGGTGTCGCAGATGTTCGAGGCGCTCGGCAAGGACGAGAAGGTGCGCGCCGTCTTCGTCACCGTCGACCCCAAGCGTGACACCCAGCAGGTGATGAAGGATTACCTCGGCAGCTTTGATCCGCGCATCATCGGCCTCACCGGCACACAGCAGGAGATCGACGCCGTCACCAAAGCCTTCCGCGTCTACGCCCGCAAGGTCGAGCAGAAGGACACCGATTACACCATGGACCACACCGCCATGGTCTATCTGATGGATAAACGCGGCCGTTTTGTCGGCGGCTTCAACCTGAAACGGCCGCCGGCAGAGGCTGCGGCGGAGTACCGGAAGTATATGTGAGCCGGCCCGAGCGCGACGAACGCGCCACCCCATGGGTCGTCTTGTTCCAGCGCGCCGGATGGCGGATCTGCTCGATGAGCGCCCGCCACGCCGCCAGCGACACCAGCAGGTAGTAGGCTGGCAGTAGCGGCGCAGCCAGCAACAGCCGCCAGCCGCGCCGCCGCGCCCCAACGAGCAGCGGCGCCGCCAGCGCAAGGGCGCCAGCCGCCAGCACCGTCGCGGCGAGGGCGAGGCTGGCGCGCGCCTCGAGCCCCGCTTCGGCGAGCGGCGGCATGGCGTAGAGCCGCCATCCCAGCGCCAGCGTGAACAGCGGAAAGCTGAGCGCGCTGGCCAGAATGCCGATGCACTGGCCGAAGGCCGCCCAGCCATTGAGCCAGCCCAGCTCGCGCCACAGCGTCGCCGGGGCGCGCGAGTGGGTGATCGCCACCTGCATCCAGCCCTTGAGCCAGCGGGTGCGCTGCTTCAGCCACGGCCGCAGGCTGACCGGCGCCTCCTCCATCGTGGTTGAATCCAGATCGCCGACGCGCCAGCCGAGCCGGGCGAGGCGCAACCCGAGATCGGCGTCCTCGGTGACGTTAAACGCGTCCCAGCCCATGGCCTGGCGCAGTGCGGCGGTGCGGAAATGGTTCGAGGTGCCGCCCAGCGCGGCGGGAAAGCCAAGCCGCGCCAACCCGGGAATGATCGCATCGAACAGCGCCGCATATTCCAGCGCGAAGCAGGCCGGCAGCCAGCCGTCGGCCATATTGTCGATGGCCAGCCGGGCCTGCAGGCAGGCGACGTCCGGATCGGCGGCGGCGAAGGCGGCGGCGGCCTTGCGCAGCTGGTCGGCGTCCGGCGCATCCTCGGCGTCATAGATGGTGAGGCAGGCGCCGCGGGCGAGATTGAGCGCGATATTCAGGGCGCGCGGCTTGGTGCGCGGCGCGCCATCCGGCGCCACGATAATCCGCACCCAGGGCGGCGCATCCGCCGCCGCAAAAGCCGCCCGCGTCGCCAGATCTTCGGCCTCAACCACGATCATCACGTCGAGATGGGCGCGCGGATAGTCCAGCCGCGCCAGCGACTGCAGCACATGCTGCGCCATATTGGCCTCGCCATAAACGGGCACGATCACCGTATATATCGGCCATGCGACGCTGCCCCCAGTCGCCATGTCGCCCGCCTCATCGCGCGTTGCCTGAGGCATGCGCTGGACCGCCTTCTCCGGGGGCGCGTCGCCTGGCCGACAGCGGGCGTGAGCGCTGGCCGCCGGTCGCGATATTGCCTCAGGGCGCGGGACGGCGCCCAGGGCTTTGCTGGCGGGGCTGGCGGGGCTGGCGGCGCTTAACGCCGCAAAGGTCGCGGCCAAACGAATGGTCGCCTGGCTGAGGAACACCACCGCGAACATTGCCGCCAACGCCAACGGCGCCAGCACCGCCAGCATCGCGCCCAGCGCCAGCACTAATGCAAGCCCGATCATCTGGCCAGCGGTCAACCCGTCGCGACACGACAGATCCGGCCGCACATCGGCCAGGCCATGGGCTGCGGCGTCGGCGACCAGCGGCGCGCTGGCCCGCAACGCCGCAGCCGCCAGCGCCTCGGGCGTGACAATCAGCGCATGGGCCAGCCCGTAGGCCTGGCCTGCTGGCGCCGTCCACAACGCGTCACCCTCCTCAGTGGGTGACCCGATGGGACCCGCAGCCTGGGGCGCTTCTGCAACCAGCGTTGTGGGCAGCCCATCCAGGTCGCCCTGTCCAGCGACAGACGTCGCCTGCTGGCCGACGAACTGGTCAAGCCTCTCGCCGAGGCCCAGAGCGCCCAGCCGACGCCGCGCCGCCAGCAGGCCGGCCAGCGCGTCGCCCTCGGGCGCCAGCGCAAACCGGCGTGCGCCATCGCCATCACGCACCGGCAAGATCCCTGCCCGCAGGCAGGAGCCAACGGGCCCGACAGGTTCGGCGCTGAGTTCACCACGCGCCAGCGCCCCGGCGGCAAAGGGCAGGTCCAGCTCCTGGGCAAGCGCCCGATAGAATGCCTCCGGCGTCATGGCGCCTGTAGCAAACAGCGCCGCCTCAGGCATTGCCCCGCAACGCCGCGCCTCATCCGCCGCTGCGACCAACGCCGTCACCCCGACCCCATGGCCAATCAGAAAAGCCAGCGCCGCCGGCAGCGCCGCCCGCCCTGCCGCGCCAGCGGGCAGCGCGGCCATGGGGGCGGTGGCCTCGCCTTGCCAGCAGGCCACGACGCCCGCATCATCTTGCAAGGCAGGCCGGCCGCCGGTCACCGTGAGGCCCGGCCTGTCAGGCCAGGGCGATGCGCGGGCCGCGTGTGGTCGCTCCAGCGGTCGCTCGTCGGGCAAGGCCCAACTGCGGGCGCCAGGCGGCGTGTGTGCCGGTGCTGACGGCGCGCTCCCGGTGCAGATGGGGTCGCCGGGCAAGGGCGCAACGGGGACGACGACAGTCATGATGCACCACGCAGGCGAGGCGACAGGTATAATGGCGAACGTCAAACAATATTCCACGCGGAATATGATCTATTTGCAACTATTTATTTCTGTTTTGTATTTATGCGGATATGCGCTGTTATTTCCTTGCCGGCACGCCGCGCAGGCCGAAACATCCCCGAAAACAGAAGCGAAGGTCGCCATCCCTGTCCTCGGCGACATCAACGCCCGGCTGGAACGCCCGGAGATGAGCGGCTCGGGCGCCATCCGCTTCCTTACCGAGGATGGTTTCGCGCCGTTCAATTTCCTCGACGCCGCCAACCAGCCAGTGGGCTTCGCCGTCGATCTCGCCCGCGACGCCTGCACCCGCCTCGGCACCACCTGCACCATTCAGGCCCGGCGCTATGACCTGCTGCTCGACGCCCTGGCCGAGGGCAAGGGCGATGTGGTGATCGCCGCAGCCCCGCTCACCCCCGAGCTGCTGGAGCGCTTCGCCGTCACCACCCGCTACATGCGCTTTCCTGGCCGGTTCATGGCGAAGGGCGCGGCCCCGGCGCCTGGGACGCCAGGCTTTGCCGGCAAGACCATTGGCGTGGTGGCGGGCACGGCGCATGAGGCCTGGCTGACGGCGCGCTTTCCCGCCGCGCCGCGCAAGACCTACCCGGACCTTGCGGCTGCGGGCGCTGGCCTGATCGGCGATGAGGTGGAATATGTCTTTGGCGATGGCTTCCGCATGAGCCAGTGGCTGCATGGCGCGCGCGCCGGCAATTGCTGCCAGTTCGCCGGCGGCCCCTATCTCTCCGACGCTTTTTTTGGCGAAGGCGTTGGCTTTATCGTGCGCCGTGATGACGCCGCGCTGCTTGCGGCGCTGAACTACGCCCTGCAGCAGGCCTGGGCGGATGGGCGCTATGAAGAGCTCTATCTCAGATATTTCCCGGTCAGCTTTTTCTGATCCGTGGCCGCCATCGCCTTGACGCATCGCCCAGGACGCCACATTGAGAACGCACGCAGCGCCCAAGGCGCGGCGCCCTGACCGCACGTCGCCAAGGCGGCGCGCTGACTGACATCAAGGCCTGCGCCCCTCGCGCCGGCCGGAACAACCGGTAGCTCCATGACCTCGTCCGCTTTCGACCCGCAACTGGTGGAAGCCGCGCAGACCTCGTCCGCATGGCCCTTCGAAGAGGCGCGCAAGCTTGTCGCGCGTCGCGAGGCTGCGGTGAAAGCTGGCAAAGACAAGGGTTATGTGCTGTTCGAGACCGGTTATGGTCCCTCGGGCCTGCCGCATATCGGCACGTTTGGCGAAGTGGCCCGCACCACAATGGTGCGCAACGCCTTCCGCCAGCTGACCAATGACAGCGTGCCGACCCGTCTCATAGCGTTTTCCGACGACATGGACGGCCTGCGCAAGGTGCCGGACAATGTGCCCAATGGCGAGCTGCTGGCGCAGCACCTCAACAAGCCGCTGACCCAGGTTCCGGACCCGTTTGGCACGCATGACAGCTTCGGCGCCCACAACAACGCCCGCCTGCGCGCCTTCCTCGACAGCTTCGGCTTCGAATACGAGTTCATGTCGGCGACCGAATGTTACCGGTCGGGCCGCTTCAACGACACGCTGCGCCTCGTGCTGGAGCGTTATGACGCGGTGATGAAGGTGATGCTGCCGTCACTGCGCGAGGAGCGGGCCAGCACCTATTCGCCGTTCCTGCCGATCCACCCGGTCACCGGCCATGTCATGCAGGTGCCGATTGATGAGGTGAAGGCCGACACCGCAACCCTCGTCTGGCGCGATCCCGTGAGCGGCGAGGTGTTCGAGACCTCGGCGCTGGATGGCCACGCCAAGCTGCAGTGGAAGCCGGACTGGGCCATGCGCTGGACGGCGCTCGGCGTCGATTATGAAATGGCCGGCAAGGATTTGATCGACTCCGTCAAGCTGTCGGGCCAGATCGCCCGCGCCCTCGGCGCCCAGCCGCCGGAAGGCTTCAATTACGAGCTGTTCCTCGATGAGAAGGGCCAGAAGATCTCCAAGTCGAAGGGCAATGGCCTGACCATTGACCAATGGCTGACCTATGGCGCGCCGGAGAGCCTCGCCCTGTTCATGTATGCCCGCCCGCGTGAGGCCAAGCGGCTGCACTTCGATGTCATCCCGCGCAATATGGATGAATATCTGTCGTTCCTCGACGCCTATCCGCGTCAGGACCTGAAGCAGCGGCTCGGCAATCCGGTGCACCACATTCACGGCGGCGTCCCGCCGGCGCCAGAGGTCGTCGCCCAGGCTGGCGCGGCGGAGGGCGACAACGCCCCGCGTCCGACGCAGATCTCCTTCGGCCTGCTGCTCAATCTCGCCGCCGTGGCCAATGCCGAGACCACCGAGGGCCTGTGGGCGTTCCTGAAGCGTTACGCCCCTTCGGCGGCGCCGGACACCCACCCGCGCCTCGACAGCCTGCTCGGCCTCGCCGTCCGCAACTTCCAGGACTTCGTCAAGCCGGCCAAGACATATCGCGCGCCCTCCGACAATGAGCGCGCGGCGCTGGACGAGCTGTCGGCCCGGCTGGCGCTTTTGCCGGACAATGCCGACGCCGCCCAGATTCAGGATGTGGTCTATGAGGTCGGCCGCACCGTGCCTGACTATCAGGACTTCAAGGCCAAGGGCGCGACGCCTGAGCGCCCCGGCGTCTCCGGCGCCTGGTTCAACGCCCTGTACCAGATCCTGCTCGGCGAAGAGCGCGGTCCACGCTTTGGCTCCTTCGCCGCCATCCTCGGCATTCCCGCCACCATCTCCCTGATCCGCAAGGGGCTCGATGGCCAGCTGATCGCCGAGCATGAGGCCTTCCTCGCCAGCCGCGCCAACGCCAGCGACTGAGCCCGCGTTGGCTCCAGGTCAGCTGCCGACGCAGGTCCCATCTGCGTCGGCAACTGCAGGCGCTGATCGCAAAATCGCCACGCCTTCCGTTCAAACATCTCCATGCGGCCAGCGAATTCTGATCGATCAAACGTTTCCGTTTGATCGGAAAGCGCTCTAGGCTGGCTCGCACATCGGGCTTCGCCGAAGCCACGCAAAAGGACGTCCGGGCATGTTCCGTTCGATGATTTCACGCACCCTGATCCCTCTCGCAGGAGCAGCAGTTCTCGCCATGACCGCAAGCGCATCCGCTGAAAACGTCACCACCCTCGCCTCGGGCCTGAAGTACAAGGACGAGGTGGTCGGCACGGGTCCTGAGGCCAAGGCAGGCCAGAAGGTCAAGGTGCATTACACCGGCTGGCTCGATAACAACGGCAAGCCGGGCAAGAAATTCGACTCCTCGCGCGACCGCAACCAGCCGTTCGAGTTTGGCCTGGGCGCAGGCCAGGTCATCTCGGGCTGGGACCAGGGCGTCGCTGGCATGAAGGTTGGCGGCAAGCGCGTGCTGATCATCCCGGCTGAGCTCGGCTACGGCGCCCGTGGCGCTGGCGGCGTCATTCCGCCGAACGCCACGCTGATCTTCGACGTTGAGCTGCTCGGCGTGCGCTGATCGCGCCGCACGGCGTTGATCACCTGATCTGACAGGGGGCGGCTTTCGGGCCGCCCTTTTGTTTTGGCGTATCTGGCTTTGGCGTATGGCCGCCGCGCGCTACATTCCCCCATAAGCCGGTCGCAACCGGCGTTGCGCCGCCAGTCGCGACAGGGTCTGTGATACCAGGATGTGAAGATGCTGACGCATCCGCATCCTGAAATGCTCAGGCGCCGCACGGGCTTGGCCAGAACCCGAAGAGTCACGCTCATCGGGTTCTGGCATCAGCCCATAACAAGTGCGGCGCCATGGGAGAAAACGCCAATGTCCACGCCATTCCAGATCGGACCAGTCGACGTCGCCTTCGACGACCGCGTCGCCACCGTCACCCTGCGCCGCGACGAAAAATTCAACGCTTTGTCCGTCGAGGCCATCCGGGCGCTGCGCGACGCGGCCCTGCGGCTGCGCGACGACACCCACACCAGCGCCGTTATCCTCACCGGCGATCCTGTGTTCTCATCGGGCGCCGATCTGTCTGATAAAGGCCATCAGGCGGTGCGCGAGGCGCCGCTGCTGGAGAAGCGTGAGCTGCTGCGCCTCGCCCCCATCGCCTGCGCCGCCTGGGAGAACCTCGACCAGGTGACCATTGTCGCCATTGAGGGCTTTTGCATTGGCGGGGCGCTGGCGCTGGCCGTGTCGTGCGACTTCCGCATCGCCGGCGAGACCGCCCACCTGCGCCTGCCGGAGATCCCGCTGGGCTGGAACCTCAACTGGGGCGCGACCCCGCGCGTGCTCAACCTGATCGGCCCGTCGCGCGCCCGCCAGGCTATCCTGTTCGGCGAACGCATCTATGCGCCACAGGCGTTGCAATGGGGGCTGATTGACGAGATGACTGATGACGGCGGCGCGCTGGCGGCGGCGCAACGCTGGGCCCACAAGGCCGCCGCCCTGCCCCCCATCGGCATGCGCATGGCCAACCGCGCCATCACCGCCCAGGCCACCGCCCTCAACCACCTCGCCGCCCACGCCGACATCGACCAATACATCCTGGCCTCAATGACCGAGGACAATCAGGAAGCGATCAGCGCCTTTCTCGAAAAACGCGCGCCGGTGTTCCGGGGGCGCTAGGGCGCTTACCGAGCAACCAGATCCGTCTGGTCAGACAGAATACGCGCGCTGAATGGAGTGAGGAGCAGCAGCCGATCCCGAGAGATCGGAGCATGGTCCACTGGGCGGCTGCGGGCAGCGCGGCCGCCCGGTGCTGGGCCAATTCAGCGCCAGCGCAAGATGTCCGACAATTCGCGACGCCAGCACACCGCCCCGCGATATGATGCGCATCCGGGTCGTGTCGGCGGGCGGACGTATGCACGCGGCGCCATTTGTGCCCGCGCAGAGGCGGGCCGACGGATGAAACCATTCTCTCATGGCGGTTCGCCGCATGGCCCCTTCGACTGTCCTCGCCGCAACATCCAGCTGGACGCCAATCGATCGTCGCGGTCGCGTACCCTTGGCAAGTTGGTGTTAGAACCCTGGCCATCGATCCAATCGAACCGGCGCCACCTGTTCCAGTCGCAAACAGAGCGCCATAATTGACGCCAGATTGGAGTATGGGAGCGGCTTCGACGCTCAGACGCCATCGGACGCAATGCGACCGACGCGACGCCTCCAATCTGGGCCACAATACCCACAAAAAAACAGGCGCCCCCGCTCCCGAAACCATCATTTGGCCTGAAAGCAGCGAGACGAGCGTCAGAAATCTCGTCTGCTGCTCACCTGTCAAAGCAGCGGGCGCACAGCGTCCTGCGCATGATGACAAAATGTCCAACGGAATTCTGCAACACTTGATCTGGTCAACCACCTCTGCGATTCTGGGCGCGCTGACGAACGGTCATGGTGCAACACATTTAAAAAGTGTCGTGTGCGACGCAGTGCAGGAACGAAAACGGACCAGCCAGAATGGCGGCAGCCCCCTGCCGGCGAGAATTTCACAGGTCTGCGGACCAGCATAATGCTTAGCCAATGCATTCAGCATCACGGACATAAATTAAACGAAAATCATGTGTTGTCGGGCATAACCCGACACGAACCGGGCTTTCCATGAAAATTCTTATGACGAACAACACGCTGTCATGGCGTGGTGGAACTGAACTCTATATCAGGGACCTTGCCAGCGCCCTGCGTCACCGCGGCCACAGCGTCATCGCCTATAGCACTGAGCTCGGCCCTATCGCCGATGAGATGCGACAGGCGGGCATTGCCGTTGTCGACGACCTCGGATCGATCACCGAAACGCCTGACGTCATTCACGCCCACCATCATCTGGACGCTGCGGCGGCCGCCATGAGGTTTCCGGCCGCGCCAGTCGTCAATGCCTGCCATGGATGGTCGCCATGGCAGGAGGCGCCGCTGCCCCGCCCGCTCGCCACCCGCTATGTCGCCGTCAGTCAGATGACCCGGGAGCGGCTGGTCACGTCCGGCGTTCCGACGGATCGCATCGCCATCATCCCCAATTTCGTCGACACGGCGCGCTTCGACAAAGTGCGTCCGGCCGGCGCGCCCATCAGGCGCGCACTGGCCTACGGCAATCCGTGGCGACCGGGCGATCGCGCCCTTGCCGTCCTCCGGGAACGCTGCGTGGCGCGCGGCCTTGAATTTGAAGCCATTGGCGGCGGCATGGGCAACGGCACGGATTGTCCTGAGCGCCTCCTGCCGGAATTTGACCTGGTGTTCGCCATGGGGCGCAGCGCCCTTGAGGCGATGGCCTGCGGCTGCGCAGTCGTCGTCGCCGACCCACAAGGGATCGGAGGACTGGTCACCCCCGCCAACGTGCAAGCCATGGCTGACGCCAACTTTGGCCTCGCTCTGGTCGTCGGGAACCCCGTCACGGCACAGGCGGTCGGCGCATTGATTGACGCTGCCGGCGCCCACGATGCGGCAGCGGTGACCAGGCTGGTGCGCCAGCAGATGGACATTGGCCGCGCAGTCGCACTGTGGGAGGCGCAATACAAGCTTGCCCTGGAGGATGCAGCCCGTAGCAAGGATGACTTGATTGCAGGCATCCAGACCTATCTGATCCAGCAAAAGGGCAGAAACTATTCCTTTGAGCATCGGGCGCGCGTCGCGGAGGCGCAGGCAGAAACGGTGTCCGCTGAGGCGGCAAGCGCTGCCCAGGAAAATGAAGTAAAACTTGCCGCTATTCAGGAACAACTGGCGCAAGCCAGACGTGATCTCGACGCGGTCAACGCCTCCGCAGCGTTGATCGAGGCCTCACAGCTTGAGAAGTTCAACGCAACCCTGGAGCAGGCGCAACAGCAGGTTGCATCGCTTGAGCAGCGCCTGATGTCGATCTACGCAAAGCCGTGGCAGCCATGGGATCCCTATCTGAAACGGCTGATTGCCCGTGTTGTCGCGCGCGCGACGCGTCGGAAATGGCCTGCGCTCAGCGCCCGCTTCGTCGCCGCCGCTGAACGGCGGCATCCGGCCAGGCTGGTGAACGGCGCGACCACCACCGTTCAGACCCGCCCGACTGATCCCTACGGCATCGCCACGCAACTCATTATTGATCGTTATCTGACGTCTGGTCACATCACACGCAAACCGCTGCACCTGCAATTGGGCAGCGGCGCGCTGGTGCGCCAGGTGCTGGAAGCGGCGCCTGCGGACAGCGCTGGCCCTGTCGATGCACCGGTTGGGTTTTCCATCGTCACGCCCTATTACGCCCACCGCGACTACTTCGCCCTGTGTGCGGAGAGTGTGGCGGCGCTGGCCGTCCAGTCGCGCCAGCCATTTGAGTGGATCATCTTCAACGACGACCCGTCGATGCCCGACACGACCTTGCGTGATCTGATGCCCGAGGCGGCGCGCACGCGCGCGCGCATCATCTCGGACGGCGCCAACCATGGCATTGTGTATGCCCAGCAGACTGGCGTCGAGGCGGCTAACTATCCGTGGATCCTTTTCCTCGACTGCGACGATCAGCTGGAGCCAGAGGCGCTCGACACCGTAGCGCGCCATATCGCCCAACACCCTGGCTGCCGCTATTTCACGTCACTCATGACGGATATCGATGAGACAGGGACAACCTTGCGACAACGGCGGGCGGATGGCGCCCTCACCGACCTGTTTGAAGCAGGCATGATCGCCGGCCATTTGGTCTGCTTCCGCAAGGACCTCTTCGCAGACGTCGGCGGGCTCGACCCCCGCTTTTCTGGCGTTCAGGATTATGATTTCGCCCTGCGCGTGGCCGCGAAGGAGAAACTGCGTCGCATTCCATCATACCTCTACCGCTACCGCTGGCATGGGTCATCGCAATCGGTGGGCAAGAGCGCGCGGCAGGACAAGTTGGGCGACGAGGTGCGCGTCAATTTCCTGCGCAACCAGCTCAATGTGGGTGAGGTACAACCCATTTGCCGACACATGTTGCCGGACCACCCACGAACCTTGTGCGTCATCCGCACCCAGGGGCAGCGCATCGAGCTGCTTGAAGCAGCCATCGCGTCTGTCCTCGACCAGACGCAGCCATTCACGCCTTGCGTGGTCGTGCACGGATCGTCAGATATTTTTGACTTCGTCAGGACTGCGCTGCAGCCGCGCTTTGACGCTGATGCCTATCAGGCCATTGTCTTCCTGCACGCGCCCGACGTCGCCAAAAAGCGCGGCTATGCCTGCAATGTTGCGTTCGATTATCTGCAGGCCAATATTGCCGACTATCCGCTGCTGTGCTTCGTCGACGACGATGATCATTTGCTGCCCAGCTACGCCGAGCGCCTCATCCCCCTGATGCGCGCCACACGGGCTGATTTTGTATATGGATCGTCTAACGCATTGCCTCAGAATGGCGCGCCATTCACCCAGCATTCTGTGCTGCCATTCGTCGCCTTGCTCGGCGGTCCATTCATCACCTTCAACAGCTTCCTCGTACGTTCGGAAGCGATCGTGGCCGCACAGGCAAGGTTCGACGAAACCATCCACTACATTGAAGATTACGATTTCCTCGCCCAGCTGCTGGCGGCAGGCGTGAAAGCCGCCGCAACTTTCGACACCGTCAGCGAGTATCGCCTTATCGGCGACGGCAATTCCGGCGCGCCAAACGACCCCAAACACTACAGGGAATGCCTGAGGAAAGTGCAGACCCGTCTCGTGCAGGCCGCCGCACGCCTGCCCGATGGGTACTTCATGGGCGACGTCCTCGACTATCCCAGCCACCTGCGCGAGCCGCTGGGGCCGTCAGAGCTGGCGCACCTGCGCGCGGCCTATACTGTTTATGCAAGCCGGGGGACAAGGGCATGACGGCTATGAGTGGCATCAGCGTCGTGTTGCCGGTGTTTTTCCGCCGGGTATCTTATGCGCAAACCGAACTGCTGCGGCGCGCCCTCGAGTCGATCATCGATCAACGCTATCCATGCCCTATGGAAATCGTCCTGGTCGATGACGGCAGTCCTGATCCGGTCGAATCCATAGCCGGCCAACTTGGCTCCCTTGCGAACAGCATTCGCTGGGTCCGGCTCAAGCGTAACCTTGGCATCGTCGGCGCCCTGAATGCAGGCATCCGGGCGGCCCGGTATCCGCTCATTGCACGGATGGATGCTGATGACGTCTGGCGAACCGGCAAGATCGAAGCCCAACTCGCCCAGTTTGACGCCGACCCTGAACTGACCATCAGCGGAACAGGGATGACGCGCATCGGCCCATCGGGCGCTGAGCTGGACACGCACATCCGGCCTGGCGACTGGTCAGGCATTCTGCGCTTCTTCGTTGACCACGGCTGCCCGTTCCCGCACGGCAGCATTCTGGCCCATCGCGACATTTACATGCTGCTTGGGGGCTATCCCTACGCTGCTGAGTTCAGACACTGCGAAGACTACGCGCTTTGGTTCACGTGGCTGCGGTTTTTCAAGCCGGCCATGGTCGAGCAGTCGCTCTACCTCTATCGCGTGAGCAGCGATTCCGTGTCGGGCGTGCACGCCGAGTACCAGAGCGACGGCTCCACGATCATCCGCCAGCGGATGGCGGCGCTTGACCTCGCCGATACACTACCCAACGCCATGGATGAACTGGCGGACGCCCTGGGCGCCCGGCCCCATGTCGCCGGTCGGCTCAGCTATACGCTGTGGGCCCATCGCGGCGCCATGGCCATCCCGGAAGCCGCGCTTGAGCCTCTGGCGCGAATCCTGCCGGACCGTATGATCGTCCGGTGTGATGCGGCGCAGCCCTGGACCCACGCGCTTGGACTGCCCGAGCGCGACGGCCAACAGCTGTTAGCGTGTACAACGACTGATTTTTAGCCTGCAGCCCCCTCCGACATCCATGTCGGAGGGTTTTTTTTGCTTCGGTCAGGCGCGTGACCCTATAGCAGATCGCGGAAGCGTCAGCGTCTGCGCCGGCCGAACTGCTCACGCGCTGCGGGCCACCGACACGTCGACGCCGCCGCAATCTTCTGCATTCATCTCGCCATGACGGTCAAACAAATCGCCGACATGCTGGCGGATCTGGACGAGACGGGGCTGGTTTTCCAGCAGCGCCACAACCTCATCGATGCGCCGGGCGCCATAGCGCTCCACCAGAACGACCTGCGCCTGCTCCACGAGGGGCAGGCGACGCTCTGGGGAATAGCTCTTCGATTTGGCGTGGTGAATGTAAGTGTTGGTGGCGATGCGGAGGGCATAACCCTTGTTCACCGCGCGGAAGCAATAGTCGTTCTCTTCACCAAACCCACGCGGGAAGGCGTCTGCGTCGAAGACGCCGATGGCGTCCCACGCCGTGCGCCGGACCGCAAAACAGAAGCCGTGCACGAGCGGCGCGCAGACGGGCGTCCCATCGTCGAACGCCTCCAGGGCGGCGTTTACGTCGTCAGGCGTGAGCCCCGGCGGCAGGACATTGATGGCGGATTGACCGTCCTGACCAACAATGCCCGGAACGGACTGGTAGCTCGCCGCGTTCGACAGCGGCCCCACGATCGCCGTCCTGTCATCATGGTGCAATGCGGCGACCAGCTTGCGCGCCCAGCCGCTGGTGACAATGGTGTCACTGTTCAGGAAGATGATGACGTCGGCGTCGCTGGCCGCCGCGCCCATGTTCGCGGCGCGCGTATAACCCAGGGCGACATCGTTCCTGTGCACCGAGATGAACGCATGGTCTGCTGCAAGACCGACCAGGCACTGCCTGGTTTCCTCATCGGAACCGTCATCGACCACGATCACGCGCGCGTCCAGTTCCCGCTGCGCGATCACCGACTGAAGGCAGACCCTGACGTCGGCCAGCGCGTTGTGAACACAGACCACGATATCGACGCTGGCGGCGCCTGATGCGGCGGCCCTGTCCCCCACCCGCGTCATGTTCAGGCTCGTCGTGACGGCCTGGTCAATCCCGGTTGCGTAGTGTTCAAAATTGTTGAGCTGGATCGCGCGCGCAGCGCCGTGCCGCCCGCATGCCTGCCTGAACGTCCTGTCCAGCATTTTCTCCACGGCGGCGCATACCGCTGCGATATCCCTGTAGGGAACAAGCAGCCCGGTTTCACCATTCACCACCAGCTCGGGCAGCGCCCCCCAGTCGTAGGCGATCACGGGCCGCCCTGCGGCCATCCCTTCAAGCACCGTGCGGCCGAACGACTCCTGGAACCAGGACAGGTTCATCACCACGTCCAGCCTTGTATAGATATCCTCGGGACGATCCAGATAGCCGACCAGCCTGACATTGCCGGGCAACAACGCCGGCTCATCAGCGTATTGCCTGACCGCCTCGCCAGTCACCGGCCCGATAATCTCGAAAGACACGTCCGGATTGGTGATTTCGAAGTGGCGAGCCACCGCGATGAGGTCACTGACACCCTTCTTGTGCAAATTGCTGCTGATCATGCCGAACACAACATTGGTTGCGTCGCGCGCCGGAATGCTGGCGAAGGGCGCCAGATCAATGACGTTCGGCACAGTGGTCGCGACTGCGCCAGCGCCAAGACTGGCCCGCGTCGCGACCGAATTGGCCACGATGGCGTCGGCTGAACGCGCAAGGATTTCCGTCACCCCATCGCCATCCACGCCAGCGCCATTCTGCAGCTGAACATCGTGCTGCATCAGCTCCCTGAGATGCACGATCGATGGAATGTTGCAGTAGCGCGCAGCCTCGAGTGGGCCGCGCAACATGCCGGTATTGGCGTACACCAGATCGATGCCCCGCTCCCGTATCACCGCAACAATGTCTGCAACGCCGTCGAGGGATGTCTGTCCCCCCTCATGCCAACGCCGGTAGGGCAGGACCAGAAACGCATCGCACAACCCGAGGATCTGCTCCAGATATCCCGCGGCAGGCGCTTCCGGCAGCGCGACAGTCACATGGTATTCAGCAGCAGCCAGGGCGCGCAACACGTCGAGGAGCGACCGCTCGCCACCGAACACTGCGGCGCCAGCATGATGCCCGCACACCAGAATGCGCGGACGACCGGCGGCGCCGGCTCTGCGGCCCTCCACCGCGACAGGACGGGTGACATCGCCGTAGCGTCGCGACCAGAGGGTATCAGCGCAAGCCGCAAGGTAAGCATAGCCAAAGCGCGCGTCAGGCTCGAGATAGGTGCCCTCCGCCCATTCGTTCCAGGCGTTGACAAAGACAAGACGCTCCTCAGGCGCGTGACGCGACGCCCTGTCCAGCGAGTCCTCCAGCCAGTTCCTGAACAGGGATGGCGTCGCGTCGTGAATAACGTCACCCCAATCGGGCTTCCGGGCCGAGTTATCCCAGCCCATCATGACGCCTGGATGCACCACGCCATCACTGTAAGGGCGGTCAATCATGTTCTCGACGATCTCGTCGTAGCGGCGAACACGGCCAGACTTGCGCACTGCAGACACCGCCATTTCCGGCTGGATATCTTTCGCTCCCACACAATGGGGCGGGAACTCCGACAGGGCGTCGAAGCCAAACGCCTCATAATCCTTGAAGCCGAATGCGTTGGTCGCGATCAGATACAGGCCAGGGAAGCCCCAGCTCTGCGCCAGCCGACGCCATTCGCGCACCGTCTCCTCAAGATCAGGGATGATGCTGGGTCGATAGACGGAGAGAACCGGCTTTCCATCGATCCTGAAATAGCGCGCATCCTCCAGATAGGGGCGAATGTGCTCAAGGAAATTGCGGGAGTCTTCGAGCGAGTGATCCTGCGCGATCAACACCTCGCTTTCGCTGCCATCCCACCGCCGCGACCAGTTCTCATTGGCCCAGGACAGGAAGAACTGCATGTCCAGCGCCTTGTCTTCATGAAAGGCCCGGATTGGGAGTTCCAGCAGGGTTTTGCCGGCAAACCAATAGAAGTGGAAGCAGAACGCGGCGATGCCGTGGTGGGTCGCCAGTTCGACCTGACGTCGCATCACATCTGGAACGCGAAGATCGTAATAGCCGAGTTCACCCGGAACACGCGGTTGATAATGGCCCTCGAAGATCGGGAACGCCCGCGCCACATTACGCCACTCGGTAAACCCGGCCCCCCACCATTGGTCGTTCTCCGGGATTGGATGGAACTGGGGCAGATAATAGGCGACGAGCCGGGCCTCGCCTGCCGCGGCCTTGCCGATCCGGGCCTGGTTCAGCACACGGTGCTCATCGTGCGGCGCAGGCTTAACCGCATTGCCAATCCATTCACCAAACAGGTCAGCGTCAACCCGGTTCCCCTCGGGCAAGGCCGCGTCCGCGACGGTCTGGTCAACCGCATCGTCGCGCGTTGCGTGAAACGCTTGCGCCTCAGCGGCATGCCACGCGGCCCTTTTCTCGCGCGACAGGGGGTGCTTCAGCCGTCCAACGAGCAGACGCTTGCGCGCGGCCCGGCGCGCCTCCTGGTGGCGCACATAGTCGGCGAAGCCCTCGGTGCTGGCGGCAGACACCTGCGCCGCATACTGGAACGTATTCCTGCGCAGAAGCACCCACCACAGGATGGATTTGACGCGCAGCTTCGCATAACGCAACGCGTAGAATGCTGGAAACAACGCCTCCTGGGCGAAGGCTTCGAGCGGTTTTCCGCGCTCGGCCGCTGATGCCTGGCGTTCGCCAAGTTCAACCAGTTGCTGCCATTGGCGTTGATGCACATCGGCGACCTGCCTGATCACCGCGCCCTCAACGTCCTTGAGGCTTTTTCTGACGCCCGCCACGTCTGTCTGAACAGTTGCAAGCCGTTGCTTCAACACATCCATTGCCTGTTGGCGCACACGATCAACCTCAGCGCGCTGCCGCTGCAGTTCCTCGTATTTCTTCTTGTAATAGGCCAGATGCTCAGACGTCTTGCTGGCGTACGTCGTATGGGTCAGAACCGAGCCGATATTGACATCCAGGGCGGAATGCGACGCAATCGCAATGATATATCTTGGATTTTCGGTCGTTGTTGTCAGCGTGTAGGACTGGCCGTCCGCCGTCTCCCACAGCGCGGGCGGGGCCAACCGTTCCATGGGCGCCACAATGCTGCCCGTCACGCGCTCTTGCGCGTAAAACTCGATAAATTTGAAGCGCGCGTCAAGAATTTCCCTGAATTCCGCAGGCGTCAGCTCAGGCACATGGAACGGGTTATCGTAACCATCCTTGCCCGAATAGATGTTCTTGTTTGGCGACGAGATGACCAGCACGCCATCGGCTTTGAGCACCCGCCTGACCTCATCCAGAAACCTCTCTGCATCGCGCAGATGCTCGATTGTTTCAAACGAGACCACGACATCGAACGTGTCATCGGGAAACGGCAGGCTTTCCGCCGAGGCCTCCATAAAGCTGACGCCGTCCCGACCATAGCAGTCCCTGGCGAACTGGACTGTGTCCCTGTCGACATCAACGCCAACGACGGACGCGGCGCAGTCTCCGATCAGCGCGGCGCCGTAGCCCTCGCCGCACGCAACATCAAGGACATGCTTGCCAGCGCACAACTGCATCGCCGCCAGATAGCGATGATGGTGTGTATGCTGAATGCCGCCAGTGAGCGCGCTGACAAAGCGCTCTCCGGTGAAATTCATGGCTTTCGCTGGACTGTGAAACTTATGCTGCATGCACGCGACTCGCACGATCGGGGGTGGTGAGGGAAAATCTGCAACGGGCGAACGGTGCACGCGTTAGCGCCAACCGCCGGGGGCACACGCCGAGGGGCGGGCACACTGAAAGGGGCAGGTCGAATAAATGGCGGCGGCGCGGCGGCGCGCGCCCGGCATGGGCCTGCGCGCACCTGGCGCCCAACGCCTGCGCACATGGCCACAAGGCTGCGCGGGCGCCGCCTGTCGTGACGCCAGCGCCCCGTGTCCTGCCGTTGCATTCGCCCGACGACGCTTCAGCGCGTCGCCAGCGGACGACGGCGCGGCCCTCAAGGGGCGCGCTTCGGGCAGAGGGGTGTGCAGAAGT